>NZ_JADIJM010000016.1:0-172478 GCF_017355315.1 Achromobacter sp. SD115 | reverse complement strand
AGGAAATGTCGTCCACCATGGCCATCGTGCGCATGCTGACCGCGCTGCTCAAGGACACCACCGTGGGGCCGCGCATCGTGCCTATCGTGGCCGACGAGGCGCGCACCTTCGGCATGGCCAACCTGTTCCGCCAGATCGGCATCTATTCGGCGCAAGGCCAGCTCTACGAACCCGAGGACATAGGCTCGGTGCTGTACTACCGCGAGGCGCGCGACGGCCAGATCCTGGAAGAAGGCATCACCGAGGCCGGCGCGATTTCGTCCTGGACGGCCGCCGGCACCAGCTACTCGGTCAACGGCCTGCCGATGCTGCCCTTCTATATCTATTACTCGATGTTCGGCTTCCAGCGCATCGGCGACCTGATCTGGGCCGCCGCCGACCAGCGCACGCGCGGATTCCTCATCGGCGCCACCTCCGGCCGTACCACCCTGGGCGGCGAAGGGCTGCAGCACCAGGACGGATCCAGCCACATCATGGCGGCGGCCGTGCCAAACTGCCGCGCCTATGACCCGGCCTACGCCTTCGAAGTCGCCGTCATCGTCGAACACGGCATGCGCCGCATGCTGGACGAGCAGCGCGATGAATTCTTCTACCTGACCGTCACCAACGAGAACCTGGCGCAACCGGACATGCCTCAAGGCGAGGACGTGCGCGAGGGCATCCTGCGCGGCATGTACCGCCTGCGGCCCGCGCGCGCGCAGGCCCAGGTGCGCCTGCTGGGCGCAGGCCCGATGCTGCGCGAGGCGGAACTCGCGGCAGAACGCCTGCAGGCCGATTACGGCGTGGACGCGGAAGTCTGGAGCGTCACCAGCTACTCCGAGCTGGCGCGCGCCGGCCGCGAAGCCGAACGCGCCCGCGCGCTGGGCCTGCAGGCCAGCGTCGACTGGGTCCGGACCTGCCTGGGCGCAAGCAACGCCCCGGTCGTCGCCGCCAGCGACTACGTGCGCGCCGTGCCCGAGCAAATCCGCGCCTGGGTGCCCGCGCCCTACCGCACGCTCGGCACCGACGGCTTCGGCCGCAGCGACACCCGCGCCCAGCTGCGCGACTTCTTCGAGGTCAGCGCGGACTGGATCGTGCTGCACGCGCTGGACAGCCTGGACCGCCAGGAAGACGCCAAGGCGTTGCGCGCCCGCTTGAATGCCAGCGCGCGCCAGACGCCGCCTTGGGAACTGTAGGATTGCGATCCGCGATGCAGCGAGGTCTTGCGCAAAATCGTCCATTCGCTGCACCGCAACAACCAAGCGCCCGCGCTTTCTGTTGAAATACGGGTGTTCCCAAGCATTTCCAAAAAAATACGGCGGGCCGCGAGCCCGCCTTTTTCAATCCGTCTTCCTTTCCATTTTGTGCCCCAGAGGCCTGTATCCCATGGACGAAACTCTCACCAAAATGGCGTTGGACTACCACGCCTACCCCACCCCCGGCAAAATCTCGGTCACCCCGACCAAGACCCTGGCCAACCAGGATGACCTGTCCCTGGCCTACTCCCCCGGCGTGGCGGCCGCCTGCATGGCCATCTTCGACCAGGGCGACGACGCCGCCTCGAAGTACACCTCGCGCGGCAACCTGGTGGGCGTGATCACCAACGGCACCGCCGTGCTGGGCCTAGGCAACATCGGCCCGCTGGCCGCCAAGCCGGTAATGGAAGGCAAAGGCTGCCTGTTCAAGAAGTTCGCCGGCATCGACGTCTTCGATATCGAACTGGCCGAGAATGATCCGGACAAGCTGGTCGACATCATCGCGGCGCTGGAGCCCACGCTGGGCGGCGTCAACCTCGAGGACATCAAGGCGCCCGAGTGCTTCTACATCGAGAAGAAGCTGCGCGAGCGCATGAAGATCCCCGTCTTCCATGACGACCAGCACGGCACCGCCATCATTTCCTCGGCCGCCATCCTGAACGGCCTGAAGGTCGTGGGCAAGGACATCGGCAAGGTCAAGCTGGCCTGCTCGGGCGCCGGCGCCGCCGCCATCGCCTGCCTGGACCTGCTGGTCCACCTGGGCGTCAAGCGCGAGCACATCTACGTGGTGGACTCGCGCGGCGTGATCTGGGACGGTCGCGATGAAAACATGGAGGCCAACAAGAAGCGCTATGCGCAGAAGACCGACGCGCGCACGCTGGCCGACGTGGTCAACGGCGCCGACGTGTTCCTGGGCTGCTCGACCGCCGGCGTGCTGACCGCCGACATGGTCAAGACCATGGCCGCCAGCCCGCTGATCCTGGCGCTGGCCAATCCGGAACCGGAAATCCGTCCCGAAGTGGCCAAGGCCGCCCGCCCGGACTGCATCATCGCCACCGGCCGTTCGGACTACCCGAACCAGGTCAACAACGTGCTGTGCTTCCCGTTCATCTTCCGCGGCGCCATGGACGCTGGCGCCTCGCGCATCACGGAAGAAATGAAGCTGGCTTGCGTCAAGGCCATCGCCGAACTGGCACAGGCCGAACAGAACGACGAAGTGGCCCGCGCCTACGCCGGCCAGGAACTGTCGTTCGGCCCGGACTACATCATTCCCAAGCCCTTCGACCCGCGCCTGATCGTCCAGATCGCGCCGGCCGTGGCCCAGGCCGCCGCCGACTCCGGCGTGGCCGCCCGTCCCATCGAGGACATCGAAGCCTACCGTCAGAAACTGATGGGCTTCGTGTACCACTCGGGCCAGCTGATGCGTCCGCTGTTCGCACAGGCCAAGAAGGCGCCCAAGCGCGTCATCTACGCCGACGGCGAAGACGAGCGCGTGCTGCGCGCGGTACAGACCGTGGCCGATGAGAAGCTGGCGTTCCCGATCCTGATCGGCCGCCCGGCCGTCATCGAGATGCGCATCAAGAAGTTCGGTCTGCGCCTGGTCGCCGGCCAGGACTTCGAGATCGTGGATCCGGAAGACGACAGCCGCTTCAACGAGACCTGGGCTGCGTACTACCAGTTGAAGGGCCGCGAAGGCGTGACGCCGGCCATCGCCAAGGCGATGATCCGCAAGCACAACACGCTGATCGGCGCGATGCTGCTGCGCCGCGGCGATGCCGACGCGCTGCTCTGCGGCGTGGCCAGCAAGTACGACAACCAGCTCAAGTACATCGACGAAATCATCGGCAAGAAGGAAGGCCAGACCTACGCCGCCCTGAACGTGCTGATGCTGCCCGACCAGACGCTGTTCGTCACCGACACCCACGTCAACGAGAACCCGACGGCCGAGGAAGTCGCCAGCATCACCATCCAGGCCGCGGACGAAATGCTGCGCTTTGGCGTGGTGCCGAAGATCGCCCTGCTGTCGCACTCCAACTTCGGCAGCCGCGTGACGGAATCCTCGCGCAAGATGGCCGCCGCGCGCCAGATGGTGCAGGACCGCGCTCCCGACCTGGAAGTCGACGGCGAAATGCACGCCGACGCCGCCCTGTCGGAAAAGATCCGCGTCCTGGCCTACCCGGACAGCACCCTCAAGGGCCGCGCCAACCTGCTCGTCATGCCCACGCTGGACACCGGCAACATCACGTACAACATGCTGAAGATGACCGGCAGCAATGGCGTCGCGATGGGTCCGATCCTGCTGGGCGCGGCTCGCCCCGTGCACATCCTGACCACCAGCGCGACTGTGCGCCGCATCGTCAACATGACGGCGCTGGCCGTGGTGGACGCGCAGCAGGAAGCCGCCGAGGCCGCCAAGAAGCGTCGTTGATGAGCGACCGCCGCTAAGGCAAAGAGCGCCCCTCGGGGCGCTCTTTTTCATTCCGGAGGGGTCACGCCATCAAGATAGCTGCCCTACCCGCGCTGATGGTAAAAACCAAGTTCGACCTTGTTTTCCGGAGTCAACATGCTGGCCGATGCCTTGTATGCCTGGTTTCACTACCTGGCCATTTTCCTGCTCGTGGTGGTCCTGACAGCCGAGGCCGTGCTGCTGCGGCCCGATCTCAGCGCCAACGGCCTCAAGCGCCTGGTCATCTATGACCGCCTCTATGCGCTGAGCGCCGTGGTCGTGCTCATCACCGGCGTGCTGCGCTTGACGCTGGGCGCCAAGGGCGCCGCGTTCTATATGAGCAATCCCTGGTTCCACGCCAAGATCACGCTGTTCGTCATCATCGGCCTCTGTTCGATCCCGCCCACGATGGCCTTCCTGCGCTGGGCCAAGCAATCCCGCCAGCAGCCGGGCTTCGTGCCTCCCGCGGCCGACATCAAGCGCGCCCGCCGCTGGGTCATGATCGAATCGCACCTGTTCATCTTCCTGCCGCTGTTCGCCGTGCTGATGGCGCGCGGCATCGGCGCATAAGGCAGGCTGCCCGGCCTGCTGCGTGGTTCAGGGGCAGGCCGCGCGGCTCGGCTGCGGTTCCTCGTCGCCCACGATGATGGTGGCGAAGTGGAACACGCCCGCCTCGTCGTTCTTGAGCACGTCCACGACCTCGCCGGCCAGCGTCTGCATGACCGACATGCCCTCGGGCACGTCGGCCTGGCCGTCACGCCGGGCAACTTGGCCGTCCCAGGGACTCAGCACCAGAACGCCCGGATACGGCTCGCGCGCATCGCCGCGGCCGCGCCGCGCCGACTTGACCTGGGTGCCCGCGGCATAGCTCACGCCGCCGAAACGCGTCGGGCAGGCCAGTTCCGCATCGCTGACCCGCAACAGGCGCCGCGCCTCGTCGAGGTACAGCCGGGGCTCGCTCAAAGGCAGCCCGAATATCTTGACCGCCACCGGGTTCTTGACCTCGATGCGCCAGCGATCCGGATCGCGCGATCCATCGGTGTAGACGGTGCCGCTCGAACCGTAGACGATGGAACCCGGCGCAAGGTCCACGGTCTCGACCCGGTTGCCCGGGCCCAGCACGCACTTGTCGAACGCCTTCATGGCGCCGTCGCTCGCCACCTCGAATTCGATGTCCTGTGTGGCGTCGCACTGCCAACCCTGCACCGCCTGGCTACCCGCGCCGCGCAGGATCACATTGCGCGGGTAGCGGCGCAGCAAGGCGTAGGTGTCGTTGTCGTAATCGGTGTTGAGATAGCGTCGGGCGCTCGACGCCAGTACCCCGTACATGGCCACAGGCTGTGGAAACTCCGCTTCGAGATAGGTTTCCAGTTGCCCTTCGTCCTGCAGCTTCAGTCGCGTTCCCGCTGGCATGGCAATGCCGCCGACCGTGGTGGTTTCCTGCAGCGTGACATTGCGGGCGGCCTCCGCACGGGCACCCTCCCGCTCGATCTGCCAGACCACCGTCTGGACCCACGCATAGAACGCGAACGGCACGGCCAGCACGATCGACGCCAGAGCGGAAGTCTTCCAGTACTTGCGTACGGTGCGGCGCGCGCCCGCGCTCACCGCCAAGACCACGGCCCAGCCGAGCAGCAGCAGGCCCGCAAGAAAGCCCAGGGAAACGAAGATGTAGAAGCCGGCGGAAGGCAATGCTATGGGAATCATGGCATGGATGATAAACGCCAAACCCAAACGCCATGTTCAAACACCGGGCCGCCCACCCGTCTTCGCACGACAAACGGCAACAAAAAACCGCCCGAAGGCGGTTTCTTGTTCAAGCCAGGCAGTAGCGTATCAACGCTTGTCCATCGGCGGCACGTCGCGCGTGACCGAACCGGTGAACAGCTGGCGCGGGCGGCCGATCTTGTAATCGGGATCCGACAGCATTTCGTTCCACTGGGCGATCCAGCCCACCGTGCGGGCCAGCGCGAAGATGGCCGTGAACAGCGAAGTCGGGATGCCGATGGCGCGCTGGACGATACCCGAGTAGAAGTCCACGTTCGGGTACAGCTTGCGCTGGACGAAGTACGGATCCGACAGGGCGATGCGTTCCAGTTCCATGGCCAGCTTGAACAGCGGGTCGTTTTCCAGGCCCAGGGCCGAGAGCACTTCCTTGCAGGTTTCCTGCATCAGCTTGGCGCGCGGGTCGTAGTTCTTGTAGACGCGGTGGCCAAAGCCCATCAGGCGCACGCCCGAGTTCTTGTCCTTGACCTTCTCCATGAACTCGCCGACCTTGGCGATGCCGCCGTTGGCTTGCAGTTCTTCCAGCATCTGCAGGCAAGCTTCGTTGGCGCCGCCGTGAGCCGGGCCCCACAGGCAAGCCACGCCGGCCGAGATAGCGGCGAACGGGTTGGTGCCCGACGAGCCGCACAGGCGGACGGTCGAGGTCGAGGCGTTCTGCTCGTGGTCGGCATGCAAGATGAAGATGCGGTCCAGCGCGCGCTCGACGACTTCGTTGACCTTGTAGTCTTCGCACGGCGTGGCGAACATCATGCGCAGGAAGTTGCCCGTGTAGGACAGGTCGTTCTGCGGGTAGATGAAGGGCTGGCCTTGCGAGTACTTATAGGCCATCGCGACCAGCGTCGGCATCTTGGCGATCAGGCGGATGGCCGAGATGTGGCGATGCTGCGGGTTCGTGATGTCGGTGGAGTCGTGGTAGAACGCGGACAGCGCGCCGACCAGGCCGGTCAGCACGGCCATCGGGTGCGCGTCGCGGCGGAAACCGCGCAGGAAGAAGTGCAGCTGCTCGTTCACCATCGTGTGATGGGTGACTTGCGAATCGAAGTCGGCCTTCTGGTCCTTGTTGGGCAGTTCGCCGTTCAGGATCAGGTAGCAGATGTCCATGAAGTCGCAATTGACGGCCAATTGCTCGATGGGGTAGCCGCGGTACAGCAGTTCGCCCTTGTCGCCGTCGATGTACGTGATGCCCGATTCGCAAGCGGCGGTGGACATGAAGCCGGGGTCAAACGTGAACATGCCCGTCTGGCCGTACAGCTTGCGGATGTCGATCACATCCGGACCAACCGTACCCTTGTAAACAGGGAACTCAATGGGGGCGCTGCCATCCGAGAAGGATAGAGTGGCTTTTTTGTCAGACAGGTTCATGTTCATTCCTCTCAATTAATCAGAGCGCGCGCATCTGGCCAATGATGCTCCGAAGCCTGGGCGTGTCCAGCGCGCCTTCAAGCTCTTTGCGGGCCAGCAGCAGATCGAGAAGGTCGTTGTCTCCCATCTCGAAAAGCTGCGTCAATGCCGCCACGTCATCATCGGTAAGCTCAGCCTCGTGGGCATCCAGATACCGGGTGATGATCAAGTCGTTTTCGAGCAAGCCGCGGCGCGCCCGCCAACGCAAACGCGCCCGCTCCAATTCAGTTAGCCTGCTCATCTTTCTTTACACCTTCAATACACTGCTTAGCACTAGACCGTGCGGCGAACCATCAGTTCCTTGATCTTGCCGATCGCCTTGGTCGGGTTCAGTCCCTTGGGACAGACGTCGACGCAATTCATGATGGTGTGGCAACGGAACAGGCGGTACGGATCTTCCAGGTTGTCCAGACGGCTGCCCGTGGCTTCGTCGCGGCTGTCGGCGATGAAGCGGTAGGCTTGCAGCAGGCCGGCCGGGCCGACGAACTTGTCCGGGTTCCACCAGAACGACGGGCAGGAAGTGGAACAGCACGCGCACAGAATGCACTCGTACAGGCCATCCAGCTCTTCGCGCGCCTCGGGCGACTGCAGACGTTCCTTTTCGGGCGGCGGCGTGTCGTTGATGAGGTACGGACGGATCGAGTGGTACTGGTTGAAGAAGTGCGTCATGTCCACGATCAGATCGCGGATGACGGGCAAGCCCGGCAGCGGACGCAGAACGATGGGTTCCTTCAATTCGCGCAGGTTGGTGGTGCACGCCAGACCGTTCTTGCCGTTGATGTTCATGGCGTCCGAACCGCACACGCCTTCACGGCACGAGCGGCGCAGGGCCAGGCTGTCATCGACGTCGTTCTTGATGCGCACCAGCGCATCGAGCAGCATCTTGTCGGTCGGCTGGAGTTCGACTTCCAGCTTCTGCATGTACGGGCGCTCGTCCTTGTCCGGATCGTAGCGGTAGATTTCGAACTTGACGATTCTCTTGTTGCTCATAGTGGGCTCAATCCGGACTTAGAAGGTACGCGCCTTGGGCGGGAAGGACTCGACCGTCAGCGGCTTCATCTGCACGGGCTTGTAATCCAGGCGGCTGCCTTCGGAGTACCACAGCGTGTGCTTCAGCCAGTTTTCGTCGTCGCGCGTCGGGTGGTCGTCCAGCGCGTGCGCGCCGCGGCTTTCGGTGCGGGCGGCGGCCGACTTGATGGTGGCGCGGGCCACTTCCGTCATGTTCGCCATTTCCAGCGCCTCGACGCGCGCGGTGTTGAACACCTTGGACTTGTCCTTGAAGTAGATATTGTCGGCTTGCTTGGCCAGATCTTCGATCTGGGTCACGCCTTCGTTCAGCAGTTCCAGCGTGCGGAACACGCCGCAGTGGCGCTGCATCGAGAAGCGGATGGCATTGCCGATGTCCTGGGTCTTCTCGCCCGAGGTGCGCGATTCCAGCTTGTTGACGCGGTCCAGCGAGAATTCGACGGCTTGCTGCGGCACGGGCTGGTGCGCGTGCTGGCGTTCCGGATGCGAATTGACGATGTGGTTGCCGGTGGCGCGGCCGAACACGATCAGGTCCAGCAGCGAGTTGGTGCCCAGGCGGTTGGCGCCGTGCACCGACACCGCGGCGCATTCGCCGATGGCGTACAGGCCGTTGACAACCTTGTTTTCGCCATTTTCGCGCGACAACACCTGGCCGTGGTAGTTGGCCGGAATGCCGCCCATCTGGTAGTGGATGGTCGGAACGACGGGGATCGGTTCCTTGATCGGGTCCACGTTGCCGAACTTGATGGCGATTTCGCGGATCGAGGGCAAACGCTTGTTGATGACGTCGGCGCCCAGGTGGTCCAGCTTGAGGACCACGTAGCTGCCGTCCGGACCGCAGCCGCGGCCTTCCTTGATTTCCTGGTCCATCGAGCGCGACACGAAGTCGCGCGGAGCCAGATCCTTCAGCGTGGGCGCATAGCGCTCCATGAAGCGTTCGCCATCCTTGTTCAGCAGGATGCCGCCCTCGCCGCGCACGCCTTCCGTGATCAGCACGCCGGCGCCGGCCACGCCGGTCGGGTGGAATTGCCAGAATTCCATGTCCTGCAGCGGGATGCCCGCGCGGGCGGCCATGCCCAGGCCGTCACCGGTGTTGATGAAGGCGTTGGTGGAAGCGGCCCAGATGCGGCCGGCGCCGCCGGTGGCCAGCACCGTGGTCTTGGCTTCCAGGATATAGATTTCGCCCGTTTCCATTTCGAGAGCGGTCACGCCCACGACGTCGCCCGCTTCGTTGCGCAGCAGGTCCAGCGCCATCCATTCGACGAAGAACTGGGTGCGCGCGGCAACGTTGCGCTGGTAGAGGGTGTGCAGCAGCGCGTGGCCGGTGCGGTCGGCAGCGGCACAGGCGCGCTGGACCGGCTTTTCACCGAAGTTGGCGGTGTGGCCGCCGAACGGACGCTGGTAGATGGTGCCGTCGGGGTTGCGGTCGAACGGCATGCCGAAGTGTTCGAGCTCGTACACGGCGTTCGGCGCTTCGCGGCACATGAATTCGATGGCGTCCTGGTCGCCCAGCCAGTCCGAACCCTTGACGGTGTCGTACATGTGCCAGTACCAGTTGTCTTCGCTCATGTTGCCCAGCGAGGCGCTCACGCCGCCCTGTGCGGCAACGGTGTGCGAACGCGTGGGGAACACCTTGGACAGCACTGCAACGGACAGGCCCGCCTGGGCCAGTTGCAGCGAACAACGCATGCCGGCTCCGCCGGCGCCAACGACCACCACATCAAACTGGCGGCGCGGCAGGGATTTCATGACAGAGACCACGGCTTAAATGCTCCAGAGGATTTGCGCGAAGTAAACGACCGAACCGACCAGCCAGAGGATCGTCAGCACTTGCAGCAGCAGGCGCACGCCCACCGACTTGACGTAGTCCATCCAGATGTCGCGCACACCAATCCAGGCATGCCAGGCCAGCGCAATGAATGCAAGGGTGGCCAGGATCTGGCCAACCGGAAGAACGCCCACGTAGAAGTTGAACAGCGCGGTCCAGTGCTCGTACGTGAAGGCCGGCATCATCAGGATGCCGATGAGCAGCACCAGCGTGTACACGGCCATGATGACGGCGGTGATACGCTGGATGATGAAGTCCATGACGCCGTAGTGGGCGCCCACGACCAGACGCTTGGGTCCGTAGTTTTTGACGTCGGCCATTACAGCACTCCGAACAGTTTGAGAGCGAACACCAGGGTCAGCGCCAGGCTCACCCCGAAGACCACGCCGGCGCTCTTCTTGGCCGACAGTTTGTCGATGCCGATGTGCAGGTCCAGCAGCAGGTAGCGGATGCCGGCACAGAAGTGGTGCAGGTAGCCCCAGATCAGGACCAGGAAGACAAGCTTGACGATCGGATTGCCGGCGTACGCGGCCACGGCTGCGAACGTCTGCGGCGCGGCCACGCTGGCCGCGAACAGCGGCAGAATGACCAAGGGAAGACAGAGGAACAGCAGCGCGCCGCTGACGCGGTGCAGAATGGACAGCTTGCCGGCCAGGGGCAGGCGGTAGCTGGCGAGTTGCGCAATACCAATATTGCGAAACTGCGGACGTGGCTTGGCAGCGGTGTCGGACATGACGGCCTCGGTGTTTCGGAACTAGGGAATCGTTACGGCGGAAATGCCGTCGCCCTTGCGGGCAAACACGGTATTTTCGCCCAGAGATAGGGTCGGTATCAAATCGTAGGTAAAAAACTCATCAATTCAGACTATTGCGGTAGTGGTATCGATCGGTCAAGTACAACCCCCGGCGAATTTCCATGGGGCGGTCACCATACGTATAAGACACCCTATCCACCTGCAACAACGGCGTCCCGGCGGGAACATTAAGCAGCGGACAGACCTCGGCCGGCGCGATCACCGCGCGCAGCTTTTCGTCCGCGCGCACCATGCTCACGCCGAATTCGGATTCGAACAGACCATAGAGCGGCGCCTTGTTGGCGCTCAGCAGTTCCAGGGTCAGTCCACGGAAAATGGAACCAGGCAGCCAGATGTCGTCCACCACGGTGGGCGCCTGCCCCAGGGACAGCAGGCGGCGGATCATGATGACGGTTTCGCCGGCCCGCAGGTCGAGGGCGCGCGCGATCTCGGCGGGCGCCCGCAGGCGTCGGCATTCCAGGATGCGGCTTTCCGCCCGGCCGGCCTCGCCTTCGTCGGCGGCCAGGCGCAGGAAGCGGTAGCGCACGCGCGCTTCGTGGTGGGTGGCGACAAAAGTGCCCTTGCCCTGGCGCCGCAGCAGCATGTGCTCGGCGGCCAACTCGTCGACCGCCTTGCGCACCGTACCCTGGCTCACCTGGAAACGGGCGGCCAGATCGATTTCGCTGGGGATGAGCTCGCCGGGCTTCCATTCGCCGCGTTCCAGGCTCTGGACAAGCAGATCCTTGATTTGGCGGTAGAGCGGACTGAAAGCGGCCCCCTCGCCCGCCGTGCGGGCGGCGCGAATGCGTAAGGAGGTTTCGGGCCGGGGCTCTGCCATGGATCTTTTCGATTGAGTCATGTTTATCCGGGGATATGGGAGGGCGGCGCAAGGCAGCGAACCCATCCGCAATGCGCTGCTGCCGCCAAGGTTCTGGCTTGATACAGGCGCGCAGCCGGAACCGGGCTGCGGCGCATTCGAATAAACGCTCTATTGTGGCATATCGGCCGGGAAGCTGTCCAACGTCTTATGTCTTATATAAGATAGAAGAGCAATTGACGGACACGTAAATTCGATCTAGGATTCAACGCTGTCCAGGCCCTGCGCCAGCCGCTGCGCGCACCTCCGCGCCCGCCGCTGCGCACGCTACCGCACCCGCGTTGATTTTCACGCCCAACGATTACACTGATTGGTGAGATTTTTTCTCGCCAAACCATTACGGAGAACGTCCATGTCCAAGCCTGCCTTGCGTGTCGCCGTCACCGGCGCCGCCGGCCAAATCGGTTACGCACTGCTATTCCGCATCGCCTCGGGCGAAATGCTGGGTAAAGATCAACCCGTCATCCTGCAACTGCTGGAAATTCCCGACGAGAAAGCGCAAAAGGCCCTGAAGGGCGTCATCATGGAACTGGATGACTGCGCCTTCCCGCTGCTGCAAGAAGTCACCGCCCACAGCGACCCGCGCACCGCCTTCAAGGACGTTGATGTGGCCCTGCTGGTTGGCGCCCGTCCGCGCGGCCCCGGCATGGAGCGCAAGGACCTGCTGTCCGTCAACGCCCAGATCTTCACGGCTCAGGGCAAGGCCCTGAACGACGTCGCCAGCCGCAACGTCAAGGTCCTGGTCGTGGGCAACCCGGCCAACACCAACGCCTACATCGCCATGAAGTCGGCGCCGGACCTGCCCGCCAAGAACTTCACCGCCATGCTGCGCCTGGACCACAACCGCGCCCTGTCGCAACTGGCCGCCAAGTCGGGCAAGGCCGTCGCCGACATCGAAAAGCTGGTCGTGTGGGGCAACCACTCGCCCACGATGTACCCCGACTACCGTTTCGCCACCGTCGGCGGCGAGTCGCTGTCCAAGCTGATCAACGACGACGCCTGGAACCGCGACACGTTCATCCCCACCGTGGGCAAGCGCGGCGCCGCCATCATCGAAGCCCGCGGCCTGTCCTCGGCCGCTTCGGCCGCCAACGCCGCCATCGACCACGTCCGTGACTGGGTCCTGGGCAGCAACGGCAAGTGGGTCACGATGGGCATCCCGTCGGACGGCTCCTACGGCATCCCGGAAGGCATCATCTACGGCGTGCCGGTCACGACCGAAAACGGCGAATACAAGCGCATCGAAGGCCTGGAAATCGACGCCTTCTCGCGCGAGCGCCTGGACTTCACGCTGAAAGAGCTCCTCGAAGAGCGCGACGGCGTCAAGGACCTGCTGAAGTAAGCAGCGCATGAGTAAAGAATTGGGCCCGTTTGCGCGGGCCCAATTCCTAAGCAAGACCGAAACATAAACCTGTCCCTTTGCTCCTGCGCAAAGGAATATCGCGAAGGGGACAGATCTATTTTCCGGCCAGTCCTTCCATCCGGGGCATTCTGAAAACACCCGGTCCAAATTACGGAGACCACCCATGTCCAGACCCGAATCCGCCGGCGCCCTCTTCCGCCGCGCACTCGCCGAAGAAAGCCCGCTGCAGATCATCGGCGCCATCAACGCCAACCATGCACTGCTGGCCAAGCGCGCCGGCTACCGCGCGATCTACCTGTCCGGCGGCGGCGTCGCGGCTGGCTCGCTGGGTCTGCCCGATCTGGGCATCAACACCATGGACGACGTCCTGACCGACGTGCGCCGTATCACCGACGTCTGCGACGTGCCGCTGGTGGTGGACATCGACACCGGCTTCGGCCCCTCGGCCTTCAACATCGCCCGTAGCGTCAAGAGCCTGATCAAGTTCGGCGCCGCCGCCTGCCACATCGAAGACCAGGTCGGCGCCAAGCGCTGCGGCCACCGTCCGGGCAAGGAAATCGTCTCGACCGAGGAAATGGCCGACCGCGTCAAGGCCGCGGCCGACGCCCGCACCGACACTGATTTCTACCTGATCGCCCGCACCGACGCGATCGCCTCGCACGGCGTCGACGCCGCCATCGAGCGCGCGCTGGCCTGCGTGGAAGCGGGCGCCGATGCCATCTTCGCCGAAGCCGCCTACGACCTGCCCACCTACGACCGCTTCGTCAAGGCAGTCAAGGTGCCGGTGCTGGCCAACATCACCGAATTCGGCAAGACGCCGCTGTTCTCGGTGGAAGAACTGAAGAGCGTGGGCGTGGGCATGGTGCTCTACCCGCTGTCGGCCTTCCGCGCCATGAACAAGGCCGCCGAAGCGGTCTACACCGCTATCCGCCGCGACGGCCACCAGAAGAACGTGGTGGACCTGATGCAGACGCGCGAGGAACTGTACGACCGCATCGGCTATCACGAGTTCGAATCCAAGCTGGACGCGCTTTTCCAGAAAGGCAAGGCGTAAGCAAGCCCTCGGTTTCCGGCGCCGCGGCAGCCGCCCGGCGCCTTGCATGCCCACCCCCATAGCAACGACCATCGCGAAAGGAAGGAGTAGAGACATGAGCACGGCTCCCAAGAAGCAAGTGGCCAAATCGGACGCCAAGCCGGAAGAAAAAGCCGGTTTCAAGCCCAAGAAATCGGTTGCGCTGTCTGGCGTTGTCGCCGGCAACACGGCGCTGTGCACGGTTGGCCGCAGCGGCAACGACCTGCACTACCGCGGCTACGACATCCTGGATATCGCCCACACCAGCGAATTCGAGGAAATCGCCCACTTGCTCGTCCACGGCAAGCTGCCGAACAAGGCCGAACTGAAGGCCTACAAGGAAAAGCTGCGCAGCCTGCGCGGCCTGCCCGCCCAGCTGCAAGCCGCGCTGGAGGCCCTGCCCGCCGCCAGCCACCCCATGGACGTGATGCGCACCGCCGTGTCGGTGCTGGGCTGCGTGCTGCCTGAAAAAGACGACCACAACACCCCGGGCGCGCGCGACATCGCCGACCGCCTGATGGCCAACCTGGGCTCGGCGCTGCTGTACTGGTACCACTACAGCCACAACGGCCGCATCATCGACGTACAGACGGACGACGACAGCATCGGCGGCCACTTCCTGCATCTGCTGCACGGCGAAAAGCCCAGCGATGATTGGGTCAAGGCCATGCACATCTCGCTGAACCTGTACGCCGAACACGAGTTCAACGCGTCCACGTTCACCGCCCGCGTCATCGCCGGCACCGGCTCGGACATGTTCTCGGCCATCTCGGGCGCCATCGGCGCGCTGCGTGGCCCCAAGCACGGCGGCGCCAACGAAGTGGCCTTCGACGTGCAGAAGCGCTATGACACGCCGGACGAGGCCGAGGCCGACATCCGCCGCCGCGTCGAAGCCAAGGAAGTTATCATCGGCTTTGGCCACCCCGTCTACACCGTGTCCGACCCGCGCAACAAGGTCATCAAGGAAGTGGCCAAGAAGCTGTCCAAGCAGGCCGGCAGCACCAAGATGTTCGATATCGCCGAACGCTTGGAAACGGTCATGTGGGACATCAAGAAGATGTTCCCCAACCTGGACTGGTTCTCGGCCGTCAGCTATCACATGATGGGAGTCCCGACCGCCATGTTCACGCCGCTGTTCGTCATCGCGCGCACGGCGGGCTGGTCGGCCCACATCATCGAACAGCGCGTCGACAACAAGATCATCCGCCCCACCGCCAACTACGTGGGCCCGGAAGACCAGAAGTTCGTGCCGCTGGAAAAGCGCAAGTAAGACCGGGACACGGACGAGGGCACGGCATGGCCACCTGTATTCATTCCATGGAGAGGTACCGCTATGTCTGCCCCGTTCTCCAACGTCCGTCCCGATCCCGACCAGGTCCTGGTCGACATCGCCGACTACGTCCTGAAGTATGAAATCCAGAGCGGCCTGGCGTACGAGACGGCACGCAACTGCCTGATCGACACGCTGGGCTGCGGCCTGGAAGCGCTGGAATACCCGGCGTGCAAGAAACTGCTGGGCCCCATCGTGCCCGGCACGACCGTGCCCCACGGCGCCAAGGTGCCTGGCACGCAATTCCAGCTCGATCCCGTGCAAGCCGCGTTCAACATCGGCACGATGATCCGCTGGCTGGACTTCAATGACACCTGGCTGGCCGCCGAATGGGGCCACCCGTCCGACAACCTGGGCGGCATCCTGGCCACCGCCGACTGGCTGTCCCGCACCGCGGTCGCGGCGGGCAAGCCGCCCCTGCTGATGCGCGACGTGCTGACCGGCATGATCAAGGCGCATGAGATCCAGGGCTGCATCGCGCTGGAGAACTCCTTCAACAAGGTCGGCCTGGACCACGTGGTGCTGGTCAAGGTGGCCTCCACCGCCGTGGTGGCACAGATGTTGGGCCTGAGCCGCGAGGAAGTGATCAACGCGGTGTCGCTGGCCTGGGTCGACGGCCAGAGCCTGCGCACCTATCGCCACGCCCCCAATACCGGCAGCAGGAAGAGCTGGGCCGCGGGCGACGCCACCAGTCGCGCCGTGCGCCTGGCGCTGATCGCCAAGACCGGCGAAATGGGCTACCCGTCCGTGCTGACGGCCAAGACCTGGGGCTTTTATGATGTGCTGTTCAAGGGCCAGCCGTTCAGGTTCCAGCGCCCCTACGGCAGCTACGTGATGGAAAACGTGCTGTTCAAGATCTCATTCCCGGCCGAGTTCCACGCGCAGACCGCCGTCGAATGCGCCATGGAGCTCCACGGCCGACTGAAGGCCGCCGGCAAGAGCGCGGACGACATCGCGAAAGTCACCATACGCACGCACGAAGCCTGCATCCGCATCATCGACAAGAAAGGCCCGCTCGCGAACCCGGCCGACCGGGACCATTGCATCCAGTACATGGTGGCCGTGCCGACGCTGTACGGCCGCCTGACCGCGGCCGATTACGAGGACTCGGTGGCGCAGGATCCCCGCATCGATGCGCTGCGCGACAAGATCGTCTGCGTCGAAGACCCGGCCTACACCCGCGACTATCACGACCCCGACAAGCGTTCCATCGCCAATGCGCTGACGGTGGAATTCAAGGACGGCACCCGGCTGGACGAAATCGTCTGCGAGTACCCAATCGGCCACAAGCGCCGCCGCGCCGAAGGCATACCGCTGCTGGAAGCCAAGTTCCGCACCAACCTGGCGCGCATGTTCCCTGCCCGCCAGCAGGACCGCATCCTGCAGGCCTCGCTGGACCAGAAGCGGCTGGAAGCCATGCCGGTGCACGAGTACGTCGACCTGTACGTGATCTGAGCCGCCGTCCCGCAAAGCCCCGTCCGCGGGGCTTTGCTCCGGCCCTGGGCGCAGGGTGGCGCAGCTTACAATGCGGCTTTCCTCGACTGGATCGCACCATGGCCATGCTTTGGGTCAAGACCTTTCACATCGTCTTCATCGCTTCCTGGTTTGCCGGCCTGTTCTACCTGCCGCGCATATTCGTGAACCTGGCCCAGCAATCGGACGCCACGGTCCAGACCACCCTGCTGGGCATGGCGCGCCGCCTGTACCGCTTCACCACCATCCTGGCCGTGGTCGCCGTCGTGTTCGGCATGTGGCTGTACCTGGGCTATGGCATCGGCGTGGGCCCCGGCAACGGCTGGATGCACGCCAAGCTCTTTTTCGTCCTGCTCGTCATCGGCTACCATCACGCCTGTGGCCTGATGCTGCGCAAATTCGAACAGGGCAAAAATACCCGTTCGCACAAGTTCTATCGCTGGTTCAACGAAGTTCCCGTCTTGCTGCTCTTGGTGGTGGTGGCGCTGGTCGTCGTCAAACCCTTCTGATACCCCCTACCTCTGCACATTCGCCAGGATTCGTATGTCCTCTGATGAACAGGACCGTCCGCGCAAGACGCTGACGATCAAGAAAACGGCGCGCGACGCCCACGCCGAAGACGCCCCCAAGCGCACCCGCACGGGCGCCCGCGCCCGCCTGGTCGCGCAACAGGAGCGCACCAAGGAAAGCATCGAACGCCAGAAGGACCCCGCCGCCTATCAGCGGCGCAAGGACGAGGAGGCCCGCGGACCGCGCGGCACCGGCCGCGGCCAGCCCGCCCGCGGCGCGTCGGATCGTGGCGCGCCAGGTCGGGCTGCGTCAGACCGGGCCGCGTCAGGCCGTAACACCTCGGACCGGGCCGCGCCTGGCCGCTCTGCGTCAGACCGCAAGCGCGACGACGGCCCGCGCCGCGAAACCGAATCCGGCAGCCGCTCCGGCCGCGCGCCGCAGCGCGCACCGCGTCTGCGGGACGATCAGTACATCGCGCCGGCCACGCCGGCAGGCCGCTTCTACGACCCGTTCGAGGACGACGGCCCCGCCCCGGAATACCTGGCCGAACCCGACCACGCGCAGGAAGCGGATTTCGCCGAAGCTCGCGACCATGACGACGGCCGCGACAGGCGCGAGCCCGCCGTGGAAACGCGCAGCCGCCGCCCGCGCGAAACCCGCCAGGCGGAAGTATTTCCCATCTTCGCCCCCTGCCCCCAGGGCCTGGAAGAGGCGCTGACGGCGGAAATGCAGGCGCTGGGCTTCGAGGACGCGCAGGCCGGCCGCGCCGGCTGTTCCTTCACCGCCGACTGGGCGGGCGTGCAGCGCGCCAATCTGTATTCCCGCCTGGCCACCCGCATTCTGGTGCAAGTGGCCCATGCCGAGATTTCGCACGAAGACGACATCCTGGACCTGGCCCGCGATACCCCCTGGGAACGCTGGTTCGGCGCCGAGCAGACCCTGCGCGTGGACACCTCGGCCATCAAGAGCCCGGTGCAAAGCCTGCAGTACTGCAATCTGCGCGCCAAGGACGGCATCTGCGACCGCCTGCGCGAACTGGAAGGCGAACGCCCCAGCATCGACACGGTGCGCCCGGATGCCCGCGTACACCTGTTCCTGACCGGACACACCGCCACGCTGTATCTCGATACCTCGGGCGAATCCCTGTTCAAGCGCGGCTGGCGCCTGGACAAGGGCGAAGCGCCGCTGCGCGAGAACTTGGCCGCCGGCATGCTGGCGCTGGCTGGCTGGGATCCGGCTGCGCCGCTGCTGGATCCTTTCTGCGGGTCGGGCACCATCCTGATCGAAGCCGCCTGGATCGCGCTGGGCGTGCCTCCGGGCATTTCGCGCCCGTTCGGCTTCGAGCGCCTGCGCGGGCACGACGCCTACCGCTGGCGCGACCTGAAGGACGACGCCCGCTCGCGCATCCTGCCGCAGCTGGACGCGCCGCTGGTCGGCTACGACCTGGACCCGCAAGCCATCGAATTCGCCCGCAACAACGCCGAACGCGCCTGGCTGACGGAAGACTCCATCCGCTTCGAGGTCGGCGACGCCCGCCACGTCACGGCGCCCGCGGATCATGGCTGGATCGTCACCAACCCGCCCTACGGCGAACGCATGGGGACGGAACAGGACGCGGATCTGTGGCGCGACTGGGCCACCTGCCTGAAGCGCAATTTCGCTGGTTGGCAGCTGCATGTCATCACCAGCGACCTGACCTTGCCCAACCAGCTGCGCCTGAAGCCCAAGCGCCGCGTGCCGTTGCACAACGGCTCGCTGGACTGCCGCCTGTTCGGGTTCGAGCTGGTCGCCGCCGGCTACCGCGACGCCTGAGCACACCTCGCACCCCGGGCGGCTGCGGCCCCCCGGGCGCCGCTTTTTCCCCTGGCGCAGTACGTTGTAAACGCGCAGCAACATGCTGCGCGTATCTTTGCTTATGGTGTTCCCCCGCCCCGTTTGGGAGCATCATCGAACCAAGGTGTTGCCAATACGCACCGGCCACTTGCACAAGTTCAGGGTTAACCCCTATAATTCGGGTTATCCCTAGTAGCTAAACAAACAGTGCAAGCCCGTGGAGGCTATTGTGATCAACCCGAACAACACCATCCGCCTGACCGACGAACTCGAGCGCCAACTGATGCTCCAGGCTATTGAAGAACAATTCCGTCCGCACCCGATGCGGGCGTTGGCCGCCGGCCTGCGTAAGCTGGCCCACGGCATCCGTGCCCTGGCTGGCAAGACGAGCGCCAAGAACGCGCACTCCGCCGCCTGAGCAAGGCCCAGGCTCGTGGCCTGAACAGTTTTCCCCTTGGGGGCTGCACAGCCCCTTTTAAGACCCGCCCTTACCGGTGGGTTTTTTTTTGCCCGAGATGGCCCCGCCCGGCAAAACTCTCGCGGATCGCTGCAAGCACCACGCAGCGCGTCGTCGCCGAACGCCGGCTTTGTCGGATAATAGCGACCCATGACGACCGACGCCCTCCTCGACCAGACCCCCAACCGGCTGCGCCGGTTCGCCTGCATGATGTACGAAGCCGTGCTGCTGTTCGGCGTGGTGTTCCTGGCGGGCTATCTGCTGGATACGCTGACCCAGAGCAAGAACGCATTGGAATTGCGCGGCGCCCGGCAGGCCTGGCTGTTCCTGGCCATCGGCGCGTATTTCGTGCTGTGCTGGCGCCGCCGCGGCCAGACGCTGCCCATGAAAACCTGGAACATCCGTCTGGTCGACCGCGACGGCAATACCCCCTCGACTGCCCGGCTGATGCTGCGCTATGTCCTGGTCTGGCCCCTGGTGCTGGCCGGCGCGGCGGTGGTCTGGGCCGCCGCCAGCGCCACTGGCTGGCCCTCGATGGACATGTTCATCGTCGCCGCGCCCTTCAGCATCTTCATCTGGTCCTGGTTCGACCCCGACGGCCAATTCCTGCACGACCGTCTCCTGGGTACGCGGCTGCGCAACGCGCCGCAACGCAAGAAAGCCCGATAGACCCGGATGCGGCGCGCTGGCAGGCGTGCCGCACACATCCTGCGACAAACAGCAACATCATGCGGCGATTTAGCCGTTTGCTTTCAGAAAGTTGAAAGTCGACCGCAAAGACAATGAGGCCCCTTTTTTCAGACGCCCCAGAACCATCATGCGCGCTTTTCTTTCCCGTGTTGCGCTGGCTGCCGCCAGCACCCTGTTCCTGCTGCCCGCCAGCGCCTTCGCGCAGAACGCGGCTGCCCAGCAGGAAATCGAAGCAGCCACGAAAGCCGCCTTCGCCGCGGCCCAGGAAGGGCCAGCCGACGTCAAGCTGGGCGACCAGGCAATCGTCCATCTGCCCGCATCCATGTTCTTCGTGCCGCGCCTGCAGGCCGACCGGCTGATGGCGGCCTACGGCAATGGCAAGGATCCTTCCCTGCTGGGCGTGGTGATGCCCAAGAGCGACGATGACGACTGGGTCATTACCGTCAATTTCGACAAGGCCGGCTACATCAAGGACGACGACGCCAAGAACTGGAACGTCAACGAATTGCTGGACAGCTTGCGCGAAGGCACCGAGCAGTCCAATGAAGAGCGCAAGCAGCGCGGTTTCCCCGAGCTGATCATGGACGGCTGGGTCGAAGCGCCGAAGTACGACAGCAGTACGCAGCGCCTGGTCTGGTCGGTCGCCGTCAAGCACAAGGGCGAAAGCGCCACCGAAAACCCCACCGTCAACTACAACACCTACGCGCTGGGCCGCGACGGCTACATCACGCTGGACCTGATCACGCAGAAGAGCATGGTGCCCAAGGACAAGACGGCCGTGCTGACCCTGCTGGACAAGCTGGATTACGTCGAAGGCAAGCGCTACGCCGACTTCAACTCGTCGACCGACAAGGTGGCCGAATACGGCCTGGCCGCCCTGGTGGCTGGCGTGGCGGCCAAGAAGCTGGGCCTGTTCGCCGTGATCGCCGCCTTCCTGGCGAAGTTCGCCAAGGTCGGCGTGCTGGCCGCGGCCGCGCTGGGTGGCGGCCTGTGGAAGCGCCTGCGCGCCAAGAAGGCCAACCAGCAACAACCCTGACCACCGGGCCATAAGGCGGCTCCGGCCGCTCAACTCCCTGCAGTCCGGCGCGCGGCCTGCCGCCGTGCACCGCTGCACCGGGCGACATCACGCCGTCACAACAGCGTCACATGGCGTTCATGTTCCGGTCATCGCCGGATGGTTTCATTCCCAGGCATGAGCACAGCCCCTGGGAAAGCTACCGTGAACGAAATCCGCCCTGCGCATTGGCGCGCCCTCTGGATTTCCGATATTCACCTGGGCACCGCCGGGTGCAAGGCGGAATTCCTCCTCGACTTCCTCGACCACAACGATTCCGACACCCTTTACCTGGTGGGGGACATCGTCGACGGCTGGCAGTTGCGCAAGCACTGGCACTGGCCCCGGGCGCACAACGACGTCATCCAGCGCATCCTGCGCAAGGCCCGCAATGGCACCCGGGTCGTGTTCATCCCGGGCAACCACGACGAATTCGCGCGCGAGTTCGCCGGCTATGCCTTCGGCGACATCGAAATCCTGGACGAGGACGTGCACGTCACCGCCAAGGGAGAGCGCCTGCTGGTGCTGCACGGCGACCAGTTCGACGGCGTGATCCAGCACAGCCGCTGGCTGGCGCACCTGGGCGACGGGCTCTACCAACTGGCGCTGTGGATCAACCATCATTTCAACCGGCTGCGCCACCGCCTGGGACTGCACTACTGGTCCCTGTCGCAATACCTGAAGCACAAGGTCAAGAACGCCGTGTCCTTTATCACCGATTTCGAGGAAGCGCTGGCGGGCGAAGCCCGGCGCCGCGGCCTGGACGGCGTGGTCTGCGGCCATATCCACAAGGCCGAACTGCGCTACGTGGGCGAGATCCTCTACTGCAACGACGGCGACTGGGTGGAGAGCCTCTCCGCCCTGGCGGAGACCCACGATGGCCAGCTCCAGCTACTGGACTGGGCCGCCATCACGGCGGAACGCGAGGCCGACCCCGCCGCCCGTCCGCCCCGCTCGCTGACGCTGCCGGCCCTGCCGTCCGCGCTGCGCCGGCAAGGCAAACACCCGTGATAACCCGTATGCGTCCCCGTTACGCAACGGGGATGTTGCAGTTCACGGCCCTCTAGGTCATGCTTGCATCTGGGGCAACGGGCGAACTTGACCCGTTCACGCTGCAACATGCTTACAACATAGGGCCATGAACGACCAATATCAGGCGCTCTACCAAACATTCCGCTGGCTGGTACCCACCCAGTTCAACATTGCGGAAGCGTGCTGCCACCGCTGGGCATCCAGCAGTCCGGATGCGCGGCGCATTGCCATCTACTACGAAGATGAATCCGGCAACCGCGAAGTCTGGACCTATGCCCGCCTGGCGGAAGCCGTCAATCAACTGGCCAACGGCCTGGTGAAAATGGGTGTGGGGCGCGGCGACCGCGTCGGTGTGGTACTGGGACAACGCCCCGAGACCGTAGTGGCCCATATGGCCATCTACAGCGTCGGCGCGGTGGTGCTGCCGCTGTCCGCCCTGTTCGGCCCGGAAGCCCTGGAAAGCCGCTTGCGCGACTCCGAAACCCGCGTCGCGATCGTGGATTACGCCTCCAGCGCCAATCTGCTGGCCGTGAGCGACAACTGTCCCAACCTGCAGCAGATCATCGGCATCGGCTTCGCCGACGAGCGCGTACTGCCCTGGCGCAGCCTGCTGGCGCGCCAGCCCAGCGAATTCAAGATGGTCCAGACCCGCTCGTCGGATCCGGCCATCCTGCTCTATACCTCCGGCACCACCGGCGCCCCCAAGGGCGCGCTGCTGCCGCATAGTGTGCTGATCGGCAACCTGCCGGGCTTCGTGGCCTCTCAAGATTGGTTCCCCAAGCCCGCCGACGTGTTCTGGTCGCCCGCCGACTGGGCCTGGACCGGCGGCATGATGGATGCCCTGCTGCCCACCCTGTACTTCGGACACCCCATCGTCGGCACGCGCGGCCGCTTCTCGGTCGAACGCGCCTTCGAACTCCTGGAGCGCTACCAGGTCACCAACACCTTCCTCTTCCCCACCGCGCTCAAGATGATGATGAAAGCGGTGCCGGAGCCCCGCAACCGCTATCAGCTGGCCTTGCGTTCCATCATGAGCGCCGGGGAAAGCGTGGGCGAAACCGTCTTCGAATGGTGCCAGTCGGCATTGGGCGTGACGCCCAACGAAATGTTCGGCCAGACGGAAATGAACTATGTGGTCGGCAACAGCCAAAAGCGCTGGCCCGCCAAGCCGGGCAGCATGGGCCGGCCATACCCGGGCCACAACGTCGCGGTGCTGGATGAAGACGGCAAGCCGGTCGCGGCCGGCGGCACGGGCGAGATCGCCGTCAACCGGCTCGACATCCACGGCTATCCCGATCCGGTGATGTTCCTGGGCTACTGGCGCAACGAAGCCGCCACCCAGGCCAAGTTCAAGGGCGACTGGTGCCTGACGGGCGACCTGGCAACGGTCGACGCCGACGGCTACCTCTGGTACGCGGGCCGCGCGGACGACGTGTTCAAATCCGCCGGCTACCGGATCGGCCCCGGGGAAATCGAAAGCTGCCTGATCGGGCATCCCGCGGTGGCCAACGCCGCCGTCGTGCCCAAGCCGGATGCCGAGCGCGGCGCCCTGGTCAAGGCCTATGTGGTGCTGACGCCGGAATTCGCGCAGCGCGACCGCAACGACATCATCGAGAACCTGCAGGAACACGTGCGCGAGCGCCTGGCCCCGTATGAATACCCCAAGGAGATCGAATTCGTCGACGAGCTGCCCATGACGACCACCGGTAAAATCCAGCGCCGCATCCTGCGCCTGCGCGAAGAAGAGCGCTCGCGGGCGACCGCGGGCGTGACAGACGCACCGTCGGCGCTCGCGCCACAGACAGAGGCGCAGCAGGCGCCCAAGGCCTGACGCCGCAACCGGAGAACCAGGCATGCCCATTTACCAGCTCGACGACCTGATCCCTAACATCGACCCGGCCGCCTATGTGGCCGACAGCGCCGACATCATCGGCAACGTCACGCTGGAGGCAGGCGTCAGCATCTGGTCCAACGTGTCGATCCGCGGCGACAACGACGCCATCCTGATCCAGAGCGGCACCAATATCCAGGAAGGCAGCGTGCTGCACGTGGACGACGGCTGTCCCATGACCATCGGCCCCAATGTGACGGTGGGCCATCAGGCCATGCTGCACGGCTGTACCATCCATGAAGGCGCCCTGGTGGGCATGCAGGCCATCGTGCTGAACAACGCCGTCATCGGCCGCAATTGCCTGATCGGCGCCGGCGCCATCATTCCCGAAGACCGCATCATTCCCGACAATTCCCTGGTCATCGGCATCGGCAAGATCGTCCGTGAACTCTCGGACGAGGAAATCGCCAATCTGCACAAGAACACCGCCCATTACGTGGCACGCGGCCAACACTACAAGACGGCCCTGAAACGGATCGGCTGAGGGCCCCGGCGCGACGCTTCGACCCTGCTGGCGGCAGGGGGAATAGACCGGCCTGATCGGCTAACATTCCTCCATGACCGATCAGCTCAAGAAATACCTTACCGAAGACCGCAGCGTCCGCATCCAGGCCGTGCGCCTGGAGGCGACCTGGAAGGCCGTGCAGGCCAATCACGACTATCCCCCCGCCATCACCCACCTGCTGGGCGAACTGGTGGCGGCGTCCACCCTGCTGGCCGCCAACATCAAGTTCGACGGCTCGCTGGTGCTGCAGATCCAGGGCGACGGCCCCATCGCCCTGCTGGTGGTGGAATGCCGCAACGACCTGAGCCTGCGCGCCACCGTCAAGATGCGCGAAGGCCACGAAGTACCCAGCGACGGCAACATGCAAAGCTTGCTGAACCCGGGCGGCAATGGCCGTTTCATCGTGGTGCTGGACCCGCAGCGCAAGCTGCCGGGCCAGCAGGCATATCAGGGTATCGTGCCCCTGCAGGGCGACACCGTGGCCGAGGCCCTGCAACACTACATGAAGGCCTCCGAGCAACTGGACACGCGCCTCTGGCTGGCCGCCAACGCCGAGCATGCCACGGGTATGCTGATCCAGCGCCTGCCGTACCACGGCGGTTCGGACGCACCCACGCTTACCGAGCAGAACGCCGCCGAAACCTGGGACCGCGCCTGCGCCCTGGCCGGCACCATCAAGCACGACGAACTGCTGGCCACCGACATCGACACGCTGATCCATCGCCTGTTCTGGGAAGAAACCCTGGTGGCGTTCGATCCACTGGCCGTGCGCTGGCACTGCCCCTGCACCCGCGAACGCGTGGCCAGCATGCTACGCACGCTGGGCCAGGAAGAGGTCGACAGCATCCTGGCGGAGCGCGGCCAGGTCGAGGTGTCCTGCGACTTCTGCGGCAAGCCGTACAAGTTCGACTCCGTCGACTGCGCCACCTTGTTCTCGTCCAGCGCCGCGCCCGCCGCGGACGAACCTCCCACGGTGCACTGACCCGTGCCGGCGGCCTGGCCGCCGGGACAATTCCAGCACACCGGCTTATCCTCATCGACAGGCGGCCATGCCTGCGCCAGACTGCGCAGCCATGACCGCCTTTTTTTACGCCCCTTCCTGCCGCCAGCGCGGCGCCGCCGCCATCGAATTCGCGGTGGCGGCGGCGCTGGTGCTGCTGCTGGGCCTGCTGGCAATCGAAGCAGCCCGCTGGCAAGGCGTGCGCCAGATGGCCTATCTGGCGCTGATGGAGGCCTCACGCGCCGGCGCCACCACGCACGGCGATCCGGTACGCATGCGGACAGCCTTTCTGCAGGCGCTGCTGCCGCTGCACGCCGACATACAAGGCCAGGCCGGCGCCCGCCGCCGCCAGAATGCCGAACTGGCCGCGCTGACGGCCATTTCAGGCACCCATCCCTGGCGCATCGAAGTCCTGCTGCCCGACGAGCAGTCGTTCCGCGAACACGCCCGCCCCGATCTCAAGCTGCCCGTGGCGCAGGGCCTGCGCGTCATCGACAACAGCTACCAGGACCTGCAGCATGCGCGCCGGCCGCCGCGCCCAGGCGGCCAGAGCATCTTCCAGGCCAACACCTTGAAGTTGCGCCTGACCTACCTGCACAAGCCGCTGCTGCCGCCCTTGCGGGCGTTGCTGGCCGTGCTGGGTCCCGACATAAACAGCTACGCCGGTAACGCGCAGGCCAAGGGCCTGCTGCCCTTGCGCATGGAGCTGGAAACGGAGATGCACTCGCACCCGGCGGATTGGGCGCGCAGAACGCCGCAACCCGCCGGCATCGTGTACGGCGAGTGCCGCAGCGTGCGCTGCGGCTGACCAACCGGGGGATGGACAGGAGCGGCGGCCGGCGTTCAGTGCCGGGTGTTGGCCTGATTGGCGGGCTTGGGAGGCACAGCCGCCGGACGGGCGGCCGGCGCGCTGGCGCGCGCGGGCGTGGCCGGCTTGGCCGCGGCATCGGCGGCCAGCGAGGCGCCGCCCGCCGGAGCCGGGGTGTTCTGCGGCAGAATGTGCACGAATACCTCGCCGTCGCGCATCATGCCCAGTTCGCCGCGGGCGCGTTCCTCGATGGCGCCGGAGCCACCCTCGAGGTCGCGC
This sequence comes from Achromobacter sp. SD115, assembly GCF_017355315.1. Taxonomy (NCBI): domain Bacteria; kingdom Pseudomonadati; phylum Pseudomonadota; class Betaproteobacteria; order Burkholderiales; family Alcaligenaceae; genus Achromobacter; species Achromobacter sp. SD115. The sequence goes on along the minus strand of NZ_JADIJM010000016.1, from coordinate 145,790 downwards.
ACTTCCGCTTCCAATGCGGCGTTGCGCGCGCGCAGGCCTTCATTGGTCTCGCGTTGCTCCGCCACCTGGCGTTGCAGATCCCAGACCTTGAACCACCCGCCCTTACCCAGCCACAGCGGGTATTGGATCAGGCCTAGCAGCACGAACAGCACCAGGAACAACAGGCGCATACGCGGGAACCCTCAGCAGTCGTGGCGTGGATGCAGCCCCGGGCTTGCGCCTGGAGCCGCGCTTCTCATCAACGCAGGTTGTAAAAAGCTTCCAGGCCCGGATACGACGCGACTTCAGCCAGCTCTTCCTCGATGCGCAGGAGCTGGTTGTACTTGGCCATGCGGTCCGAACGGGACAGCGAACCCGTCTTGATCTGCATCGCGTTGGTGGCCACGGCGATGTCGGCGATGGTGGAGTCCTCGGTTTCGCCCGAACGGTGCGACACCACGGCGGTGTAGCCGGCGCGCTTGGCCATTTCGATGGCGGCGAAGGTCTCGGTCAGGGTGCCGATCTGGTTGATCTTGATGAGGATCGAGTTGGCCACGCCCTTCTGGATGCCTTCGCGCAGGATCTTGGTATTGGTGACGAACAGGTCGTCGCCCACCAGCTGCACCTTCTTGCCCAACTGGTCGGTCAAGAGCTTCCAGCCTTCCCAATCGTTTTCGGCCATGCCGTCTTCGATCGAGATGATGGGGTACTTGTCGCACCAGGTGGCCAGCAGGTTGGTGAATTCCTGCGAGGACAGCGAGATGCCGCCTTCGCCGGCCAGCGTGTACTTGCCGTCGCGGTAGAACTCGGAGCTGGCGCAATCCAGGCCCAGGGCGATCTGCGTGCCCGGCTCGTAGCCGGCTTCGGTGATGGCCTTCAGAATCAGCTGGATGGCGGCTTCGTGGCTGGGCACGTTGGGCGCGAAACCGCCCTCGTCGCCCACGGCCGTGGACATGCCCTGGCCGTGAATCAGCTTCTTGAGCATGTGGAAGACTTCGGCGCCCCAGCGCAGGGCTTCGCGGAAGCTGCCCGCGCCTACCGGCAGAATCATCAGTTCCTGCAGGTCCAGCGTGTTGTTGGCGTGCGCGCCGCCGTTGATGACGTTCATCATCGGCACGGGCATGCTCATGGGGCCGCTGCCGCCGAAATAGCGGTACAGGGACAGGCCCGATTCGTCGGCGGCGGCGCGGGCCACGGCCATCGAAGCGGCCAGGATGGCGTTGGCGCCCAGGCGTTCCTTGGATTCGGTGCCGTCCAGCTCGATCAGGGTGCGATCGACAAAGGTCTGTTCCTGGGCGTCCAGGCCCATCAGGGCTTCCGAGATTTCCGTATTCAGGTTCTCGACGGCGCGCAGCACGCCCTTGCCCAGATAACGGCTCTTGTCGCCGTCGCGCAGCTCGATGGCTTCGCGCGCGCCGGTGGACGCGCCCGACGGCACGGCCGCGCGGCCCATGGCGCCGGACTCCAGCAGCACATCGCATTCGACGGTGGGGTTGCCGCGCGAATCCAGAATCTCGCGGCCGATGATATCGACGATAGCACTCATGACTTTACATTCCCTGAACGATAAACATATTCATGACAGCCGCGCCTTCGCGGGCATTGCGGGCGCGGCGGTACTGCCAGGAGTCGTAGAAAGCCTGGGCCGCGGTCATGGAGGGAAACTCCATGACGACGGTACGGCCAGGCTCACGGCCCTCGAGGTGCCTGGAATCGCCGCCGCGCACCAGGATCTTCGCATCGTACGCGCGCATCGCGAGCGTGGACAGACGCTTGTAATCCTCGTACTGCGCGGGCTTGGTCACTGAGACGTCGGCGATGAGGTAGGCACTCATGGGGTTCCTTCAGAGCAGTTGCGTTGGTTTCGGTCTGACGCCGGATACGGCGACGCCGCCAGTGTCGCGCAAGGCGGCCGGGCGACGCATATCCGATGCTAATTGGTTGTATCCGAAAGCAGCGCCGCCGTACAGGGCGGCGCTGGGGCGGCGGCCCGCGGTCCCGAAGATCCGCTTACGGAACTCCAGACCGCAGGCGCGCATTACGCCTCCTGGCCGCGGCGAGCCTTCTGCTCGATGGCGGCGCGGATATAGCTGCTGAACAACGGGTGGCCGTCACGCGGAGTGGACGTGAACTCGGGGTGGAACTGCACGCCCACGAACCACGGGTGGTCGGGCAATTCCATCATTTCCGGCAGGTTCTCGGTCGGCGTGCGGGCGCTGATCACCATGCCGGCCTCTTCCAGGCGCGGCACGTAGACGTTGTTGACCTCGTAGCGATGGCGGTGACGCTCGTTCACTTCGTCGCCATAGATGGTCTGCGCGCGGGTGCCGGCCTTGATCGGCACGCGCTGCGCGCCCTTGCGCATCGTGCCGCCCAGGTCGGACGACTGGTTGCGCTTTTCGACCTTGCCTTCACGGTCCATCCATTCGGTGATCAGGGCCACCACGGGGTGCGGCGCGGAGGGATCGAATTCCGTGCTGTTGGCGCCGCCCAGGCCGGCGACATGGCGCGCGAACTCGATGACGGCCAGCTGCATGCCCAGGCAGATGCCCAGGTAAGGCACGCCGTTTTCACGGGCGTAGCGGATCGCGGCGATCTTGCCTTCGGTGCCGCGCTTGCCGAAGCCGCCCGGAACCAGGATGGCGTCCAGGTGCTTGAGCTGGTCGGTGCCGCGGGTTTCGATGTCTTCGGAGTCGATGTACTCGATGTTGATCTTCGAGCGCGTGTGGATGCCGGCGTGAACCAGCGCTTCCGTCAGCGACTTGTACGACTCGGTCAGGTCGACGTACTTGCCGACCATGCCGATGGTGAGCTGGTGCTGCGGGTGCTCCAGCGCCTCGACCAGGTTGTCCCACATGGACAGGTCGGCCGGCGGCGGGGTCAGGCCCAGCGCTTCGCAGACGATGTTGTCCACGCCCTGCTTGTGCAGCATGGCCGGGATCTTGTAGATCGAGTCGGCGTCCCAGACGGAGATGACCGCGTCCAGGGGCACGTTGGAGAACATCGAGATCTTGGCGCGCTCGTCGTCCGGAATGCGGCGGTCGGCGCGGCACAGCAACGCGTTCGGGTAGATGCCGATTTCGCGCAGCTTCTGCACCGAGTGCTGGGTCGGCTTGGTCTTGAGTTCGCCGGCCGATGCGATGAAGGGCACCAGCGTCAGGTGCACGAAGGCGGCGTTGTTGCGGCCCATGCGCAGGCTCATCTGGCGCGCGGCCTCGAGGAACGGCAGGGACTCGATGTCACCCACGGTGCCGCCGATCTCGACGATCGCGACGTCGGTGTTGCCGTTCCAGGCGGCTTCGGCGCCACGGGCGATGAAGTCCTGGATTTCGTTGGTGATGTGCGGAATGACCTGGACGGTCTTGCCCAGGTAGTCGCCGCGGCGCTCCTTGCGGAGCACGGATTCGTAGATCTGGCCGGTGGTGAAGTTATTCACCTTGTGCATGCGAGCGGAAATGAAACGCTCGTAGTGGCCAAGGTCCAGGTCGGTTTCGGCGCCGTCTTCCGTGACGAACACCTCGCCATGCTGGAACGGGCTCATGGTGCCCGGATCGACGTTGATGTACGGGTCGAGCTTCAGCATGGTGACTTGCAGGCCACGCGACTCGAGGATGGCGGCGAGCGACGCAGCGGCGATGCCTTTGCCCAGGGAAGACACCACACCGCCGGTGACAAATACGTATTTGGTCATCGTAATGAGCACCCGGGACGAGCGGGCGCGTGCGGGAAATTTGGATTATAGCCGGGAGGCGGAGCTTATTTGGGTTTTCCCCTAGCTCCGGGGCGTAACATTTGGCAGCACTCGAATGGCTGCGAGGGTCATCGCCTTGTGTGGCGCGGCGCAGCGCCGTGCTATGTTCGATCCCTATTTTTCCGGCTGCTGTTTTTTCTCAACACTTCCTCTCTCCGCCGATGACCGACCCCGCCCGATCCTCCTACTCGCTCGCCTGGCGCCTGGCACTGACTGCCGTTTTCCTGCGGCTGGCCTACTCCGCGCTGGTCCAGTCCTATAGCCTGCTCGCCCTGCCCGGGTTGGAGCGAATGCGGGAGATGTACAGCCAACCCCAGTTCCTGGCGCCGCTCCTCGCCCATATCGTTGCGGGCGCGGTGATCGCCGGCTTGACTACCTGGGGCGCCATGCGCCGCTGGCTGGCGCGCCATGACGCGACGGCGGTTGACGAACCCCGCAAGCTGTACGGCACCTTCATCGCCTTGTTCCTGCTCTACACCCTGGCCGTGGCGGCGGGAATGGCATTCCTGCAGAACACGCTGATGCGCTTCGTCATGGACAACCGCGACGTGCTGCAGGAACGGCTCGGCTTCGGCATGATCGGGCAGTTCCTGACGCTGAACATCATCACCAAGCTCGTGAGCATCGTGCTGGAGATCATCGGCATCTGCGTCATCGTGCGCATTGCCGCCTGGACCGTGCAGCCCGCAGGCCCGGCCGGCGGCCCCGCCTACGAACGGCGCCACGCCGCCTGGGTGACCGCGCTGACCGTGCTGGTCTGGCAACTGACCGTTTCCATCTCGGTGGGCAGTTTCCTGCAGATGCAGGCCCCGGGTGCAAGCTGGACCGAATTCGCGCTGGGCTACCTGGTCCTGCCCGCGGCCCTGCTGGCGCTGTGCGCCCTGGTCTGCCTGAAAACCCTGCCGCATCCGATCGGCACGGCCCGGTTTGGACGGGCCGTCGCCCACGGCACCATCGCATTCTGGTTGGCCCAGGCGCTGGGCATAGGCATAGGATTCCTGGTCGTCCGGGCGATGACCTGGGGCCAGTTGATCCGCGCCTCGGAATCCCATGCGGCCGCCGCCATGACGCTGTTGGCCTACGGCGCGCTGCTGGTCCTGGGCTGCCTGATAGGCCGCCTTGCGCTGTACCGCGGCGCCAAGGCCGCCACGCAGGAAGGCTGAGCCCGCCTCGCCCACAAAAAAGGCCGCGGGCATCACGCCCGCGGCCTTTTTCATGCGCTCGCGCAGTGAATCAGATCGCCGCAGTGCGGCGCTCCAGCCAGGCCAGCGCCTCGCCTTCGACCAGCGGCGACAGGCGCTCGAACACCGTCTTGTGATAATCGTTGAGCCAGGCGATTTCGTCGGCGCGCAGCAGCGACGGTTCGATGCAGCGCGTGTCGATCGGGCACAGCGTCAGCGTTTCAAAGCACAGGAATTCGCCGAGTTCGGAAGTCAGCCAGCTGCGGTTGGCGACCAGGTTCTCGATCCGCACGCCCCAGCGGCCCGGCCGGTAGATCCCCGGCTCGTTGGAGGTGATCATGCCCGGCTCCATTGCGGTGTGCGGGCCGGGCATTGCGCGGTAGGAAATGACCTGCGGGCCTTCGTGCACGTTCAGGAAGTAGCCCACGCCATGGCCCGTGCCGTGGCCGTATTCCGCGCCGCCTTCCCAGATGGGAGCGCGCGCGATGGCGTCCAGCATGGGCGAAGGCGTGCCGCGCGGGAACGAGGCGCGCGACAGCGCGATCATGCCCTTGAGCACCAGCGTGAAGTCCACTTTCTGGTCGGCGCTGGGCGTGCCCACCGCGACCACGCGGGTGATGTCGGTGGTGCCGCCCAGGTACTGGCCGCCCGAGTCGATCAGCAACAGGCCATCGCCTTCGATGGTGGCGTGCGATTCGGGCGTGGCGCGGTAGTGCGGCATCGCGCCGTTGGCGTTGAAGCCGGCAATGGTGGCGAAGCTGGGGCAGACGTAGGCGGGCCGGCGCGCGCGGGCGGCGGTGATCTGCTCGTCGATGGTCAGTTCGGTGATGGTTGCATTGCCCAGCGCGCCTTCGAACCAGGCGAAGAACTCACAGAGCGCGGCGCCGTCCTGCGCCATGGCCTGGCGCACATTCGCCAATTCGGCATCGGTCTTGCGCGACTTCAGTAAGGTGGACGGGTTGATGGCCTCGATGCGCGGCACGGCGGGATCCATGGCATGGAATACGCCGCAGGTCACGCGGGCCGGATCGATCAGCAGCTTCTGGTCCAGCTCCAGCGAGGCCAGCGCGTCGGCGGCCTGGGCATAGCCAGCCACTTCCACGCCGTCGGCCGCCAGGACGGCACGCAGCGCGCCGTCGATCTTGCCGTCGGCCACGAACAGCGTGGCGTGGTCCAGGCCGATCAGCGCGTGGCCGACGAACACCGGGTTGTAGTCCACGTCGGCGCCGCGCAGGTTGAAGAGCCAGGCGATGTCGTCCAGGGTGCTGATGAAGTGCACGTCGGCGCCCTGCGCGCGCATGGCCTCGCGCACCTGCGCCAGCTTGTCGGCGCGGGTCACGCAGGCCTCGGGCGCTACGTGTTCATAGATAGCGGCGCCAGGCAGGCCGGCGCGGTCCGTCCAGACCTCGTCCAACAGATCCTCGCGGATTTCGAGGACGGCGCCGGCGGCGGCCGCGGCGGCCGACAGGGCACGGAAAGCGCCCAGGCCCAGCACCTGCCCGTCCACGCCAATGACCTCGCCCGCCTTTGTGTTGGCGGCCAGCCAGTCCACGTGGCCAGGCGTGGTCGCCAGCGCGATCTTCATCAGCTGCACGCCGGTGCCGGCCAACTGCGCTTCGGCCTGCACCCAGTAGCGGCTATCCACCCACAGGCCGGCGAAGTCGGCCGTAACCACCAGCGTGCCGACCGAACCCGTGAAGCCGGACAGCCAACGCCGCCCCTGCCAACGCGCGGGCAAGTACTCGGACAGATGCGGGTCCGAGGACGGAACGACATAGGCGGACAGGCCGCGGCGGCTCATGGCCTGCCGCAATTGGGCGATACGGGCGTCGGTGCTAGACATGGGGGATGGGATCCTTAGCGCAACATGAAAGACATGGCGGCCAGGCTGTTCAGCGTGCGGACGGCGGACTGCATGCTATCCGTGGTGAATCGCAAGGTCACGCCGTCCACGCGTTCCAGCGTGGGCCACATGCAGAACAGGTCGGCCAGGGCCGAGCTCTGCGTCTGCAACCGGCATTCTATAGGGGCGGGAATGCGGAAAGGAACCGCCCCCCCTTTCTTGAGATTGCGCACGGCGGTCTCGGCGGCGGCGGCGATCGCGCGGCGCGAAGCGGCCGGCGACAGGGTCACGCCGCTGCCCTGCCCGTGGGCCACTTTGGTCTGCACCCACTCGGCGCCCGGGAAGGTGTCGCGCGTTTCCGCGATGAAGGCGTCGTCCCCAGTCCCCAGAATGACGGGCACGCCCATCTCGCCCGCCAGCGCGCCGTAGAGGCCGGCCTCGCCCAGCTCCATGCCGTTGATGAGCACGCGGGCAAAGGCGAAGCTGTTGATGGTGTGGGCCAGGATGCCGCGGCCTTGCGAGCGCGAGTGGTAGCCGATCATGAAGACGGCGTCGCAGCCCTCTTCCAGGCCGCCCATCATGCCGAGGTAGCGCGGCTTGCCCAGCACCAGGCGGGCGCGCTCGTCCAGGCCGTCCGGCAGCAGGTTGCGAAAGCCCCCGTGCGAATCGTTGACCAGGATCTCTTCGGCGCCGCCGGCGATCGCGCCCTGCACGGCCGCGTTGGCCTCGGCGGTCATCCAGGCGCGGGCGCGCTCGTATTCGCCGTTGCCGGCGCGCACTTGTTCGGAATGAAAGACGCCGGCGACGCCTTCGATATCGGTGGAAATCAGGATCTTCATGGAATCAGCCTTGGAGAATTTCAGAGTTCAGTGTCGGACAGCCACTGGCGCCACTGCGGCGCCGCGTCGCGGATCGCGGCGCGGTGGTTGCCGTCGCGCCCCGTCACGCCCTCGGCATGCCAGAGCGCGGAAATGATGGCCTGCTCGCAAGCCTCGGCAGCGGCTTCGAACAGGGGATCGATGCGGGCTTCATGCAGCATCGCCAGCGCCGGCATGGGCTGCTCGGGCAGTTGCGGCACCGTGTAGGCGGTGGAAAACGCCAGCGCGATATCCCCGCTGCCATGGCCGTACACCGAGCCGGTGCGGGCCAGTCCCGCCCCCGCCCGCAGCGACAGGCGGCGCAACTGGCGCGCGTCCAGCGGCGCGTCGGTGGCCAGCAGCAGGATGATGGAACCCTTCTCCGGCACGATGGCGGCGTTCTCGCCCGCCTGCGCCAGGCCGTTGTCCAGCTGCTGCGCCAGCCGGCGGCCGAAAGGCCGGCCCGCCACGGTCAGGTTGGGCAGCCGGCCGAAGTTCGACAGCACCAGCGCCCCGACCGTGTAGCGCGGCCCCTCCACGATGGACGCGACGCGCGAAGCCGAACCGATACCGCCCTTGAACGAAAAGCAGGACATGCCCCGGCCGGCGCCGACCGCGCCCTGCTCGAATGGTTTGTCCGCGGCGGCCAGCGCGTCAACGTAATGCGATTCCTGCACCGCCAGCGCTTGTATGTCGTTCAGATAGCCATCGTTGCATTCGAAGACCAGCGGATTGACGGTAGCCATGCCGCGGCCGATGCCGGGATTGGCCGCGACCGCGGCGCGGATCTGCGCATTGGCCACCGTTCCCACGCCAAAGGTGTTGGTCAGCGCGATAGGCGTTTCCAGCACGCCCAGCTCCTGCACCTGGACCAGGCCGGTGCTCTTGCCGAAGCCGTTCAGCACGGTGGCAGCGGCCGGAACCTTGTCCAGATAGGGGTCGCCGCCATGCGGACGCACCACGGTCACGCCGGTTTGCAGCGGGCCGTCGGCCAGCGTGCGATGGCCGACGGTGACCTCGCCCACATCGCAGATCGAATCCAGCGGTCCCGAGGGCAGTACGCCGATGCGGGGAATGTCCAGCGCTTGTTTGTCCATGTTCACTACGTGTCGCCACGCTCCAGAATGCAAAACGCCGCCGCCCTGTGTCCGCTGCGCGCACTGGGTAGCGCGTGTCGCGGACTGGGGCGGCGGCGGAAATAGCCGCCCTCCATGCCGGCCCTCCGTAGAGGTCCGGCGGCAAGCTTACTTGCGGTCGATCTTGGGATCGAGCGCGTCGCGCAGGCCGTCGCCCAGCAGGTTGAACGCGAGCACCGTCAGGAAGATCGCCAGCGCCGGGAAGATCGCCACGTGCGGGGCGATCACCATGTCGGCGCGCGCTTCGTTCAGCATCGCGCCCCACTCCGGCGTGGGAGGCGATGCGCCCATGCCCAGGAACGACAGGCTGGCCGCGGTGATGATGGAGGTGCCGATGCGCATCGTGCCATAGACCACGATGGGCGAGATCGTGCCGGGCAGGATGTGGCGCATGATGATGGTCCAGTCGGACGCGCCCACGCTCTTGACCGCCTCGACGTAGGTCATCTGCTTGATCGACAGGGTATTGCCGCGCACCAGGCGGGCAAACGCCGGCACGCTGAACACGGCCACGGCCACGATGACGTTGATCATGCTGGAGCCCAGGATCGCGACCACGCCGATGGCCAGCAGCATGCCGGGGAACGCCAGCAGCACGTCGGAGATGCGCATCGTGATGCGTTCCCACCAGCCTTCGTAGTAGCCCGCCATCAGGCCCATGAAGGTGCCGACAATGGCGCCCATGGCGACCGACAGGAAACCGGCGGCCAGCGAGATGCGCGCGCCCATGATGATGCGGCTGAAGATGTCGCGGCCCAGCGAATCCACGCCCAGCCAGTGCGTGGTGGAAGGTCCCGCGTTCAGCGCGTCGTAGTCAAAGAAGTTCTCCGCATCGAACGGCACGATCCACGGCGCGAAGATCGCGATCACGACCAGCAGCAGGACGAAGATGCCCGCGCCGACGGCGAGCTTCTGCTTCTTGAATTTGCGCCAGAACTCGGTGGCGGGCGTGCGCACGTCGCTCTTGGGAGCGGCGGCGATGGTCGTGGCGGGTGTCGTATTACTCATGGCCGCCTCACTTGTAACGGATGCTGGGATTGATGACGCCATAGAGCACGTCGACAATCAGGTTGATCAGGATGAATTCCAGCGAGAACAGCAGCACCAGGCCCTGGATCACCGGATAGTCGCGCTGGGTCACGGCGTCCACCAGCAGGCGGCCGAGGCCGGGCCAGTTGAACACGGTCTCGACCACGATCGAGCCGCCCAGCAGAAAGCCGAACTGCAGGCCCATCATGGTGACCACGGGAATCAGCGCATTGCGCAGCGCGTGCTTGATCACGACGCGGCGCTCGGTCAGGCCCTTGGCGCGGGCGGTCCGCACGAAGTCTTCCTGGATGACTTCCACGAAGGAAGCCCGGGTGAAGCGCGCCATCACGGCCGCCACTGCGGCGCCCAGGGTGATGGACGGAAGAATGTAGTGTTGCCAGGTCGAGGCGCCCACGGTCGGCAGCCAGCCCAGATTCACGGAGAACACCTGCATCAGCATCATGCCCAGCGCGAACGCGGGGAACGAGATGCCGGACACCGCCAGCGTCATGCCGAGACGGTCGGGCCAGCGATTGCGCCATACCGCCGACACGATGCCGATGATCATGCCGAAGGTCACTGACCAGACCATGCTGGCGAGCGTCAGCCACAGCGTGGGCATGAAGCGGTCGGCGATTTCGGTCGAGACGGGGCGCTTGGTACGCAACGAGGTACCCAGGTCGCCTTGCAGCATGTGGCTGAAGTAGCGCACGAACTGCTGCGGCAGGGGCAGATCCAGCCCAAGTTCCTTGCGCACGAGCTCGACGGTCTGCTGGTCGGCCTCCTGGCCCGCGGCCAGTCGCGCCGGGTCGCCCGGAAGCATGTGCACAAACAGGAACACGACCACGGCCACCAGCAGCAGCGTGGGGATCATGCCCAAAAGACGTTTGACGATGTAGGTCAGCATTGAAATTCCTGCAACATCGGCGGGGACACCGCGCCCCCGCCGTATGTGGCCTTACAGGGGCGCGAAGGCCCCGAGAGTGACTGCCAGATTTACTGCTTCAGATCGATGTCGCCGAACCAGAACGAGGTGTCCGGCTCAACGTACACGCCCGACAGGTTCTTCGACTTCACGTACAGGTTGTTCTGGGTCACCAGGAAGGCCCAGGGGGCGTCCTTCCAGATGGTTTCCTGAACGTTCTTGTAGATTTCGGTCTTCTTGGCGCGGTCGGTCGTGGCCAGGGCTTGCTGGATGCCGTCGTCCACCGACTTGTTCGAGTAGTAGGACACGTTGTTGAGCACCGGCGGGAAAGCGGCGGTGGTCAGCAGCGGACGCAGGCCCCAGTCGGCTTCGCCGGTCGAGGACGACCAGCCGGCGTAGTACATGCGGACCTTGGCGTCTTCAGGCTTCTGCACCTGTTGCACGCGCTGCACGCGCTGGCCCGATTCCAGCACTTCGACCGACACCTTGATGCCGACTTGCGCCAGCTGCTGCTGCAGGAACTGGACCACCTTCACCGAGGTGCCGTCGTTATAGGCGGACCACAGCTGGCTTTCGAAGCCGTTGGGGTAGCCGGCTTCGGCCAGCAGGGCCTTGGCCTTCTTGATGTCGTAGGGCCACGGACCCGTCTTGTGGGCGAAGTCCACGCCCGTCGGCACGACGCCGTCCACGATGGTGGCGTAGCCCGAGAAAGCGACCTTGGCCAGGGCTTCCTTGTTGATGGCGTAGTTGATGGCCTCACGCACCTTGACGTTGTCGAACGGCTTTTGCTGCGTGTTCATGGACAGGTAGCGCGCCATGATCGAGTTCTGGTGATCGACCACGTCCAGCTTGTCGTTCTTCTTCAGCACGGCGGCCTGCTCGAACGGCACCGGGAAGGCGAACTGCGCCTCGCCCGTCTGCACCACGGCGGCGCGGGTGTTGTTGTCGGTCACGGTGCGGAAGGTCAGCGTGTCGACCTTGGGGTAGCCCTTCTTCCAGTAGCCGTCGAACTTCTTGACCTTCAGGTATTCAGCCGGCTTCCATTCGACGAATTCGAAGGGACCGGTGCCCACGGGGTGGAAGCCGATTTCCTTGCCGTACTTGGCCAGGGCGGCGGGCGAGATCATCATGGCGGCCGGGTGGGCCAGCGCGTTGATGAAGGCCGAGAACGGCTTCTTCAGCGTGATCTTGATGGTCATCGGATCGACCACTTCGGTCTTCTCGATGACGCTGAACTGGATGTAGCGCGACAGGCGGTTGTCCGGGTTGGCCGGACGGTCGAAGTTGATCTTGACGGCTTCGGCGTTGAAATCGGTGCCGTCGTGGAACTTCACGCCGGGACGCAGCTTGAAGGTGTAGACCAGGCCGTCTTCGCTGACGGTGTAGTCGGTGGCCAGCACCTTCTGGACCTTCAGGTCCTTGTCGAATTCAAACAGGCCTTCGTAGTAGGCCTTGCCGGCCGCCTGGTTCAGCGTGCTGTTGGTGTTGTACGGATCGAGCGTTTCCAGCGCGATGGAGACGGCGAACGTCACGTCCTTGGCGGCATGCGCCAGCGGCGACGCGATCACGCCGAAGGCCAGCGCGGCGGCGGCCATCAGTTTGGTGGGGCGCAGAACTTTCATCATTGCAACTCCTGGTTCCGTAAGGAATTAGGGGGTTTGGTGGAAGAAAAACAAGTACGTCAACTGACTCAATACGCTCCGCCGACCGGATGCCGGGCGACGAAGTGATCCGTTCCGACCTGCACCAGCGGCTGCACCACCGGCTCGTCATTGAGCTTGCGGATGGGGCTGGGGATTTCGTCGGACAACAGCGTGCGCTTCATGTGGCGCCGTGCCGGATCGGCGATCGGCACGGCGGACATCAGCTTCTTGGTGTAAGGGTGCTGCGGATTCTCGAAAATGGCGCGGCGCGGGCCGATCTCCACGATCTGGCCCAGGTACATGACGGCCACGCGGTGGCTGACGCGCTCGACCACGGCCATGTCATGCGAAATGAACAGGAAGGAAATGCCCATGTCGCGCTGCAGGTCGATCAGCAGGTTCACGATCTGCGCCTGGATCGACACGTCCAGCGCCGACACCGATTCGTCCGCGATCACGACCTTGGGGTTCAGGGCCAGGGCGCGCGCGATGCAGATGCGCTGGCGCTGGCCGCCGGAGAATTCGTGCGGATAGCGCTGCGCCATTTCCGCCGGCAGGCCTACGCGCTCCAGCAGTTCGGCCACGCGGCGTTCGGCGTCGCGGCCACGGGCCACGCCGTGCACCAGCAGCGGTTCCATGATGGAGAAGCCAACCGTCACGCGCGGGTCCAGCGAGGCGAACGGGTCCTGGAACACGAACTGGATGTCGCGGCGCAGGGATTGCAGCTCGGTGTTCTTCAGGCGCACGATGTCGCGGCCGCCGAAGCGGATCTCTCCGCCCTGGCTGTCGACCAGACGCAGCAGCGAACGGCCGGTGGTGGACTTGCCGCAACCGGATTCGCCCACCAGCGACAGTGTCTCGCCGGGATACAGGTCGAAGCTGACCTGCTCCACGGCGTGCACGCGGCGCTGCACGCGGCTCATGATGCCGCCGCGCAGGTCGAAGCGGGTGACCAGCTTGCGTACGCTCAGGATGGGTTCGCGCTTGGCGTCCGGCGCGGGCTGCGCGCTGACGGGAGCGGCTTCGGGCTGGGCCTGGCCTTCGGCCTGCAGCAGCGGAAAGCGTGCCGGCAGGTCGGTGCCCTGCATGGCGCCCAGCTTCGGCACGGCCGACAGCAGCGCCTTGGTGTAGCGGTGCTGCGGCGAGGCGAACACCTGCTCGGACGGGCCTTCCTCGACCTTGTCGCCGCGGTACATGACCAGCACGCGGTCGGCCACTTCCGCGACCACGCCCATGTCGTGGGTGATGAACACCACGCCCATGTGCATTTCTTCCTGCAGCTGGCGGATCAGTTGCAGGATCTGCGCCTGAATGGTGACGTCCAGCGCGGTGGTGGGTTCGTCGGCGATCAGCAGCGCCGGCTTGCAGGCCAGCGCCATGGCGATCATCACGCGCTGGCGCATGCCGCCCGACAACTGGTGCGGGTAGCGGTCCAGCACCGACTTGGCTTCCGGAATGCGCACCTGCTCCAGCATGCGCAGCGCCTCGGCGCGAGCGGCCGCGGCGTCCTTGCCCTGATGCTGGCGGATCGATTCCGCGATCTGGTCGCCGGCGGTGAAGACCGGATTCAAGGAGGTCATCGGCTCCTGGAAGATCATGGCCATGTCCGCGCCGCGCACATTGCGCATGACGCGTTGGCTCGATCCGGCCAGGTCGATCACGGAACCGTTGCGCCGCCGCAGGGCCATGTTGCCCTGGGCGATGCGCCCGCCGCCATGTTCCACCAGACGCATGAGCGCCAGGGACGTCACCGATTTGCCCGAACCCGATTCGCCCACGATGGCCAGGGTCTCGCCCCGGTCCACATGGAACGACAGATTGCGCACGGCTTCGACCGTGCGCTCCGATCCCACGAAGCGCACCGTCAGGTCGTCGACCTGGACCACGCGGTTTTCCGGCAGCGCCAGGCTGTTTGCGCGATCAACCATCTCTTTTGATTCCCCAAATACTGAAAAAACGAACCCGCCGCCGCTTATCGGTAGATAGCGGTGACCGGCTTCTCGCCAACGCGGGCGTAACCCCGATACATGCCTTCCGTGTTGAACGGCAAGGCCACATTGCCCTGGGCGTCGACGGCCACCAGGCCGCCCTTGCCGTCGATGGTGGGCAGCTTTTCATGCACGACACGGTCGGCGGCCGCTTCCAGCGACGCGCCGCAATATTCCATCTGGGCCGCCACGTCATAGGCGGCAACCATGCGGATGAACATTTCGCCGGTGCCCGTGGTGGACACCGCGCAGGTCTTGTTGCTGGCATAGGTGCCGGCGCCGATCAGCGGCGCATCGCCCACGCGGCCGACCTGCTTGTTGGTGATGCCGCCGGTCGAGGTGGCCGCCGCCAGGTTGCCCTGCGCATCCACCGCCACCGCGCCCACCGTGCCAAACTTCTTGTCCGCATCCAGCGGATCGGCCGGCGCCGGCTGGCCGCGCGCGACCAGAGCCTGGCCGTCGTGGTCCAGCACCGCCGCTTCCGGCGTTTCGCGCTGCACGCGCAGCAGCTGCTCGCGGCGGGCTTCGGTGGAGAAGTAGGAAGGATCGACCAGTTCCACGCCCTCTTGCTGGGCGTAGGCTTCGGCGCCCTCGCCCACGAAGAACACGTGCTTGCTGTTTTCCATGACCTTGCGCGCGGCGAAGATCGGGTTGCGCACGCGGTGCACGCCGGCGATCGCGCCCGAGCGCAGGGTGGCGCCGTCCATAATGGCGGCGTCCAGCTCGTGGGTGGCGGCGCTGGTGAACACGGCGCCATGGCCGGCGTTGAACAGCGGACAGTCTTCCAGCAGGCGCACGGCTTCGGTCACGGCGTCCAGGGCGCTGCCGCCCCGGGCCAGCACGGCCTGGCCGGCGGTCAGGATGGACTCCAGCGCGCTCAGGTACTCTTGTTCTTTCTCGGGCGACATGGCCGCGCGGGACATCGCGCCGGCGCCACCGTGAATCGCGATCACGGGTTGAATCATCGTTTACCTACTCCATGGATGAGCCACGGCATCACGGACTGGGTCACCCCAGCAGCGGCCGCGACGGAATTCTTGGCCCGATAGGCCACCGCCGAGGACAGGGCTTCGATCAGCCCCAGCGCGGCGGTTTCGGAATTGGGAATCAGCTGGCGCGCGGAATACGCGTACAGCACCACGGACGCCGTGGGCGCCAGCGGCGACGTGGGCTTGTCGGTCAGCACCAGCACCGGCACGCCGGCCTGCTTGGCCGCGCCGGCCAGGGTCACCGTGTCAGCCAGATAACGGGGAAAGCCGATGGCGATCACCAGGTCCTTGGCCGTCATGCGCGCCATCTGGCGCGCCGCGTGCGACACGCCGCCGGGACCGGCCAGCGATTCGACGGAATGCAGGTGCATGCACAGGCCGCGCTGCAAGAGGCCGGCCAGGAAGCCGCTGGCGCCGAAACCGATGATGAACACGCGGTCGGCGGCCAGGATGGCCTCTACTGCCTGCTCGCAGGCGGCGGCGTCCAGCGACTGCAGATTGCGCTGGGCGTTGCGGATGTCTTCTTCCAGCGTGGCGGCGAAGATCTGCACGGCGCTGGCGGAATGCGCCAGTTCCGTGCGCAGCTTTTCCACGGGTTCCAGCGCGGCCTCGAAGCCGCGCGCCAGTTCGGCGCGGAACTGCGGATAACCCGGCAGGTCCAGGGCGCGCGCGAAGCGGTTGGCCGTGGCCACCGACACCCCCACCGCCGCCGCGAACTCGTCGATGGTCATGGTGGCGGCGCGGAACTGGTGCGCCAGCACATACTCGGCCATCTTGTGCTGAGTACGGCTCAGCGCGGGCTGAGCCCGGGCGATCCGGTCAGCAATCGTGAGTGCGGCCTTGTTCATCGATGGGGAAGGAGGTGTAGCTGGGGTTTATGTAAATCTGTTTACAAGCAAATTTTAGATAAGAAAATAGATTTTCATACTAAGGGTATACCCGTGAATATATGTAACAGTGCATCAAAAGAAACGGGGCCAGTTTGAGTTACGCTAAGCGCGCTCCCCTTTCCCCACGCCACACCGGATAGACGCAATGCCCGATTGGATCTGCAAAGCCCACCAGGACCTGACCGTGAGCGAGATCTACGCGATCCTGCGCCTGCGCACCGAAGTCTTTGTTATTGAACAGAATTGCATCTTCCAGGACATGGACGGCAAGGACTTGGTCGGCCAGACCTCCCACCTGATGGCCTGGCAGGACGGCAAGCTCGCGGCCTATTGCCGCATCCTGGACCCTGCGCTGAAGGACGGCCAAATCGAGATCGGACGCGTCATCACCGCGCCCTGGACGCGCGGCCAGGGCCTGGGCCACGAACTGATCCGCCACGCGATGCAGGAAGTGCGCCAGCGCTGGCCCGGCCGCGCCATGTACCTGGGCGCCCAGGCCCGCTTGCGCAATTACTACGGCGGGCACGGCTTTGTGCAAGTCACCGAGGAATACATCGAGGACGGCATTCCCCATGTGGGGATGCGGCTGGACGAAACGGCATAAAGAAAAACGCCCCTTGCGGGGCGTTTTCATTGATGCGGCGCTTGGCGGATTACTTGACCGCCGACACGTCCAGCTTGGCTTGCGTCTTGGACTTGATCTCGTCCACCGTCACGCCCGGCGCCGTTTCCAGCAGCTTGAGGCCGTTTTCGGTGACTTCCATTACGCCCAGGTCGGTGATGATCAGGTCGACCACGCCCACACCCGTCAGCGGCAGATTGCATTCCGCCAGCAGCTTGACGTCTTCGGTGCCGTCCTTCTTCTTGGCTACGTGCTCCATCAGGACCACGACGCGGCCCACGCCCGCCACCAGGTCCATGGCGCCGCCCATACCCTTGACCATCTTGCCCGGAATCATCCAGTTGGCCAGGTCGCCCTTTTCGGACACCTGCATGGCGCCGAGGATGGCCAGGTTGATCTTGCCGCCGCGGATCATCGCGAACGAATCAGCCGACGAGAAGATCGAGGAGCCGGGCAAGGTCGTGACCGTCTGCTTGCCCGCGTTGATGAGGTCGGCGTCGACTTCATCGTCAGTGGGGAACGGGCCGATGCCCAGCAGGCCGTTTTCGGATTGCAGCCACACTTCCATGCCCTTGGGCACGTGGTTGGCCACCAGGGTCGGCAAGCCGATGCCCAGGTTTACATAAAAGCCGTCTTGCAGCTCGCGCGCGGCGCGCGCCGCCATTTCATCGCGGGACCATGCCATGTCTGTTCTCCTTAGGCCGGGCGAGTGGTGCGTTGTTCGATGCGCTTTTCGGGCGTGGCGTTCAGCACGATCCGTTGCACATAGATGCCGGGCAGATGGATCTGATCGGGATCCAGGCTGCCGGTATCAACGATTTCCTCGACTTCGACCACCGTGAACTTGCCCGCCATGGCGACGTTCGGATTGAAGTTGCGAGCGGTCTTGCGGAACACCAAGTTGCCGCTGCGATCGGCGATGTGCGCCTTGACCAGCGACACGTCGGGCACCAGCGAACGCTCCATCACGTATTGCTGGCCGTCGAATTCGCGGATTTCCTTGCCGTCGGCCACGATGGTGCCCACGCCGGTACGGGTGAAGAAGGCCGGAATGCCGGCGCCGCCGGCGCGCAGCTTCTCGGCCAGCGTGCCCTGCGGCGTGAACTCGAGCTCGAGTTCGCCGGACAGGAACTGGCGTTCGAATTCCTTGTTCTCGCCCACATACGACGCGATCATCTTGCGGACTTGACGCGTATTGAGCAGCTGGCCCAGGCCGAAGCCGTCGACGCCCGCGTTGTTGCTGATGCAAGTGAGGTCCTTGACGCCCGAATCGCGCAGCGCGGCGATCAGGGCCTCGGGAATGCCGCAAAGGCCGAAACCGCCCACGGCGATCATCTGACCGTCCTTGACGATGCCTGCCAGCGCCTCCTGGGCGCTTGCAAAAACCTTGTCCATCGCTCCAACTCCTAGTTAAGGTCTAACCGAAGAGGGCGCGGCTGCCGGCGCCGGTCCCAGCAGCACCGTCCGGTGCCCTGTGGCGGCTGGCGCCGAGGGTGGCGCGCCCATATTGCTTTTTTGATTTTGCGCTAGATTTTACCGGCATGCCCGGCCAAAGCACGCGCTATTTTGGCGGGGCCGTCCGAAGACGCCGCATCAAGCCGCGGGCTTGAACATGGCGCCCAGTTTGGACAGCACCTCTTGCGGCCACGGGGCGGACGCATTGACCGTATAGTCCATCCAGACTAGCACGTTGCGCGCGCGGGCATACGGACCGCCTTCGTCGCCTACCTTCTCCAGCAACAATTCGAATTCCGCGCTGGAACGGCCGATGCGCGTGAGTTTGTGGGTCACGAGCACGTTGGCGGGATAGGTCAGGGGCCGCAGGAAATCGCAGGACGCATGCGCCAGGATGAGCCCCTGATCGGAAGGCAGCGCAAAGCCCGCGCCATAGAGTATCTGTATCCGGGCTTCTTCCATGAGACGGAAGTACATGGCGTTGTTCAGATGGTTAAGAGCGTCCGAATCGCCCCACCGCAAGGGCAGTTCGACTTGATGGATATCTCCCACGGCCAGTATTCGCGCTGGGGTTTTGTCCGCGTTCACCAATTGCTCCTGATGGCTAAAAGAAATACGAAGGCATACCTGGCCTCCGCCTGCAATACAATCGCCGATAATACTTCCAGCCAAATATGGAATACATACGGGGAGCTTTGCAATGTCTGAACGCGAGTCGATGGAATATGACGTGGTCGTGGTTGGCGGTGGACCCGCCGGCCTGGCCACTGCAATCCGTCTTAAGCAGCTGGCCGCTGAAAAGAATCAGGAAATCGGCGTCTGCGTACTTGAGAAGGGCGCGGAACTGGGTGCGCACATCCTGTCCGGCGCCGTCATGGACCCGCTGGCGCTGACCGAGCTCATCCCCGACTGGAAGGAAAAAGGCGCGCCGCTGAACGTGCCGGTCACGCATGACAAGTTCATGTTCCTGTCCGAAACCGGCGCGCGCACCACGCCCAACTGGCTGCTGCCGCCCTGTTTCCACAACGAAGGCAACTACATCGTCCGCCTGGGCGACGTCGTCAAGTGGATGGGCGAACAGGCCGAGGCGCTGGGCGTGGACATCTTTCCCGGCTTTGCGGCCGTGGAACTGCTGTACGACGAGAACGGCGCCGTCCGCGGCGTGGCCACCGGCGACATGGGCGTGGCCCGCGACGGCTCGCACACCGACCACTACCAGCCCGGCATGGAACTGCATGCCCGCTACACCGTGTTCGCCGAAGGCGCGCGCGGCCAGCTGGGCCGCCAGCTGATCGAACGCTACAAGCTGGACGACGGCCGCAATCCGCAGTCCTACGGCATCGGCATCAAGGAAATGTGGGAAGTCGATCCGGCCCAATCCAAGCCGGGCCTGGTCATCCACACCGCCGGCTGGCCGCTGGACTCCGACACCTACGGCGGCTCGTTCCTCTATCACCTGGACAACAACCTGGTGGCAGTGGGCATGATCGTGGGCCTGGACTACGCCAACCCCTGGCTGTCGCCGTTCGACGAATTCCAGCGCTACAAGACGCACCCCGCCATCCGCGGCACCTTCGAAGGCGGCAAGCGCATCGCCTACGGCGCGCGCGCCATCACCGCCGGCGGCCTGCTGGCGCTGCCCAAGCTGACCTTCCCGGGCGGCGTGCTGGTCGGCTGCGAGGCCGGCTTCCTCAACGCCTCGCGCATCAAGGGTAGCCACGCCGCCATCAAGTCCGGCAAGCTGGCCGCCGAAGCCGCGTTCGACGCGCTGGTCGCCGACCGCCGCCAGGACGAGCTGGCCGCCTATCCGGCCGCTTTCGAGGCTTCCTGGCTGCATGCGGAGCTGAACAAGGCGCGCAATTTCAAGCAATGGTTCAAGAAGGGCCGCACCGTCGCCACCTTGATGACCGGCGTCGAGCAACTGCTGCTCAAGGGCAAGATGCCCTGGAGCCTGCGCCACAACAAGCCTGACCATGCCTGTCTGCAACCCGCATCGCAATGCGCGCGCATCGACTACCCCAAGCCCGACGGCAAGCTCACTTTCGACAAGCTCAGCTCGGTGTTCATCTCGAACACCAACCATGACGAAAACGAGCCCATCCACCTGACGCTGAAGGATCCGTCGATACCGGTGCAGGTCAACCTGGCCAAGTATGGCGGCCCGGAATCGCGCTACTGCCCGGCGGGCGTGTACGAGTTCGTCAAGGACGACCACGGCGAAGACCGCTTGCAGATCAACGCGCAGAACTGCGTGCACTGCAAGACCTGCGACATCAAGGACCCGACCCAGAACATCGTCTGGGTCGCGCCGCAAGGCGGCGAAGGCCCCGTCTACAGCGGCATGTAAAGCAGCCGGACGCCAGCGCCCGGCCACCGAAGGCGCCCCACAGGGCGCCTTTTTTTTCGACGAGCAGGACTATTCCATGACCGAACGCGTACTCCTCATCGGCTGCGGCGACCTGGGCCAGCGCGTGGCCCGGCGCTTTCTCGCGCGCGGCGACTACGTCTACGCCCTGCGCCGCAACCCGCCTGCCGAAGGCGCTAACGGCATACGCTGGCTGCAAGGCGACATCTCCCGCCCGGACGGACTGCCCGCCCTGCCCCGCGGCGTGACACGGCTCATCCACCTGCCCGCGCCCGGAGCGCGCGAGGCCGCCGCGTACCGCGCAGTGTTCATCGACGGCCTGAAGCACGTGCTGGACGCGCTGGACACGACGCAGCTCAAGCGCATCGTGTTCATCTCGTCCAGCGCGGTCTATGGCGAACATGAAGGCGGCTGGGTCGACGAAGACACGCCGCCCGCGCCGCTGGGCGTCAACGGGCGGGTGCTGCTCGAAGCCGAAACCGCGCTGGCGGCTTGCGGCCTGCCTGCCACCGCCTTGCGGCTGGCGGGCCTCTACGGCCCCGGACGCCTGCAATTGATCGAACGCCTGCGCCAGGGCGCGGCGGGCGCGCCGAGTTCTCCCGAACACTGGGCCAATCGCATCCACATCGATGACGCCGCCGCGGCCGTGGTTCACCTGACCCTCCTGCCTGAAGCGGCGCCGGTCTACATAGGCTGCGACGACACGCCCCTGCCCCTGCATGCGCTGTATGCCGACCTGGCCCAGCTGATCGGCGCCCCCGCGCCGCGCGAGGCGCCCGCGCCCGCCAACGTCGGCAGCAAGAAGCTCAGCAACGCCCGGCTGCGCGCCAGCGGCTTCACGCTGCAATGGCCCGACTCGCGGCTGGGCTATGCCGCGCTGCTCGCTGCCTCCGAAGGCACCGAGGCGCCGCAGGCATAGTTCGCCGCCCATCGAATCGTGGCCGTCCAGACTGGACGATACTGACAGCCGGATTCACCACCGGCCGTCGCCCATGCATCCCGCCCACCCCCTGCAGGCAGTCACTCACCCTGACCCCTACCCCTACTATGCCGCGCTGGCGCGCGAGCGGCCGCTGTATCGCGAGGCGACGCTGGACCTGTGGGTAGCCAGCCATCCGGACGCGATAGCGGCCATCATGCAGCATCCTGCCGCGCGCGTGCGCCCCGTGAATGAGCCCGTACCCAAAGGACTTTGGCCCGGTCCGGCGGCCGACCTGTTCGGCCGCTTCGTGCGCATGAACGACAGCGCGACGCACTCCCAAGTGAAGACCTTGCTGAGCGCCTACATCCATGAGCAAGGGACGAGACCCTGTGCGCCCGCCTGGCCGGATCCGGGGTCGTTGAACGCAGCGGCCATCGACCGCTACCTGAGCGCCGCGCCGGTGCATGCGCAAGCCGCTTTCCTGGGCTTGCCGCCGGACCTGTACACCGATTGCGCCGCAGACATCGCGGCATTTCTGTCGGCGCTGCCCGCCACCGCCACGGCGGATCGCATCGAGGCGGGACACGCCGCCGCGCAGCGCCTGCAAACACGCCTCGAATCGCATCTGCAGGCCCCCGATGCCGCCCCAGCCTTGCGCCGGTTGCGCGAAGACGGTGCGCGCGCGGGCATCGCGCCCGCGCTGCTGGCCGCCAATCTGGCCGGCCTGCTGTTCCAGTCCTGCGAGGCGGGCGCAGGACTGCTGGGCAACGCGATCATCCTGGCCGGGCGGCACGGCCTGCCCGCGGATCCCACGGAAGACGCAGCGCTGGCCTTGATGGATGAAGTCGAACGCAGCGACCCGCCGCTGCACAACACGCGGCGGTTTCTCGCCGCCGACATCGACATTGGCGGCCAACGCATCGCAGCGGGCCAGACCGTGCTGCTGGTGCTGGCCGCGGCGGCCACGGTACAGCCCGAGGCGCACTGGACTTTTGGCGCGCACGGGCATGCCTGCCCCGGCCGTCTGCCTGCCCGCCAGCATGCGGCGGGTGCGCTCAGCCACCTGCTGCGCGCAGGCATCGACGCTGCCGCGCTCGCGGCCCGTTTCCGCTACCGGCCGCTGCCGAATGCACGCGTGCCCCAATTTGATTTTTCCGAGGAACCCGCACCATGATCGCAGTGATATTCGAAGTCGAACCCGCCCATGGCGACCCCACCCCCTATCTGCATATTGCCGCCGGCCTGATCGATGAACTGAAGGCCATGGATGGCTTCATCTCGGTAGAACGCTTCCAGAGTCTGACCGAGCCGGGCAAGCTCCTGTCGCTATCCTTCTGGCGAGACGAAGAATCGGTCAAGCGCTGGCGCACGCTGGAGTCGCACCGCCGGGCCCAGGAAGCCGGACGCGGCGGCGTCTTCGCCAACTATCGCCTGCGCGTGGCGCAAGTGCTACGCGACTACGGCATGAACCAGCGCGACGCGGCGCCCGCCGACAGCCGCGACCGCCACGGCTGAAGCCTGTACTTCAGGCCCCGGCTGCCGCCGCGGCCAAGGCCACCCGATGGGTGGCGCCGGATTCCAACACCGCCGCCATCGATGGCACGCCCTGCGCGGCCGATGGATCGAAGTAGTCGGCCTCGTCGCGTCCTTGCCCCGCGGGCAAGTCGCGCACCTCCACGCGAAAGCCTTCGGCCCGGCTGCCGCGCAGTTCCGGCACCGCTTGCAGCAAGCGGCGCGTGTAGGGATGCGTGGGCCGGTCGAACACTTCGTCGCGCGCGCCCTCTTCGACGATATGGCCGCGCAGCATCACCACCACGCGGTCGGCGATCTGCTCCACCACGCCCAGATCGTGCGAAATCAGCAGGCAGGCGAAGCCGTGGGAGCGCTGCAGCGACATCAGCGTCTCCAGCACCTGCTTCTGCACGGTGACGTCGAGCGCCGACACGGGTTCATCCGCGATGATGACCTCGGGCCGCAGCACCAGCGCCCGGGCGATGGCCACTCGCTGGCGCTGCCCGCCGGACAGTTCGTGCGCATAGCGCGCCGCGTAGCCGTCGCCCAGACCGACGTCCCGCAGCGCCTGCGCCACGCGCTCGCGCCGGGCCTCGGCCGTCAAGCCGGCCTCGAGCCGCAGGCCCTCGCCCACCAGGTCGCCGATCGTCATGCGCGGATCCAGCGACGAATACGGATCCTGGAACACCATCTGCACGCGCCGGCGCGCCGCCTGCCAAGCTTGGCCCGAACCGCCGGCGGGCAAAGCCTGGCCATCCAGTTCGATGCGCCCCTGGGCTTGCGGCACCAGCCCCAGGATGGACATCATGACCGTGGTCTTGCCGCTGCCCGATTCACCGACGATGGCCAAGGTTTCCCCAGGGGACACCGCGAACGTCGCGCGGTGCACGGCGCGCACCGCCCGCTTGCGGAACCAGCCCTCGCGCACCGAATAGTCGATCGCCAATCCATCCACCTGCAGAATGGGCGCCCCCTGCACGGCGGCGCGGGCAGGCCCGCGCTTGGGCAGCGCGTCCAGCAGGCTGAGCGTGTAGGGGTCCGCCGGCCGCGACAGCACCTCGGCCACCGGCCCGGTCTCGACCGCCCGGCCGCGGCACATGACCAGCACGCGCTGCGTGTAGGCGGCCACCAGCGCCAGATTGTGGCTGATGAAGATCAGCGCCGTGCCCTCTTCGCGCGTCAATTCGCACATCAGGTCCAGCACTTCCTTCTGCACCACGCAGTCCAGCGCCGTGGTGGGTTCGTCCGCGATCAAGAGACGCGGCTTGAGCAGCATCACGCCGGCCAGCAGGATGCGCTGCCGCATCCCGCCGGAGAATTCATGCGGGTAGCGCTTCATGCAATCCTGCGCCTCGCGCACCCGCACCCGCTCCAGCATCCGCACGGCCTCGCCCCAGGCCGCGCGGCGCGTCATGCCCCGGCGCAGCACCAGCGCCTCGATCAGTTGCTCGCCCACGCGGAAAGCCGGGTTGAGCGACACCATCGGTTCCTGGAACACCATGCCGATGCCGGTGCCGCGCTTCGCCAGCCAGTCGCGCGGCGCCTGCCGCAGCAGGTCCTGGCCTTCAAACAGGGCTTGTCCGCCGGTGACGCGGGCCGAGTCAGGCAACAGGCCCAGCAAGGTCTTGCCGATCAGCGTCTTGCCGCTGCCGGATTCGCCGACGATGGACAACGATTCGCCGGCGTGCAGGTCGAACGACACGCGGTTCACCACGGGCGCGGCGTCGCGCTTGCCGGGAAAGCGGATCTCCAGATCGCGTACCGACAGCAAGGGTTGGGCCATGGTCATGCCATCACCCCCCGCATGCGCGGATCCAGCAGGTCGCGCACCGCGTCGCCCAGCAGATTGATGCCCAACAGGCTCAAGGAAATCATGGCGCCCGGGAACACTGCCAGCCAGATGGCCTGATCCATGGCGTTGCGGCTCTCGGACAGCATGCCGCCCCAAGTGGCCAGCGGCGGCGGCACACCCAGGCCGAGAAAGCTCAGCGCGCTTTCCGCCAGCAGGGCTGAACCGAAGATGGAGGTCGCGAAGATCAGCAGAGGCGGAAAGCAATTGGGCAACACGTGGCGGAACACGGTCCACAGGCCGCCATGCCCGGTGGCGCGCGAAGCGATGACGAAATCGCGCTGGCGCAGCGACAGCCCGGCGCCGCGCGCGATGCGAGCCACCGATGGCGAATACGCCAACCCCAACGCCAGCACCACGCCCCACTTGGACGGACCCAGCACCGTCATGATGCCGAGCGCCAGCAGCAGGCCTGGAAACGCCATCAGAGATTCCACCAGCACCGTGATGCCACGGTCGACCCAGCCGCCCGCATAGCCCGCCGCGACGCCTATGGTCGTGCCCAGCAGCAATGCCAGCAGCACGGAGAACACGCTGACCGCCACGCTGACGCCGGCCCCCGCCATCAGCCGCGACAGCACGTCGCGGCCGAACTCGTCGGTGCCCAGCCAGTACTCCGCCGACGGCGGCGAAAAGCGCGCCAGCAGGTCGCCTTCCAGCGGATCGTGCGGCGTGTACACCAGCCCGACCAGGGCCAGCAGCACCACGCCGCCGACCAGCGCGCCGCCCAGGACGGCATTGGTATGTCTAAAGCCCATGATGATCCTATTGAAGCTTCACGCGCGGGTCGAACAGCGGATACAGCAGATCCACCACCAGGTTGACCGCCACGTACAACAGCGCGATGAACAGCAGGCAGCCCTGCACCACCGGGTAGTCCCGCGCATAGATGCTTTCGACCAGCAGGCGGCCGATACCCGGCAGCGTGAACACGGTCTCGATCACCGCGGCGCCCGAGAGCAGATGGCCCAGCATCAGGCCGATCACCGTCAAGGTGGGGCCGAACGAATTGGGCAGCACGTGGCGCAGCATGACGCGTTTTTCCGGCAGACCCTTGGCGCGCGCATGCGCCACGTATTCCAGCCGCAGGGTCTCGATGGTGCTGGCGCGCATCATGCGCGTGATGGCGGCGATCTCCGTCAGCACGATGGCGCATACCGGCAGCACCAAATAACGCGCCGCGCTCAACCCGCCCTGGGCGATGGATTCGAAGCCATACACCGGCAGCCAGTTCAGCTTCACGCCGAACAGCCAGATCAACAGAATGCCGACCCAGAAGCTGGGCATGGACACGAACAGGATCGAGGTCGACACGATGGCGGTATCGGCGCGGCGGTTCTGACGCCAGGCCGCGACCATGCCGGCTGGCACCGCCACCAGGCAGGCCAGCAGCGTGGCCGTCAGCACCACCTGGGCCGTCACCGCGAAATGCGTCAGCACCAGGTGCATCACCGGTTCGCGCCGCGCGATGGACATGCCCAGGTCGCCCTGCAGCGCGTTGCCCACCCAGATCAGGAACTGCTCGCCCACGGGGCGGTCCAGCCCCAGCGCGTGGCGCATTTCCGCCAGCAGCGCCGGGTTGTCGATATCGCCCAGCATCAGCGAGGCCGGGTCCCCGGGAATCGCGCGTATCAGCGCGAACACCAGCACCGTGACCACGATCACGGTGGGCACCGACGCCGCGATGCGCTTGAGTAGATAGCCCAGCACGGCGCCTCAGTTCTTGGTCACGTTGAAGAAACGCGGCTTGCGCAACGGCCAGCCCGTAAAGCCCTGCAGCTTGCTGGAGACCACGACATAGCCCGGCTTGTTGTAGTACATCAGCAGCGGCGTGTCGCGCAGCATCAAGGCATGCAGCTTGTCGAACGCCTGCTTGCGCACGGCGGGATCGGACTCGGCCTCTATGCCTTCCAGGATGGCCGCGGCTTCGGGGCTTTCCCATTGGGCCATGGGTGTCTTGGACTTGTCGCCGATCACGTCGCGGAACATCAGCGCGGGCTCCGTGCGCGCCGAGTAGGCGAATGCCATCAGCTGGAATTTGCCTTCGCGGAAGTTGGTCACCTGCGTGCCCCACTCCAGCATGTCCAGTTCGGCCTTGATGCCGGCCTTGCCAAGCAACTGCTGCGTCACCACCGCGACGCGATACAGATAGGGATAGCGCTTGTTGGCCTGCAGCTTCAAGGGTTCGCCGCGATAGCCCGCGGCGTCGAGCAGGCGCTTGACCTCTTTCAGGTTCTTCTCGTAGCCGGCGCGGTCAGCCTCGGAGTAGTAGGCGCTGGCGGCGGGCACCAGGGACGGGTTGTAGGCGGCCTGGCCGTTGTTCAGCGCCCGGGCGATGCCGGGAAAATCCAGCGCCAGCGCGATGGCGCGGCGCATGTTCACATCCGACAGCAAGGGCGCGCGCGTCTGCATCAGCAGGTTCACGGTATCCAGTCCCTGCTCGGTAACGATGTTCCAGCGGGGATCCTTGACCGGGAGATTGTCCTCGTCGGCGTTGTAGGCGTCGACCTGCCCCGCCATCAACGCCGCCTTCTGCGCCGCGGCGTCCGGAATCACCACGAAGCGCAGATTGGCCTGCGCGGTTTTCTTCCCGGCCATGCCGCTGGGCGCTTCCTCGCGCGGTTTGTAGCCGGCGTATGGCGTCAGCAGCAGGTACTGCTCCTTCTTCCATTCGGCGAGGACGTAAGGACCGGTGCCTATGGGCTTGGCCCACTTGCCCTCGGCGTCGACGCTCTTGGCGCTCAGCACCGGCATCGGGCACTGGACGCTGGCCATCTGGTCCAGGAACAGCGCGTAGGGCTGCTCCAGCCTGAACACCACGGTGGCAGGATCCGGCGTTTCCACCGCCACGACCTTGGCGCCCTTGCTGCCGTCGTAGAGGTTCTTGCAGGAATACTCGGACTGGGCGCCGTTGAGATAGTCGTAAGTCCACTTGACGTCGGCCGAGGTCATGGGCGTGCCGTCGTGGAAGGTGACGCCCTGGCGCAGCTTGAAGGTGTAGTCGCGCTTGTCGTCGGACAGCGTCCAGCTGTCAGCCAACATGGGAGCCACGCTCATGTCGGCGCGCAGCGCCACCAGGGACTCCACCACATGGGCCAGCACGTTGTCGGTGGAGGTGTTGCGGGAACGCCCGCCGGGCAGCGTGGTCGGCGTGCCCGAACCTTCGGCGTAGCGGATTTCAGGAACGGCGGCCTGCGCCCGCACCGCGGCGGGCATGCCGGCCATGGCGCCAGCCAGCGCGGCGGTCAACAGCAGCGCGTTCTTGACGCGCGAACCATGCGAATTCATAGGGGGTCACTCCATGGGCGGCGCTAGCCGCATACGGGTCCGGGGCCGGCTCAGAAGAGCCGGTATTCAGCGAAGTTGCGTCCTTCGTAGGGCTTGCGGGCGATCCACATCACGCCGCTGGCCGGTTCCATCAAGGTCGTGGCCACCGTGGCCGAGATGCTGTCGAAGCTGGCCGGCTTGGGCGAGCGCAGCACGCCGTCCGGGGCGGCGAAGTCGTCGGCCAGGATGCGCTTGACCGTGTCCCAGTCGATGCCGCCGGCCGCACACGCCAGCATGTCCTGCACGCGGCGCTGGCGGTAGATCGAATCCGGATTGGCGGCCAGGCCCTTGTCAAACAGCTTGGCGCGCGCGGGCGGGCTGATCCAGTGGTTGGCGTGGACCAGCAGGCCGTCCTCGGGCGTGATCCAGAAGATCTCGTCGGGCGAGCACTCCAGGTCCACCGCCTCGCCCTGCGCCTGCGCCAGCATCAGGTTGTTGGAGCAGAAACGCCGCGACGCCCACAGCACCTTCATGGCGTTGCAGATGTTGGTGGCTTCCAGCATCTTGCGCCGCACCAGCACCAGCGGCACCTCGGCGGGACGCTGGTAATCGTGCTCGCAGGACAGGAAGTTGCCGGACAGGGACACGCCCGCGCTATTGAAGCCGTGGCGCGCCAGACTGCCCGCCTCGGTGAACATCAAGAGATCGGGACCGTCCTCGCGCCGCATGCGCAGCACGATGCCGGTGTCCACGCATTCCTCGCGCCAATCCCAGTTGTGGGCATGCATGAGCTTGCCGCCGGCGGCGGCCTCGGGCAGCACGATCAGGCCGGTGCAGCCATCGTCCAGCCCTTTGCGCGCGCGGCCCAACTCGGCATGACCGAACATCATTTCGGTGCGGCAGTTGATGACCACCACGTCCTCCAGGGCCTGGCCCGATCCATCGGCGATGCCGCGCAGCTCTTCCAGGTAGGCCGCGTCATAGTCGCCCACCACCGGCACCATGGCGGCGGCCAATTGCTTCAGGCGATCCGCGGCGACGCCGCGCCGCTCCAGCTGCCCGCGGTAGAGGGCCACGCTGCGCGCCACGCGTTCAGGGACGGCGGCGCCGTGCTGGCGGCCCCGCTCATAGGGGCTGCCCTGCACGTCGACCAGGGGGAAAGGGGTAGGCAAAGTCACGGCTCAAGGCTCCGGCGCGAGATTCATAAGATCGGCAAATTTTGTACTAATATAATAAAAAGTTCAATACAAGGGTTTCCCCGGAGCCATCATCACGAAGTCTGCGCCTGAAGCTCTCCGGTACCATTCCGACTCCGTCGCCACTCGCGTCCATTTCCCCATGTCCAACGCCGCTCCCGTCCGCCCCACTCCGCTGCAAGTCGATCTGGCGCGCCACATCGCGGAAGACATCGTGGCCCGGCGCTACGCGCCCGGCGACCATCTGTCGGAGGAAACGCTGGCGGCGAACTACGAGGTGTCGCGCACGCCGGTGCGCGGCGCGCTCAAGCTGCTGGCCGCGCAGGGTCTCATCACGCACCGCCCCAACAGCGGCTACACGGTGGCGGCGCACGCCGCCGCCGCGCCACCCGTCATCGCGGGCGCCGGCCCCACGCAGGACGAGCTGTACCGCCGCTTGATCGATGACCGCGCCTCGCGCGTGCTGCCTGAAACCTTTACCGAGCGCGACCTGCAGCAGCGCTATCCGGCGCCGCGCAGCCTGCTGGCCAAGACCCTGCTGCAGTTGTCGGCGGACGGCCTGATCGAAAAGCGCAAGGGCCATGGCTGGCAGTTCGCGCCGTCGCTGGAGAACCGCGACGCGCTCAACGAGAGCTACCGGTTCCGCATGACCATCGAATGCGCGGGCCTGCTGGAACCGACGTTCCGTCTGGACCGCGAAGCGCTGGCGCGCATGCGCGCCGCGCATGAAACGCTAGCCGTGCGCAGCGACGCCGACATCTCGGCCACTGAGTTCTTCAATCTCAACGCCTCATTCCACGAGATGCTGGCCCGTTTCTCAGGCAACCGCTACATCCTGCAGGCGGTGCAGCAGCAGAACCAGTTGCGCCGGCTGGAAGAGCATGCCGCGTTCTATCGCGACGCGCGCTTCATCAATTCCAGCAGCGAACACCTGCAGATCATCGACGCCCTCGAAGCCGGCGACCAGGAATGGGCGTCCCAGCTGATGCGTCGGCATTTGAAGACGTCGCTGCAAGTGTCCTAGGGAGGGGAGCCCCCCTCCACCAGCCTGCATACCGAAGCGTTCCGCGTCGAACAGCCGGCATGCCCGGCGCCCGCGTCTTCGGGAAGCATCCGGCTCGCTCGTATTGTATTTATTATTTTATTAATACAAAATAGAGCACCCGAATATCCAAAAGCCGGATCTCCCCATGCCCTCCTCAGCGCCTCACCCCACCCCCGCCATCAACGCCGAAGCCTATTGGATGCCTTTCACCGCGAACCGGCGCTACAAGCGCGCGCCGGTGCTGTTCAGCGCGGCCGAGGGCATGCACTACATCCGGCCGGACGGACGCCGCGTGCTCGACGGTATTGCGGGCCTGTGGTGCGTGAACGCCGGCCACCGCCGCCCAGAAATCGTCGACGCCATCGCCCGCACCGCCCATGATCTGGACTACGCCCCCTCGTTCCAGATGAGCCATCCCCTGGCCTTCGAGCTGGCCGAGGCCTTGCGCCAGGAGGCGCCCGCCGGGTTCTCCAATGTGTTTTTCTCGAACTCCGGTTCCGAAGCGGTGGACACCGCGCTGAAAATCGCGCTGGGCTATCACCGGGCGCGCGGACAGGGGCAGCGGGTGCGCCTGATCGGACGCGAGCGCTCGTACCACGGCGTGGGCTTCGGCGGCCTGTCGGTGTCGGGCATCGCCGGCCACCGCAAGCCCTTCGGCAATCTGCTGCCCTACGTGGACCACCTGCCGCACACCTATGACCGCAGCCAGATGGCCTACACGCGCGGCCAGCCGGACTGGGGCGCCCACCTGGCCGATACGCTGGAGCGCATCGTCGCGCTGCATGACGCGTCCACCATCGCCGCCGTCATCGTGGAGCCGGTGGCGGGCTCGACCGGGGTGCTGGTCCCGCCCAAAGGCTACCTGCAGAAGCTGCGGCAGATCTGCGACGCGCACGGCATCCTGCTGATCTTCGACGAAGTGATCTGCGCCTTCGGCCGCATCGATGGCGCCTTCGCCTCATCGCACTTCGGCGTCACGCCAGACATCATCACCAGCGCCAAGGGGCTGACCAACGGCGCCATCCCCATGGGTGCGACGCTGGTGCAGCAGCATGTCTACGATGCCTTCATGCAAGGACCGGACAGCGCCATCGAACTGACCCATGGCTACACCTATTCCGGCCATCCCGTGGCCTGCGCCGCCGGCCTGGCGACCCTGGACATCTGCCGCCGCGAGGGCCTGTTCCAGCGCAGCCGCGAACTCTGGCGCTATTGGGAGGACGCCGCGCACAGCCTGAAAGGACTGCCGCACGTCGTGGACATCCGCAACATCGGCCTGCTGGCCGCCATCGAGCTGGAGCCACTGGAGGGCAAGCCCGGCCAGCGGGCCTATGCCGTGCACCAGGCCTGCCTGGAACGCGGCTGCCTGATCCGCTCTGCGGGCGACACCATGCTGTTGTCGCCCCCGCTCATCATTGAGCGCGCGCAGATCGACGAGTTGTTCTCAGTACTGTCGGACGTGCTGCGCGCGGACGCCTGAACGCCAGCCCTGGCTATGCCAGGTGCCGCGCCACCGCCTGGATCACCTGCCGCACGTCCGCGGCGGACACGTCCAGGTGCGTGACCAGGCGCGTCGGGCCGCCGTAGACGGCCCGCATCTGGATGCCGTCGCCGGCCAGTTTGGCGGTGAGTTCCTCGCAGCGCGCGGGCTCGAATTCCGCGAACACCATGTTGGTGTCCTGACTCAACACCTTGACGCCGGGAATTCCGCGCAGCCCCTCGGCCAGCAGGCGGGCGTTCTCGTGGTCATCGGCCAGGCGCTCCACGTTGTGCTCCAGCGCATACAGGCAGGCCGCGGCCAGCACGCCGGCCTGGCGCAAGCCGCCGCCCAGCATCTTGCGCCAGCGGCGGGCGCGGGCGATGAGTTCGACGCTGCCCACCAGTACCGAACCCACCGGCGCGCCCAGGCCTTTCGAAAAGCAGAGGGACACCGAATCGAAGGGCTGGCACAGGTCCGCCACCGGTTTGCCGCTGGCCACGGCCGCGTTGAACACGCGGGCGCCGTCCAGATGGGTGGCCAGTCCGTGCTGGCGCGCCCAGTCGGTCGCAGCCTGCACGTAATCGGCGGGGATCAGCTTGCCGTGGAAGGTGTTTTCCAGCGCCAGCAGGCGGGTGCGGGCGAAGTGCGCATCGCCCTCGGGCTTGAGCGCCGCGGCCAGCTTTTCCAGCGGCAAGGAGCCGTCCGCCGCGTGCTCGACGGGCTGCGGCTGGATGCTGCCCAGCACGGCCGCCCCGCCCCCCTCGTACTTGTAAGTGTGCGCGAGTTGGCCTACCAGATACTCGTCGCCGCGCTCGCAGTGGGCCATCAACGCCCCCAGATTGCTTTGCGTGCCGGACGGGAAAAATAGGCCTGCCGCCTTGCCCGCGCGTTCGGCAACCGCTTCCTGCAAGCGGATCACGGTCGGGTCATCGCCCATCACGTCATCGCCCAGGGGCGCGGATACCATGGCTTGCAGCATGGCCGCGGATGGCCGGGTGACGGTGTCGCTACGCAGATCGATCATGGAAAATCCTGGTATGGAAAAGGAATTCTGAAAAAGACTAGTCGGCGCGCACAGCCGGCGCCGCGCGGCTCACCACCCAGATGCCGGCCAGGATCAGCGCCATGCCGCCCAGCTCGGCCGCAGTAGGCTGTTCCGACAACAGCGCCCAGGCGAACAGCATCGCCACGACGGGCACGCCCAGGCTGGACAGGCCTGCGATCGAAGCCGGCACCAGGCGCACTACCAGCAGCCACAGCAGCCAGCCCGCGGCCGTCGCGACCAGCACGATGTAGGCCATGCCGGTCCAGAGCTGCCAGCCCCATATCGCAGGCATCTGCGGCACCAGAAAGGCAACAGGCGTCATGACCAGCCCGCCCAGCAGCATCTGCCAGGCCGTGAAAGTCATCACATCCGGCGCGTGCCGCTCGAACATGCGCTTGGACAACACCGTGCCCACGCCCCAGCACAAGCCGCTGCCCAGTCCCAACAGCACGGGACGGATGTCGCCCAGGCCGTTCCAGGGTTCCACGAAGCAGACCAGCCCGATGGCGGCCAGCGCGATGCCCAGCCCATGCCGCGCAGTGGGGCGTTCGCCCAGCAGCCACCACGCGAACAGGATCACCCAGAACGGCATCGTGTAGGCCATGAGCGAAACCTTGCCCACGCCGCCCGATACCAGCGCCGTCTGTACAAAGCCCTGGAACCCGGCCGTTTGCGTCAGGCCGATCAGCAAGGTCAGCTTCCAGGGCGGCATCGCCAGCGGACGGCGCATCACGATGGCCAGCGCGAACAGCACCACGCCGCCCGATACATAGCGCAGCGCCACGAAGTCGAACGGGCCGATATACGGGACGATCAGTTTCATCGCGATCCAGCTGCCCGCCCAGACCAGGATGGTGCTGAACATCAGGGCTAGCCCTGCACGATCGAAACTGCTGCGGCTCACTGGCACGGCTCCGTGGGAATGAATGCTGGACGCGGAAAAGCAAATACGCCCGTACCGGCGGTTCCGATACGGGCGTATGACATTATGCGCCTGCCTTACCCGCCAGGGCGGTCATAGGCGGGCCATTCCCGTCCATCATGCGGACGGGAACGATCACAGGGATTTGGCCAGCTGTTCCAGAATGGCCGGGTTCTCCAGCGTGGACACGTCCTGCGTGATTTCCTCGCCCTTGGCGACCACGCGCAACAGGCGGCGCATGATCTTGCCGGAACGCGTCTTGGGCAGGTTGTCGCCAAAGCGGATGTCCTTGGGCTTGGCGATGGGGCCGATTTCCTTGGCCACCCAGTCGCGCAGCACCTTGGCGATGGCGAGCGCCTCATCGCCTTCGGGACGCGAACGCTTGAGCACCACGAAGGCCACCACGGCTTCGCCGGTGGTGTCGTCCGGACGGCCCACCACGGCAGCTTCCGCCACCAGCTCGTGCGCCACCAGGGCCGACTCGACCTCCATCGTGCCCAGCCGGTGGCCGGACACGTTCAGCACGTCGTCGATGCGGCCCATGATCCAGAAGTAGCCGTCCGCGTCACGCTGCGCGCCGTCGCCGGCCAGGTAGTAGCCGCGCAATTCGGGCAGGAAGTAGCTCTTCTTGAAGCGCTCCGGGTCGCCCCAGATGTTGCGGATCATGGCGGGCCAGGGGCGCTTGATGACCAGGAAGCCGCCATTGCCCTGCTCCACGTCGCCACCCGTCTCGTCGACGATGGCGGCGGCGATGCCGGGCAACGGCAAGGTGCAAGAGCCCGGCTTGGTCGGCGTGGCGCCCGGCAGCGGCGTGATCATGTGGCCGCCGGTCTCGGTCTGCCACCAGGTGTCCACGATGGGGCAGCGCTCGCGGCCGATGTTCTTGTGGTACCACATCCAGGCTTCGGGATTGATGGGTTCGCCCACCGTGCCGATGATGCGCAGGCTGTCCAGGTCGTAGTTCTGCGGATGCGCTTCGGGCGCGGCCTCGGCCGCCTTGATCAGCGAGCGGATCGCGGTGGGCGCCGTGTAGAAGGTGGTGACCTTGTGGCGCGCGATCATGTCCCAGAAGCGGCCGGCGTTGGGATAGGTCGGCACGCCTTCGAACACGACCTGCGTCAGGCCGGCCGCCAGCGGGCCATAGGTGATGTAGGTGTGGCCGGTCACCCAGCCCACGTCGGCCGTGCACCAGTACACGTCGTCCTTGCGGGCGTCGAAGGTCCACTTCACCGTCAGCAGCGCCCACAGCAGGTAGCCCGCCGAGGAATGCTGCACGCCCTTGGGCTTGCCGGTGGAACCGGAGGTGTAGAGGATGAAGAGCGGGTGCTCGGCGTTGACCGGCACGGGCTCGCAGGTGTCGGGCTGGCCGGCCTCGACGTCGTGCATCCAGAGGTCGCGGCCTTCGTTCCATTGCACCTTACCGCCGGTGCGGCGGTACACGATGACCTTGGTCACGGCCTCGCAGCCGCCCATGGTGAAGGCTTCTTCCACGGCGGGCTTGAGCGGGATGGTCTTGCCGCCGCGCACCTGCTCGTCGGCGGTGATGACCAGCGACGCGCCCACGTCCATGATGCGCTCCTGCAGGCTCTTGGCCGAGAAGCCGCCGAACACCACCGAGTGCGTCACGCCCAGGCGTGCGCAGGCCTGCATGGCCACCACGGCTTCGATCGACATGGGCATGTAGATGATGGCGCGGTCGCCCTTCTTGTAGCCCAGCGCCGCCAGGCCGTTGGCGAAGCGGCAGACGCGCGCCAGCAGTTCGCGGTAGCTGACCTTGTCGACCTTGCCGTCGTCGGTTTCAAAGATGATGGCGGTCTTGTCGGCGTTGCCGTTGGTCAGGTGCACGTCCAGACAGTTGGCCGACACGTTCAGTTCGCCGTCGCCGAACCAGCGGTAGAACGGCGCGTCCGATTCGTCCAGGACCTGCGTGAACGGCTTGGTCCATTGCAGGTTGTCGCGCGCCTGCCCGGCCCAGAATCCGTCGAAATCGTTCTCGACCTGCGCGCACAGCGCGTTGTAGGCCTCCATGCTGGGGATCGCGGCGCCTTGCGCGGCGCGCTCGGGCGGCGGGAACACCCGGGTTTCCACCAGTACGGACTCAATAGCGTTCGACATGATCTTTGTCTCCAATCGGTAATTCTGTTTGTTTGTGCCGCTTGTTCATTACCCAACCGCAACCGTATCGCCACGCTCTTACGGGCACCTTACGCAAAATGCGGGCCGGAGCCCGCGAGGCAAGGCCGGCGCCGGGCAATCAAGGCGTGCCGCCGCCAATCGTAGCGACGTCACCGGACAGTCCATAAGGATAGCAGCCGGCGTGGCCTGCGCGCACCGCGCGCCTCAAGCCGCGCGCCGCGCCAGCCCGCGCTTCACGTCCACGCGCGACAAAAGGATGAGGCCGCCCACGAAGAACAGGCCGGTCACCAGGATCGCGAGGCGGTGGTTGCCATGCGTGGCCCAGGTCACCAGGCCGTAGGTGAGCGGACCGATCACGGCGGCCAACTGCACCGCGAAGGTCCACAGCGAGTAGAACTCGGCCAGCCGGCCGGCGGGAGCCAGCGCGCCGGTCATGGCGCGGCCGGCGCTCTGCGTGGTGCCCATGCACAGCCCTGCCAGCGTGGCGGCCGCCCAGAACACAGGCGCGGTCACGGCGGCGTACGCCACCAGCACCATCACGATCCAGCCGCATAGCGTCATGGCCAGCGCCGGCTTGTGGCCGATGCGGTCCTGCACGTAGCCGAAGGAGAATGCGCCGGCGGCCGCGCCGATGTTCACGGTGAACACCAGCAGCATGATCTGCGGCGTGGTGAAGCCCATGACCTCCGAGGCATAGACGGCGGCCAGCGTGATCACCACCGAGATCCCCGCCTGATAGCAGGCGATGCACATCAGCAGGCGGCGGAATTCCGGAAAGTGCTGGCCGGTTTCGCGCCAGGCATAGGCCAGGCGCTTGAGCATGTGCAGGGATTCCTGCTTGCCGGCCTGCGGCTTGGCGCGTTCGCGCAACAGGAAGAACGACGGCAGCGCCGCCAGCGCGAACACCGTGCAGGTGACGACGATGACCCAAGGCACGAAATGCTCGGCGGTTTCGCCGCGCGCCTCGGCCAAGGTCACCACGACCAGCGACAGGCCCAGCGTGAGCATGCCGCCGCAATAGCCGAAGCTCCAGCCCCAGCCCGAGACGCGCCCCAGCGCGGAGGGCCGGGCGAGTTCCGGCAGGAAGGCCGCGACCACGGACTCGCCGACGCAATAGCAGTAGTTGGAAATGACGATGGCGGCCAGCGCCAGCCAGACGTCGCCAGGCCCGGCCTGGGTCAGCACCAGCGTGGCGGCCACGCAGCCCACCGTGCTCGTGAAAAGCAAGCGACGCTTGCTGGCCCGCGCATCCGCGCGGGCGCCCAGGGTGGGCATGGTCAGCATGATGAGCAGATAGGACAGCGACAGCGCCGCGGTCCAGGCCAGCGTGGCCCAGGGCGCGCGCCCGCCGACCACACCGACGAAATATGTGCTGAACACCGCCGTGAGGATCACGGTGGTATAGCCGGAATTGGCGAAGTCGTACATGGCCCAGGCCCAGACCTCGCGTTTGGCCACGCCGGGATTCAGGGGGCCGTCGCCCCCTGCTCCAGCGTTCTGCGCGGAAGCGCCGGCCGGCGCTTCCGACGGCTCGCCTTGGCTCATAGGCCCAGTGCGGCGATGCCAGCTTGCGCGATCAGCGCGTCTTCGGTCGATTTCACGCCCGACACGCCGACTGCGCCCACGACTTGGCCGTTGGCCACGATCGGCACGCCGCCTTCCAACATGCCCTCGAGGTGCGGCGCCGACAGGAACGAATAGCGCCCGTTGTTGATGATTTCTTCGTAGATGCGCGATTCGCGGCAGCCCATGGCTGCCGTCTTGGCCTTGGCCGGCGCAATGTGGGAGGAAATCGGCGCAACGCCGTCCAGGCGCAGCATGCCCATCAGGTGCCCGCCGTCGTCAACGACGGCGATGGCGACCGCCCACTTGTTCTGCAGGGCGTGTGCTTCGGCCGCAGCCAAAATCTTCTTGACGTCTTCGGCGGTCAGCACGGGCTTGGTATTCATTGCAGCGACTCCTTTATTTGTTCCAGGGCGGTGGGATCTTCTATGGTGGTCAGGTCGCCGGGATCGCGTCCTTCGCATACCGCGACGATCGCGCGGCGCAGGACCTTGCCGGACCGGGTCTTGGGCAGCGCGCCCACGAACCGGATCCTGGCCGGCCTCGCCACGGCTCCCAGCTGATCTTCCACCAGCCGCATGATATCGCCTTCCAGGCGCTTTGCCCCTTCCTCGGTTTCGGCGCCAGCAGGATTCTTGAGCACGGCGAACGCCATCGCCACCTGCCCCTTGAGCGAGTCCGCCACGCCCACCACCGCGCATTCGGCGATCGCGTTGTGGCTGTTGACGGACTCCTCGATCTCGCGCGTGCCCAGCCGATGGCCCGCCACATTGATCACATCGTCGGTGCGGCCCAGGATGAACCAATAGCCATCGGCGTCCACCAGCCCCCAGTCGAAGGTGGAATACACCTGGCGGCCGGGAATGGAGGTGAAGTAGGTCTGCACGAAACGCTCGTCGTCGCCCCAGATGGTGGACATGGCGCCCGGCGGCAGCGGCGGCACGATGGCCACCACGCCCTTCTGGTCGGGCCCGAGGTCCTCGCCGGTGGACTCGCTGACGATGCGCGCATCGAAGCCGTATACCGGGAACGACGGGCTACCAAAACGGGTTGGCACTTTTTCCACGCCCGGCTGGGCCGACAGGATGGGCCAGCCCGATTCCGTCTGCCAATAGTTGTCGATGATGGGCTTGCCCAGTCCGCCGGAGATCCATTGCGCCGTGGGCTCGTCCAGCGGTTCGCCCGCCAGGTAGACCGCGCGCAGCGAGGACAGGTCGTGGCGCTTGAGCAGCTCCGGATCCTGGCGCTTGAGCACGCGCACCGCGGTTGGCGCCGAAAACAGGGTGTTGACGCCGAACTGCTCCACCAGCTTCCACAAGATGGCGCCGTCGGGGCGCACCGGCGTGCCTTCATACAGCACCGTGGCCTGTCCGCCGATCAGCGGGCCGTAGATGATGTAGGAGTGGCCCACCACCCAGCCGATGTCGCTGGTGCAGAAGAAGGTTTCACCGGCGCGGCCGTCAAACAGGTATTCCATGGAGGAGGCCAGCGCCACGGCATAGCCGCCGGTATCGCGCTGCACGCCCTTGGGCTTGCCCGTGGTGCCCGAGGTATAGAGGATATAGCTGGGCTCGGAGGACTCCAGCCACTCCACCGGCACCCGCGCGCCCAGATGGCGCTGGCGCAAGGTGGCATAGTCCAGGTCGCGTCCCGCCACGGGCTCGAACGGCGCCAGGCCGCGGTCGAACACCACCACCGAGGCCGGCGGCGTCTTGGCCAGCGCCAAGGCGCGGTCCAGCAGGGGCTTGTAGGGTACGACCTTGCCGCCGCGCGAACCGGCGTCGGTGCAGACCACCACCTTGGGCGCCGCATCGTCGATACGCTGGGCCAGGTTGACCGAGGCGAAGCCGCCGAACACCACCGAGTGCACCGCGCCGATCCGCGCGCACGCCAGCATGGTGAACACGGCTTCCGGCACCATGGGCATGTAAAGCAACACCCGGTCGCCACGCCCCACCCCAAGTTCCTTGAGCATGGCGGCCGCGGCGTTGACCTCTTCGTACATTTCCTGGCGGGTGTAGACGCGCTCGCGCTCCACCTCGGTGGACACCCAGATCAAGGCCGGCGCATCGGCCTGGGTCGGCAGCCAGCGGTCGACGGCGTTGTAGCAGAGATTGGTGCGCCCGCCCGTGAACCATTTGGCGAAGGGCGGCCGGGAGAAGTCCAGCACGGACTCGAAAGGCGTCTCCCAGTGGATGCGGCTGGCCTCTTCCCGCCAGAACACATCGCGATCATGGATCGAGCGGTAATGGAAATCCCGGGTTTTTTGCATTTATGTCTCCTGTTATCTTTCTTACGCCTTAAGGCTGATTGATTTCTTCTCGAATCTTTTGGTCATTCTGGTAGGCGAACCTTGCACGAGGCTTGCCGCAAGTCAAAATGTTCTGCCAAATGTCCACGCTGCATGGGCATTAACGCCGGTTTTGTCGCTAACTGGTCTTAAAAGTTTGGTAGAATCCCCCCGAAGTTGTAGAAAAATGTTGATTTTGCTGACATCTCGGCCACATTCACGGCGAATTCCGTGTTTTTTGCCGTTATCTGCAAGTCACCCCCAGGCGCATGCATCGACACTCCAACCACGCGATACTGAATCCTTCCTCCGGCCAGGCAACTCGCGGTCTGCGTTTGCTGGCGTTGGTTGCATGCGTGGTGGGTCTGGCAGGTTGTGCTGCTACAAATCAAAAGTCAACCGCCCATACGTCCGAGATCGATCCCTACGAAACGGAATGGGTAGCCACCACCGATGATCCCATCGGCGTGCTGGTAAGCCAGAAATTCAAGCGTGAACGCCAGAAGACCCATTCAGGCGTCAATAGCGACAACGCCCTGGTCAGCGAAGCCCTCAATCACCTGGGCATCCGCTACCGCTTCGGCGGCAACTCCCCCGACACCGGATTCGATTGCAGCGGCCTGGTCACCTACACGGCCGAACGTTCGCTGGGCCTGAAGCTGCCCCGCAACGCCGCCGAAATGGCGCAACAAGGCGTCTCGGTCGCCAAGAACGAACTCAAGGCCGGCGACCTGGTCTTCTTCAACACGCTGGGCCGCCGCTACTCGCATGTGGGCATCTACCTGGGCGACGACCGCTTCGTGCACTCGCCCAGCGCTGGCGGCGTGGTCCGCGTGGAAAACATGACCATGGCTTATTGGTCCAAGCGCTACAACGGCGCGCGCCGCCTGGACAACAGCCTGATGGCGTCCGCCCGCGCAGCCAACTGACACCTTTCCAGGATAGCCGCCAGGCCCTCCTCGCTACAAGCAAAACGCCGCCGGACTTTCCAGTCCGGCGGCGTTTTTCATCTCTCTTCGCGGCCCAGGGGCCGCAGGCCGTTTCGGCCTCCCCAGTTTTTTGTTTGGCGGCGGCAGACCGCGCTATCAGTGCACCGAGCCCGAGCGCGGGCACAGGCCGCATTGCTGCAGGGCCTGTTGCATGCTGCACACCGAACGCCGACAAGCCACGACGCGGATGCCGCCACGTTGCGCGGCGTTGCGGAAGGTTTTCATGACGTTGTGGCCCAGGAAGTCGGTCAGCAGGATGACCAGCTGAGTACCCGAGGGCAATTGCAACGTCTTCTTTTGATGCGAGGGATCACGGCCGCTGATGTGGTGCGTGATCGAAATATTGTGTCCTTTGAGCAGATCCGGAATGTTGCCGAGGCGGTCGGCGCCCACTACCACTGCACTTAATCCTGCCGTCATGATGAACCTCACTGGGTCGTTGAGACTGGATGTAATGATAATGATTCCTATTTTTTAGTCAACTCAAATGAGATCAGTTCTTATTTAATTATTTTTATGAGCATATGAAAGGGGATAGCGCGGACCGCGACGCACCAAGAAAAAAGGCGCGCCGCCCAACGGCGCCGCGCCTCCAGCCCCAAGGGGAAACGGCCTGCTACTTGGGCGCGCCCTGCACTGCCTCGGTCACCACCGCGCGGGTCAACGAAGGCGCCAGCATTTCCAGGAAGGTGTAGACGTAGTCGCGCAGGAACACCCCGGCCTTCACGCCCACGCGGGTCGTATGCGTGCCGAACAGATGGCCCACAGGCAGGCCCACCAGATTGCCGTCGCGGCGCGGATCGTAGGCCACGCCCGCGATGATGCCGATGCCCAGGCCCACGTCGACATAGGTCTTGATGACGTCGGCGTCGATGGCCTCCAGCACGATGTCCGGATGGATACCCTGGTTGGCGAAGATTTCGTCTATGGTGCTGCGGCCGGTGAAGGCGCGGTCATAGGTGACGATGGGAAACTCGGCCAATTGCGCCAGCGACAGGCGCTTGGCGGCGCTGGAGGTCAGCTCGGCCAAGGGATGATCCGGGCGCACCACCACGGTGTGTTCCCAAGCATAGACCGGCAAGGTCGCCAGGCCGGGCGTCAAGGCCAACGATTCCGTTGCCAGGGCCAAGTCGGCCTGCTCGTGCAGCACCATTTCGGCCAGTTGCGCGGGGCTGCCCTCGGCCAGCGACAGATGCACCTTGGGGAATTGCTTGCGGAACGCGGGAATGACGCGCGGCAGCAGGTAGCGCGCCTGGGTGTGGGTGCAGGCGATGACCAGGCCGCCCTCGTCGCGGCGCGCGAATTCGTCGCTGACCTTCTTCAGGTTGTCCACTTCGCGCATGATGCGGTCGATGACCTGCGACACCGCCAGGCCGGGCTTGGTCAGCCCCTTGATGCGCTTGCCGTGCCGTTCGAAGATCTTGATGCCCAGTTCGTCCTCGAACTCGATGATCGCCTTGGAGACGCCGGGCTGCGAGGTGTAGAGCATCCGGGCGGCTTCGGTCAGGTTGAAGTCGCGCCGGATGGTTTCACGCACAAAACGAAATTGCTGCAGGTTCATGAATTGGCCCCTGATAGACGGGCCAATTATAAGTAATAAGGGCGCCTCGTTATATAACTTATTTATATAAGCTTACATGCGAGGCGTCCCCACTTCAGCGCATCGAGATCGTGGTGTTCACGCTCTTGGCATGAGCCGACCAGCGCGCAGTGACGGTCTTGGTCTGCGTCCAGAACTGCACCGCCTGCTTGCCGTTGGGGCCCAGGTCGCCCAGCTTGGAGCCGCGCGAACCGGTGAAGCTGAACCAGGCCACCGGCACCGGGATCGGCACGTTGATGCCGACCTGGCCGACGTCGATGTTGTTCTGGAAGTAGCGCGCCGCGCCGCCATCCTGGGTGAACAACGCCACGCCGTTGCCGTTGGGGTTGCGGTTGATGAACGCCACCGCGTCCTCCAGCGTTTCCACGCCTACCACGCACAGGACCGGTCCGAAGATTTCCTCGGTGTAGATGGTCATGTTTTCGGTGACGCCGTCGAAAATCGTCGGGCCCACGAAGTTGCCCTGCTCGAAGCCGGCGACCTTCAGGCTGCGGCCGTCCAGCAGCAGCTTGGCGCCTTCGTCCACGCCCTTCTGGATCAGGCTTTCGACGCGCTTCTTGGCGTTGGGCGAAACCAGGGGGCCGAGGTCCGCTTCGCGGTCCATGCCGGAATTGACCTTGAGCTTCTTGGAACGCTCGACGAAGTCGGGCAGCCAGTTGCGGGCTTCGCCCACCAGCACCGCCACGGACGAGGCCATGCAGCGTTGGCCGGCCGCGCCAAAGGCGGCGCCCACCAGCTGGTTCAGGGCGACCTCGGGATCGGCGTCCGGCAGGATCACGCAGTGGTTCTTGGCGCCCATCATGGACTGGCAGCGCTTGCCGGCGGCCGAGGCGCGGTTGTAGATCTCGGTGCCGACGCGGGTCGAGCCGATGAACGAGACCGCCTTGATGTCGGGGTGTTCGCACAGGCCGTTGGCGGTTTCCGGACCGCCATGCACCACGTTCAGCACGCCTGCCGGCAGGCCGGCTTCCAACGCCAGCTGCGCCAGGAACAGCGAGGAGGTCGGGTCCTGCTCGGAGGGCTTGAGGATGAAGGTGTTGCCGCAGGCCACGGCGATCGGGAACATGAAGCAAGGCAGCATGACCGGGAAATTGAACGCGGTGATGCCCGCGCACACGCCCAGCGGCTGGATCAGCGTGTAGACGTCGATGCCGGACGCGGCATTTTCGGCGTACTCGCCCAGTTGCAAGTTGGCGATGGAGCAGGCGTGCTCCACGACTTCCAGGCCGCGGCCGACTTCGCCCTCGGCGTCCGGCAGGGTCTTGCCGTGCTCACGGGTGATCATTTCGGCCAGCTTGCCGGAGTTGGCGCGCAGCAACTCCTGGAACTTCAGCATGACGCGCATGCGAGCGCCCTGCCCGCTGTTGCGCCAGGTCTTGAAAGCCTCCTTGGCGTTGGAGATGGCCAGGTCCAGTTCTTCGCGCGTGGCGAAGGGCACCTTGGCGACGACCTCCTGGGTAGCGGGATTGATCACGTCTCGCCATTCGGTGGTTTTGGACTGCACGAGCTTGCCGCCGATCAATAGCGGAACGCGGGGGACTTCACTCATTTGATGCTCCTCACACTGCGTAGTCGATGCGGATGGAATCCGCGTTCATGGATCTTCAGGTGCGCCGGCGGCCATGGCCGGTCGGCGCGCCAGGGTTTACTTCTTGACCAGCGGGCAGCTCGAATCCGCCAGGGGCTGGAAGGCCTCGG
Source organism: Achromobacter sp. SD115 (assembly GCF_017355315.1). Lineage (NCBI taxonomy): Bacteria > Pseudomonadati > Pseudomonadota > Betaproteobacteria > Burkholderiales > Alcaligenaceae > Achromobacter > Achromobacter sp. SD115. The sequence continues at coordinate 101,623 of NZ_JADIJM010000016.1, read as the reverse complement.
CGGCCGGGATGGTGGCCACCAGCTTGGAATAGTCCCAGCCGCCCTTGGACTCGGCCGGCTTTTTCACTTCATACAGGTACATGTCGTGGATCACGCGGCCATCGGGACGGATGGAGGCGTTGCGCATGATCGGATCCTCGATCGGCAGCGCGCGCATTTTGTCGGCCACCACCTTGCCGTCGGTGCTGCCGGAAGCCGCGACCGAACGCAGGTAGTGCCGCACGCTGGAGTACACGCCGGCCTGGGTCATGGTGGGCTTCAGGCCGCGGAAGGCCTTCTCGAAGCGCGTGGACCACTGGCGCGTGGCGTCGTCGTAATCCCAGTAGAAGCCGTCCACGTACGACAGGCCCTGGGCGCTTTCCAGGCCCAGCGCGCGCAGATCCGACAGGAAGATCAGCAGCGACACCAGGCGTTGGCCGCCTGCCACGATGCCGAATTCACGCGCCTGCTTGACCGCGTTGACCGTGTCCTGGCCGCCATTGGCCAGCGCCACGACCTGGGCCTTGGAAGCCTGCGCCTGCAGCAGATAGGAGGCGAAGTCCGGTGCGTTCAGGGGATGGCGCACGCTGCCGGCCACGGTGCCGCCCAGCGCTTGCACGGCCTTGGCCGTGTCGGCTTCCAGCGAGTGCCCGAAGGCGTAGTCCACGGTGATGAAGTACCAGGACTTGCCGCCCGCCCTCACCGTGGCCTTGGCGCCGCCGGCGGATTGCGAATAGGTGTCGAACATCCAGTGGAAGCCCACGGGCGAGCATTCCTTGTTGGTCAGCGCCGTGGTCGCGGGGCCGGAGAACATCACCACCTTGTTCTTTTCGCGCGCGATGCCCTGCACCGCCAGCGCCACCGCGGAGTTGGTCAGGTCGGCGATGGCGGTAACGCCGTCGCGGTCGAACCATTCGCGCGCCTTGGCCGCGCCCACGTCGGCCTTGTTCTGGTTGTCCGCGGACACCAGCTCGATCTTCATGCCCTTGCATTCGGCCGCCAGGCAGTCGTCGATCGCCAGTTGCGCCGCCGCCACCGAACCTGGTCCCCCCATGCCGGCGTAGGTGCCAGACATGTCCGTCAGAATGCCGATCTTCACTGGCGGCTTGTCCGCCGCCTGAGCCTGGCCGACCAATGCGGCGCCCAGACACAAGCCTACGGCCAGCCCGCGTGCGTGCAATTTCATGGATTTGTCTCCTGAGTTTTATGCGTTATGGCGCCGTCTGCGCGGCCTGCGGTCCCAGGGCTTGAGCCCCGGAGAGCCTGTCGTCAGGCTCTGAGCCCGCCGACCCAGTGTAGATGTGTGAAAATCAACAAGCAACACTAGAAATGCACATTCCTTGTGCATTCATGCACAAGTGAAATTTGGCCGGCGGCGCGTTGCGCGGCCGGCCCGGGAGAGCCGGAAAGTGCTTGATTGGGACAGCCTGAGATATTTCCTGGAAGTGGCCCGCACCCAGCGGGTCAGCGCCGCGGCGCGCAAGCTCGGGGTCGAACACACGACGGTGTCGCGGCGCATCCGCGCGCTGGAAGCCGAGCTGGACACCCTGCTGTTCGAGAAGTCGCGCGGCGCGGGCTTCGTGCTGACCGAGGACGGCCAGCGTCTGTTCGTCCATGCCGAGCAGATGGAAAGCACCGTGCACTCGGCCCGTGAAAACCTGTCGGGCATAGGCCAGGCGCTGTCGGGCCATTTGCGCATCGGCGCCACCGAGGGCTTCGGCAGCTATGTGCTGACGCCGCTGGCGGCGGACTTCCAGCGGCGCTACCCGCACATCACCCTGGACATCCTGCCGGTGCCGCGCTTCGTCAGCCTGTCCAAGCGCGAGGCCGATCTGGCCATCACCATCGAGCGCCCCCAGCGCGGCCCCTATGTGTGCAGCAAGCTGTGCGACTACACGCTGCGCCTGTATGGCACGCCCGGCTATCTGGCCAGCCATCCGCCGATCAGGGAGCGCGCGGACCTGGCCGGGCACACCTTCATCGGCTACGTCGACGAACTGCTGTTCAGCGAGCGCCTGCGCTATCTGGAAGACCTGCTGCCCGCCAGCAAGGTGGTGCTGCGCAGCACCAGCGTGGTGGCGCAATACCACGCCGCGCTGCAAGGCCAGTCGCTGGCGATCCTGCCCTGCTTCATCGCCGCTCAGGATCCGCGGCTGACGCCGGTGCTGGCGGATGAGGTCGAAATCACGCGCTCGTTCTGGATGTACTGCCACGAAGATCTGCGCAAGCTCAAGCGCGTGACGGCCTTGTGGGATTTCATCCGCAAGTCGGTGCTGAAGAACGCCGACCTGCTGGCCGGCAAGGGCGGCACGATGAAGTACCTGCCCTGAAAACGCCGCGGCCCGCTCTGGGCGGGCCGCCAGGCGTCGGGTCTGGTGGCGTCAAGCGCTGTTCTTGGGCGCCTTCACGCGCAAGCGACGCATCAGCAGGAAGACGGTCAGCAGCGCCACCGCGGCATGAATCGCCCACACGCCCAGGCCGAAGCTGAGCTTGCCGTTGGAAATCCAGGCGCGCGACAAGTTGATCAGGTTCATGTACAGCAGGCCCACCAGGCCGGCGATGAGCAGGTCGCCCGACCGTCCCAGGCGCGGATTGACGGCGCCCAAGGGAATCGCCAGCAGCGCCAAGTTGAGCGCGGCCAGCGGCAGCGAGATGCGCCACATCACTTGCGACCAACTGCTGTCGGTGTTGTCGGCGATCAGTTGGGACGTGGTGCGCGCCTTGGCGGAACGTTCCGCATTGGCCCGCGCTTCCGCCACGGGATCGCCGCCCGACTTGCTTTCCAGGCGCAGGCCGTACTTGTCGAAATGCACCAGACGAATCTCCGGAGTACCAGGCTTCAGGTCATAGCGATGGCCTTCGCCCAGCACCAGGAAGCGGTCGCCGTTGGGCATGGTTTCGCTATGCGCCTTGCTTGCAGTCAACACGCTGAGCCATTCAGGGCCGTTTTCGCGCGCGAACACATTGCCCAGTTCGTCGCTGGGCGTCAGGGGATCCTCGGCGAAGAACACCCGGTTGCCGCCGGACGATTCCGCGAACTGGCCGGCCGTGACCTTGGACAGGTCGGACCGCTGCTCGAAACGTTCGTGGTATTCGCCGATCTGGCGGTACGCCCAGGGCGCCGCCACCAGCGTCAACCCCGCGACCGCCAGCGCCACCGGAATGGCGACGCGCAGCACCGGTCTGAGCCAATCGGCCAGCGACAGGCCGCTGGCGAACCACACCACCATTTCGGATTCACGGTAATTGCGCGTGACGGTGGTCAGGACCGCAATGAAGACGGAGACCGCGAGGATGGTCGGCAAGGCGGTGATGGTCGACAGCGCGGCCAGCACCACCACGACGTCGGCTCCGATGTTGCCGCCAGCGGCTTCACCGAGCAGGCGCACGAGCAACACGCTGAGCCACACGATGAGCAACGTGGAAAAGACAACGCCAGCGTGACTGGTGATCTCGCTGACGACAGAGCGTTTGAATAGAGACATGGGAGAATATGCGGGATAATCGACCGCATTCTACACAGACGTACACGGGAAACCCTCATGGAATTTAGCACACAGACCACTGCTTCCCTGCACCAAGTCAAAACCGCCGCCCTGGCTGTCGGGGTGTATGCCGAAGGCGTGTTGAGCCCCGCCGCCGACCTCATCGACCGCGCCTCCAATGGCGCCGTGCGTTCGGTGGTCAAGGCCGAGTTCCGCGGCCGCACCGGCTCCACGCTGACGCTGCGCAACCTGCCCGGCGTGTCCGCGCAGCGCGTAGTGCTGGTCGGCCTGGGCAAGCAGGAAGAATATTCGGCCCGCGCCCACGCCTCGGCCGAGCAGGCCTTCGCCGCGGCCTGCGTGTCCGCTCAACTGACCGAAGGCGTGTCCACGCTGGTCGCCAACCCGATCGCCGACGTGGCCGTCATCGCCCGCGCCCGCAGCGCCGCCATCGCGGCCGGCGGCGCCACTTATCATTACGACGCCAGCTTCGGCAAACCCGACCGCGACGCCCGCCCCAAGCTCAAGAAGATCGTCCAGGTCGTCGAGCGCGCCGACGCGGCCCAGGCCCAGAAGGGCCTGCGCGAAGGCGGCGCCATCGCCAACGGCATGGACCTGACCCGCACGCTGGGCAATCTGCCCGGCAATATCTGCACGCCGACCTACCTGGGCGAAACCGCCAAGCGCCTGGCCCGCGAATTCAAGTCGCTGAAGGTGGAAGTGCTGGACCGCAAGCAGGTCGAGGCGCTGGGCATGGGCTCGTTCCTGTCGGTCGCGCGCGGCTCCGAGGAAGCGCTGCGCTTCATCGTGCTGCGCCACGCCGGCAGCAAGACCGCCAAGAAAGCCGCCAAGGCCGCGCAAGGTCCCATCGTGCTGGTCGGCAAGGGCATTACCTTCGATGCCGGCGGCATCTCGCTCAAGCCCGCCGCCACCATGGACGAAATGAAGTACGACATGTGCGGCGCCGCCAGCGTGCTGGGCTCGTTCCGCGCCCTGGCCGAACTGGAGCTGCCGCTGGACGTGGTCGGCCTGATCCCCGCTTGCGAAAACTTGCCCAGCGGCAAGGCCAACAAGCCGGGCGACGTCGTCACCAGCATGGCCGGCCTGACCATTGAAATCCTGAACACGGACGCGGAAGGCCGCCTGGTGCTGTGCGACGCGCTGACCTACGCCGAACGCTTCAAGCCGTCCGCCGTCATCGACATCGCCACCCTGACCGGCGCTTGCGTGGTGGCCCTGGGCAACGTCAACAGCGGCCTGTTCTCCAAGGACGACGCCCTGGCCGACGCGCTGGCCGCCGCCGGCCGCCAGTCCCTGGACACCGCATGGCGCATGCCGATGGACGACGCCTACCAGGAACAGCTCAAGTCCAACTTCGCCGACCTCGCCAACATCGGCGGCCCCCCGGCCGGCGCGGTCACGGCGGCCTGCTTCCTGTCGCGCTTCGCCACCTCGTACCGCTGGGCCCACCTGGACATCGCCGGCACCGCCTGGCGCGGCGGCAAGGACAAGGGCGCCACCGGCCGCCCCGTGCCGCTGCTGATGCAGTACCTGCTGGACCAGGCTTGAAACCGCAGCAACGGAAGCCGGCATGACGCGCATCGACTTCGCCTTCGGCGCGCCCGACCGCTTGCGCACTGCCTGCCAGGTGGTGCGCAAGCGCTACCTGGCAGGGCAGCGGCTGGTGGTGTACTGTAGGGATGGTGCCCGCCTGGCCGCGTTCGACCGCATGCTCTGGGCCTTCGACGACACGTCTTTCGTGCCGCACGTGCTGGCCAACGATCCGCTGGCCGCCGAAACGCCGGTGGTCCTCACCGCCGGAGATCCCCAGCAGGCCGCCGCCGCGGCCGGCCAGGGCGGACAGCCCCAGCCGTCCTGGCTGCTGAACCTGGATAGCGACTGCCCTCCCGGTTTCGAGGCCTTCGAGCGCCTGCTGGAAATCGTCTCCGACGACCCGGAGGACAAGCAGGCGGCCCGCCAGCGCTGGCGGACCTATCTGACCGCGGGCCACACGCCGCAAAGCCACGACCTCAGCCGCCAACAGCCGGACGGCTGAGCGCCCCGACCGTACGGCGCGCCATCTCGACATCCGGGAGCCACCATGCCCTCTCGCCCCGCCGACCACGGCATTCCTACCTTGACCCAACGGGCCGAGCCCTCGCTCTATCCGCCATCGGGCGGGGACGACGTAGACGCGCCCCTGTTGACCGAACTGGCCGACGACACGGCAGCGGCCCATGGCGACGACGCCTTTCCGCTGCTGACGGATCTGGCCGACAGCGACGATACGTCCCTCGATACCGCTATACTGGAAACGCCAGTGCAGGCCTCTCGCGCCGGGCTGCCCGACGCCACGGTCCTGAGCGCCCGTCTGCAGGCCGAGGTCGAGCAGCTGATGCGCGAGGCCCTGGCCGAAGCCATAGACCAGATCCAGGCGCGCATGGACGCGGAACTGCCGCGCATCGTCGCCAGGGTGCTGCAGGATGTCAGGCCGGGTTGACCCGTCTGGAACCTATTTCCCGCCTCTGGTCTAATCCTAGGCAGAACTGGATTCTTCAGGGAACTGTAAGGTATCCTACCCCTCTAAGCCTTCTAGGCAACCATTACTCTGCCGTACACAGGAGTTCTCCATGAACGAATATCGTCCGTCCCCCTTTAACCGTTCCGGCGCCGTAGCCGGCGCGCCGGGCGAGGTCGCGCGCAATCAGGTCTTGCGCAACACCTATTGGCTCCTGGCGCTCTCGCTGATCCCGACCGTGCTGGGCGCTGCCGTGGGCATGTACACCGGCATCAACCGCGTCATGGGCGCCAGCCCCGGACTGTCCGCCATCGTGTTCCTGGTGGGCGCCTTCGGCCTGATGTTCGCGATCGAAAAGAACAAGAACAGCTCGCTGGGCGTGGTCCTGCTGCTGGCCTTCACGTTCTTCATGGGCGTGATGCTGTCGCGCCTGCTGGGCTTCGTCATGGGCATGAGCAACGGCTCGCAGCTGGTCATGACGGCCTTCGGCGGCACCGCGATCGTGTTCGGCACGATGGCCACGCTGGCCACCACCATCAAGCGCGACCTGTCGGGACTGCAGAAATTCCTGTTCATCGGCGCAGTCGTGATCCTGGTGGCGGCCCTGGCCAACATCTTCCTGCAGCTGCCCGCGCTGATGCTGACCATCTCGGTCCTGGCCATCGTCATCTTCTCGGCCTTCATGCTGGTGGACCTGCAGCGCGTGGTCAACGGCGGCGAAACCAACTACGTGTCCGCCACGCTGGCCATCTACCTGGACGTCTATAACGTCTTCTCGAACCTGCTGATGCTGCTGGGCATCTTTGGCGGCAACCGCGAATAATCGCAAGCAGCCAAACCGGCGCAAAGGGCCTACATTCACGTGTAGGCCCTTTTTCTTTGCCCGCCGGGCGCCTTTCCGCCGGAGCCACGCCATGCCCGATCGCCGCCGCTTCCTCCAGACCGCCGCAGCCAGCGCCCTGATCGGATCCGCTTGGCCAGCCCGCGCGCTCAGCGTGGTGACGCCGATGTGGTCCCGGACCATACCCGTATCCGGCGAAGCGCTGCCCGTCATCGGGCTGGGTACCGCCGACACCTTCAACGTTTCGCCGACCGACAAGGCCGCCATGGCGCCATTGGCCCAGGTGCTGGACACGCTGCTGCAAAAGGGCGGCAAGCTGATCGACACCGCCCCCAGCTATGGGCAGGCGGAAGCGGTCACCGGCGCGCTGCTGTCCCGCAACGGCGGCCTGCGCGCCAGGACTTTCCTGGCGACCAAGATCAGCACGCAGGGCCATGAATCGGCCATGCGCCAGGTACGGCAATCGCAGCAGGCGCTAGGCAGCGACAAGCTCGACCTGGTCCAGGTGCACAACCTGATCGACACCGTCAATCAGCTGGCGCTGCTGCGCGAGCTGAAGCAGCAAGGCGTGATCCGCTATGTCGGCATCACCCACTACACCGACCACGCCCACGACGAACTGACCGAACTGGTGGAACGGGAAAAGCCCGACTTCCTCCAGGTCAATCTGTCCGTGGCCGACCGCAACGCCGAAAAGCGCCTTCTGCCCGCCTGCCAGGCCCATGGCGTCGCCGTGCTGATCAACCGCCCCTTCCAGGACGGCGCGCTGTTCCGCCGGGTCAAGGGCATGGCGCTGCCTCCGCTGGCCGCCGAGATCGATTGCGAGTCCTGGGCGCAGGTTTTCCTGAAGTTCATCATCAGCCATCCCGCAGTCACCGCCGTCATCCCCGCCACCTCCAAGCCGGCCAATATGGTGGACAACGCGCAGGCCGGCTTCGGGCGGATGCCGGATGCCGCCATGCGGGAACGCATCGCCGCCCTGTTGGCCTGACGCCATGGCGCCCGCCCCCGGCAGCTTGGCAGGCCGCGCCGCACAGGCCTTGGGCATTCCTCAGGAAGAACTGGCGCCGGCGGCCTGCGGCTTCGCCTTTTTCTTCTTCCTGTTCTGCGGCTATTTCATGCTGCGGCCGATACGCGAAACCATGGGTATCCAGGCCGGCGTCGACCAGTTGCAATGGCTATTCACCGCAACCTTCGTCGCCATGCTGGCCGTGGTGCCGCTGTTCGGCTGGCTGTCGGCGCGCGTGCCCCGCGCCATGCTGGTGACCTGGGTCTACGCCCTCTTCGCGCTCAGCATGGCCGCTTTCGCCGTGCTGCTCCATCTGCGGCCCGGCAGCGTCTGGGCCGCGCGCGGCTTCTACGTCTGGCTGTCGGTCTTCAACCTGTTCGTCGTCTCCATCGCCTGGAGCCTGATGGCCGACGTGTTCCGCATGGAATCCGCCAAGCGCCTGTTCGCACTGATCGCGGCAGGCGCAAGCGCCGGCGGGCTGGCGGGCCCGCTTTTGGGCGGTTTGCTGGCCGGCGCCCTGGGGCCCGCCGGCCTGCTGCTGCTGTCGGCGCTGCTGTTGACCGCCACCCTGCCCCTCAAGCGCTGGCTGCTGCGCTGGCGCGCGGCCAACCGCGAAGACGCGGCGCCGGACGACATGCGCCGGCCGATCGAGGGTTCGATCCTGGCAGGCATCTCGCGCATCTTCCAGTCGCCCTATCTGCTGGGAATTTCGCTGCTGGTCATCCTGTTGGCCACGCTCAATACCTTTCTCTACATGGAGCAGGCCCGGCTGGTGGCGCACGCCTTTGCCGACACGGCCCAGCGCATCCGCGTCTTCAGCGCGCTGGACTTCACGGTGCAGGCACTGTCGCTGCTGTCGCAGATCTTCATCACCGGCCGCGTCGCCACCCGCCTGGGGCTGCGTTTCCTGCTGACCGCCGTGCCGCTGACCATGACGGCCGCGTTCCTGGCCCTGGCGGCCTTTCCCGTGTTCGGCGTGCTGGCCGCAGCCATGATCGTGCGCCGCGTCGGCGAGTACGCGCTGATCCGGCCGGGACGTGAAATGCTGTTCACGGCGGTCCCGCCCGAAGACAAGTACAAGACCAAGAACGTCATCGACACCGTGGTCTACCGTGCGGGCGATGCGGCCAGCGGCTGGGTCAAGGCCGGCGTGGACACGCTGGGCTACGGCGTGGCCCTGGTTGCCGCGCTGGGCGCAATCTGCGCCCTAGCCGCCGCCGCGGTAGGACATGGCCTGGGACGGACCGCGGACCGGCGCAACAAGGACAAGTCTTAGGTTTTATTGAACATCCATCTCATTGAAACAAACGTATTCCCCAGGCCGCGACCGCACAATGGCGCAGCTCTCAATGCCTGGGGAAACGTCATGAAACGCACCGCCTGTCTTGCCGCCCTGTTGCTCAGCCTGGCCGCGCCCGCCGCGCTGGCTGCCTACCCGGAACGCGCCATCACGCTGATCGTGCCGGCCGCGGCCGGCGGCAACGCCGACATCACCGCACGCCTGGTGGGCCAGGAGATGAGCCGCCAATTGGGCCAGCCCGTGGTGGTGGAAAACCGCGTCGGCGCGGGCGGCCGCATCGGCACCCAGGCCGTGGCGCGCGCGGCGGCCGACGGCTACACCATCGGCTATGCCCACGTCGGCACCCTGGTGCTGCACCGCTTCCTGTTCAAGCAGCAGCTCTACGACCTGGACCGCGACATCGCCGCCATCGGCCTGGTCGCCGAAACGCCCAACGTCATCGTGGTGAATGCGTCATCGCCCTATCGCGACCTGAAGGGATTCATCGAAGCCAGCCGCGCCCAGCCGCAACGCCTGACGATGACCTCGGCCGACCCGGGCACCACCAGCGAAGTCGGCGTCAAGCTCTTCATCGCCCAGACCGGCGCCGCCGTGCGCCAGATCCCGTACAAGGCAACGGCCGCACAGCTGTCCGACCTGCTGGGCGGCCACGTCGATTCCATGATGGAAAACCTGCCGCCGCTGATCGGCAACCTGAAAGACGGCCGCCTGCGGGCGCTGGCGGTCACCACCCGGACCCGCGCCGCCTCAAATCCGGACGTGCCCACGGTGGCGGAACAAGGCTATCCCGACTACGAGCAGTCGGCCTGGAGCGCGCTGGTCGCGCCCGCCGGCACCCCGCCCGAGGTCATCGCACGGCTGAACGCGGCGATGAACGCGGCGCTGCGCTCGGACAGCGTCAGCAAGGAACTGCGCAGCCGCTCCCAGGAACCGCTCGGCGGCACGCCGCAGGATGTACAGAACCAGATACGCAAGGAGCTGCCCAAATGGGAAGGCATCATCAAGGCCGCCGGCACCACGCTGGATTGAGCCCGAACGCCGCACGAGCAGGAGCCGCCGCATGGCCACGGTGAGCCGCGAGGACTTTTCCTGCGCCGCCGCGACCAACGCGTCGGCCTACCGGCGCGTCACCATCCCGATGCTGCGGATCGAGGCGGGGCCTGGCCCCGCCGTCGCCTTGATGGCGGGCGTGCATGGCGACGAATGGGAAGGCCAGGCTGCCATCCTGGAACTGTGGCGCCTGCTGCCCGGCATCCTGCGGCGCGGCACGGTCTACCTGCTGCCCGCGGCCAACGCCGAAGCGTCGCTTGCCGGCACGCGCCTGTCGCCCTCGGACGACGGCAATCTGAATCGCGCCTTCCTGGGCGCCCCCGCGCGCGGCTACACCGAAAGCGTGGCGGCCGCGCTGGAGGCCCGGCTCTTGCCCCGCATACAGGCGCTGGTGGACGTGCACAGCGGCGGCGCGTCGCTGCGCTACCTGCCTTCCTCGGTGATCACGCGTTACGGCAACGATGCCTACGACGAACGCCTGCCCGCCCTGGCGCGCGCCTTCGGGCTGCCCGATTGCATGTTCTTCCGCGGCGCCGAGGCGGGCTCGATGCCGGCCGCCGCCAGCCGTCATGGAGTGTTGCGCCTGAGCGCCGAGATCGGCGGCGGGCGCGAAACCAGCCAGGCGCTGGTCGACCGCTGCCGCGACGGCCTGCTGGGCTGCCTGGGCGAACTAGGCCTCTTGCCAGACCGCCCCCCTGCGTTAACCCCCGAAATCCATCTCTACGACCTGGATGCCCCCGCCGCCACCCTGCGCGCCAACGAGGCCGGCGTGTTCGTGCCTGCCGTCGGACTGGGGCAAATGGTGGGCGCGCGCCAGCGCATCGGCCAACTGATGGAACCCGCCCGCCCCGACCTGCCGCCGCGAGCCCTGACCAGTCCGCAGGCCGGCACCGTGGTCTGCCTGCGCGCCATAGCCCGCAGCGACGACGGCGATTGCCTGCTGCAGGTCGCGCCCGCCCTGCCCCTTGATTCCCTCGCTTCGAAGTACTGACCCATGCAGATGAACCCTAGCTTGTCCGGCCTGCGCTGCATCCGCTGCACCAGCCTGTGGCCACCCGCCGATTACCCCGAAGGCTGCCCCAGCTGCCTGGAAGCCGGCCACCCCGCCGGCCTGGAATGCCTCTACGAACCTGCCACGGACGACGCCATGCCCCTGCCGGTGCTGGACGCCGTCACGCTGGGCGAAGGCGCCACTCCCTGCCTCGCCATGCCCGCGCTGGCGCAGACCGAGGGCGTAGGCCAGCTCTGGCTGAAATGCGAAAGCGCCAATCCCACCGGCAGCCACAAGGACCGCATGGCGGCCCAGCTGGTGTCGCGCGCGCGCCTGGCGGGCGCCACCCGCGTGGCGGCCGCATCCAGCGGCAATGCCGGGGTCTCGCTGGCCGCCTATTGCGCCGCCGCGCGGCTGGAGGCCGACATCGCCATCACCACCAACTGCCCGCCCTTGCAGCGCGAGGCCATGCAGCGCTTCGGCGCCCGTCTGACCGCCTTCGAGGACAGCCTGAGCCGCTGGCCCCATGTCGAGGACCTGTGCCGCAATCACGGCGCCTTCGCCGGCACCAACTATCTGAATCCGCCCGTCGGCACCCACCCCTACGGCGTGGAAGGCTACAAGCCCATTGCGCTGGAAATCCTGGAAGCCTGCGGCGTACCCAGCGACATCGTCGTACCCACCGCGCGCGGCGACCTGCTGTGGGGCATCTTCCTGGGCTGGCAGCATCTGCTGCAAAGCGGACGCATCGCCCGCCTGCCCCGGCTGCATGCGGTGGAACCGTACGCCCGCCTGTCGCGCGCCCGCGCGATTGGCGACGCGCGCAAGCAATGGGACGGCGTGACGGACCAGTATTCGATCGCGGGCAGCACCAGCACGCTGCAGTCGCTGGAAGCTCTGTCGCGCTCCGGCGGCACGCCCGTGGAAATATCAGACGCGGCGGCCGCGCAAGCGCAGCAACGACTAGAACGCATGGGTCTGGCGACCGAGCTGTCGTCGGCCGCGGCGCTGGCTGCCGTGTCGCGGCTGCGGCGCTCGGGCCTGCTGGACGCGGAATCTTCCGTCGTGCTGATCGTGACCTCGGACGGCCGCCGCGGCTAGCGTCCCCGCTCAGGGCACTAGACGCCGAAGCTTTCCACCAGCGGCGCCAGCGCGCCGCGCAGGCAGGTCGCCCAGAACTTGCCGGCTTCGGACAAGGGGCGGCTGCCATGCAGAATCATGTGGCATTCAAAATGCACCGGCGCGGCCAGAGGGCGATAGCTCAGGCCCGCCGCCGCCATGCCGACCGCCGTGGCCGGGTTGGCGATGCCCACGCCGTGTCCCGCCAGCGCCAATTGGCACACCGTGCTGGAGTATGGCGTTTCGATGGCCACCTTCAGGCTCTGCCCCGCTTGCGCCAGCAGCGCGTCCAGACGTTTGCGCGAGCCGTCCTCGGCGTTCAGCGCGATCACGTCGGCGTCGGCCAGATGGGTGAAATCCACCTGGTCCAGCCGCGCCAGCGGATGCCCCTTGGGAAATACCGCCACGGCGCGCAGGCTGGCCAGCCGGTGCCCGCGCAAGCCTTCCAGTTCAGACTCGTCGGCGACGGCGGCCAGATCGAGTTCGCCCGACACCACCATGTCGCGCAAGGTGTTGGAGTCGCGGATCTGCAGATACAGACCGGTATCCGGATAGCGGGTTCGGAAGCGCGCAATGGTATCGCTGATGATCGCGCCGCTGTAGGCATGGATGCAGCCGATGCGCAACCGCGGCTGCGCCGCGCCGCGGATCGCGCGGATCTTGCGGCCCAGGCTTTCCAGGCCGACGTTCAGGCGACGGATTTCCTCATAGAGCAAGGTCGCTTCTGGCGTGCGCTGCATGCGCTGGCGCACGCGCTCGAACAGCCGCAGCTCGATGCTGGCTTCGAGCGCGGCCAGGGTCGCGCTGACGGTGGCGGGCGACACGTCCAGCCGCCTCGCGGCCGCGGTCACGCTTTCCGTTTCATAGACGGTACGGAAGGTCTCGACCTGCTTGAGCGTGAAGGTCATGGCCGGGTCGCGATGCGCTCAGATGCGCTGCAGGTCCATCAACACGCGGCGGGTCGACAAGGGCCGGCCCGCCAGGATTTCGGCCAGCCGTTCGCGCAGGTCGCGGCGCAGCGCCGGCTCGATCGCGGGATCGTCGAAATCGGGCGGCGCCTCGTCCACGCCATAGCCGGTTTCGCGCAGCAAGGTCCATTCGAAGCGGCGCAGCGCGCCCGCCGCACGGGTGCCGCCGGACAACTGCTGCAAGGCGAAGTCGTAGGCATCGTAGAGCAGCGGATGGGCGTCTTCGCGCGGCAGCAGCCGCAGCAGCAGCTCGTTCATGTACCAGGCCGACATCAGCGCGGTGCCTGTCAGCGGCCGGATGCCGGCGATCTCGGCGCGGGTCAGGGTCTTGACCTCGCCGTTGCCGGTCCACGACAGCAGCAGCGGCTGGAACGCGGACAGCACCGGACGCAGCACGGAATACGGGCGCTTGGCGCCCTTGGCGACCATGGCCACACAGCCATGATCGCGGGAGAAAGTCTGAACAATAAGGGAAGTCTCACGCCACGCGGTGGCGTGCAACATATATCCGGGGCGATCCTGGACGCGAGGCGCCCTTCTACTCATAGCCCAGATCGCGGAGCGCACCCTCGCGGTCGGACCAGCCCTTGCGCACCTTGATATAGACCTCCAGGTGCACCGGCTTGTCCAGCAGCTTGGCGATGTCCTGCCGCGCCTCCGTGGCGATGCGCTTCATGTGCATGCCGCCCGTGCCCAACAGAATGGGCTTGTGGCTGTCGCGCTCGACCACCACGCAGGCGTTGATGCTGGCGCCCTTGGCGGTCTCTTCCCACTGCTCGATGACGACAGTACAGCCGTAGGGCAGCTCGTCGCCGACCAGGCGGAAGATCTTCTCGCGCACCAGTTCGGCGGCGATGAAGCGCATGGGGCGGTCGGTCAGCGTGTCTTCCTCGAACATCGCCTCGCCTTCCGGCAGACGCGACGCGATCTCTTCCAACAACTGATCCAGCTGCTGCTTCTTGGTGGCGCTGACCGGCACCACCGCGCCGTAGGGATGCAGTGCCATGATCTTGGACACGAAGGCGAACAGGTCGTCGCGGTTCTTCAATGCGTCGATCTTGGACACGACCAGGATGGTGCGTTCCGGCGCGGGCAGCAACGGCAGCAGCTTGGCGTCGCCTTCGGACCATTTGCCGGCTTCCACCACATGCACCACCACGTCCACGTCGGCCAGGGCCTGCGTGACCACGCGGTTCATCATGCGGTTCATGGCGCCGCCGTGGCGGGTCTGGAAACCGGGCGTGTCGACGAACACGAACTGCTCGTGCTCGCGCGTCAGCACACCGTGGATGCGGTGGCGCGTGGTCTGCGCCTTGCGCGACACGATGGAAATCTTGGAACCGATCAGGGCATTCGTCAGGGTGGACTTGCCCACATTGGGGCGGCCCACGATGGCGACGAAGCCGGTACGAAAAGGGGTATCGCTCATTTAGTCTCTTGAGCCACTGCCACCGGCAGCGACAATTGCGCGGTTTTGCGCGCCTTGCCCGACTTGCGGGCAGCCTTGGTCGCCGGGCTGACGGCCAATGCGGCCTCCAGCGCCAGCTTGGCCGCCGATTGCTCGGCGGCGCGGCGGCTGGCGCCAGGCGCCATCACCTTGATCTCGAGCGCCGGAATGGCGCATTCGACTTCGAACTGCTGGCTGTGGGCCGCGCCATGCGTGGCCACCACCGTGTACAGCGGCAGCGCCAGCTTGCGGCCCTGCAGGAATTCCTGCAGCAAGGTCTTGGCGTCCTTGCCCAGGGTCTTGGGGTCGACGGAGGCCAGCACCGGCTGGTACTGGCGCACGATCACGCGGCGCGCGGCATCGAAGCCCGCGTCCAGGAACACGGCGCCGAACAGGGCCTCGACCGTGTCCGCCAGGATGGAAGGACGGCGGAAGCCGCCGCTCTTCAATTCGCCTTCGCCCAGGCGCAGGTACTGGGACAGTTCCAGCCGCTGGGCGATGTCCGCCAGCGAGGCCTGCTTGACCAGATTGGCGCGCAGGCGCGACAGATCGCCTTCGTCGATTTTGGAATAGCGCTCGAACAGCATCGCCGCAACGACGAAGTTCAGCACGGAATCCCCCAGGAATTCCAGGCGCTCGTTGTGGCGCGCGCCGTGGCTGCGATGCGTCAGCGCTTGTTCGAGCAATGCCGGATCACTGAAGTGGTGATCCAGGCGGTTTTCTAGCGTGGCTAGCGACATAATCAGTTGAAGCGGCCGATGCGGCTGAGATCGCTGAAATTCATCCAGATGAAGAACGCGCGGCCGACGATATTGGATTCCGGAACGAAGCCCCAATACCGGCTGTCGGCGCTGTTATCCCGATTATCGCCCATGGCGAAAAACTGCCCTTCGGGTACTTTGCAGCGTACCCCATTACGGCTGTATTGGCAGTTCTGGCGGTTGGGAAATTGCCACATCGGCCCGTACTCCTGCGGCTTACCCTCATCCAGCAGGATTTTGTGCTCAATTTCGCCCAATTTCTCTTTAAATTGCGCGATATACGACACACGATCTGGCTCGAAATAATCGCCGTCGCGCACATGCGGCACCAATTCGCCGTTGATGTAGAGCTTTTTGTCCAGGTACGCGACCTCGTCGCCCGGCAGGCCGACCACGCGCTTGATGTAGTCGACGTCCGGATCCACGGGGTAGCGGAACACGAACACGTCGCCGCGCTGGGGCTTGCCCACCTCGATGATCTTCTTGTCGATAACCGGCAGGCGCAGGCCGTAGCTGAACTTGTTCACCAGGATCAGGTCGCCCGACTGCAGGGTCGGCAGCATGGAGCCCGACGGGATGCGGAAGGGTTCGACCACGAACGAGCGCAGCATGAACACGAACAGGATCACGGGAAAGAAGCTGACGGCGTATTCGATCCACCACGGCATGCGACGCGCGGCGTCGCCGGCTTCGCGGCGCAGGCGCTCGGCTTCCTGGGCGTCGCCGACCAGGGCCGTATCGTATTGCGCCATTGCCGCCTGGGCCCGGCGTTCGCGGCCCTTGCGCAGCACTGCCAGATCAAGCACCCAGATAATGCCGGTCAACACCAGCAAAACAAAAAGAATCAGGGCAAAGTTCCAACTCATCAGCTAACCGCCTTTTCGGGTTCTATTTGTCTTCCACTTGCAGGATGGCGAGGAACGCCTCCTGCGGAATTTCCACGCTGCCCACCTGCTTCATGCGCTTCTTGCCGGCCTTCTGCTTTTCCAGCAGCTTCTTCTTGCGCGAGATATCGCCGCCGTAGCACTTGGCCAGCACGTTCTTGCGCAGCGCCTTGACGTTTTCGCGGGCGATGATTTCAGCGCCGATGGCGGCCTGGATGACCACGTCGAACATCTGGCGCGGAATCAGGCCGCGCATGCGCGTGACCACGTCGCGGGCGCGATGGCGCGCGTTGCTGCGGTGGACGATCACGGCCAGCGCGTCGACGCGGTCATTGTTGATCAGCAGGTCCACGCGCACCACGTCGGCCGAGCGGTACTCCAGGAACTCGTAGTCCATCGAGGCATAGCCGCGCGACACCGACTTCAGCTTGTCGAAGAAGTCCAGCACGATCTCGGCCAGCGGGATCTCGTACACCAGGTGCACCTGGCGGCCGTGGTAGCTCATGTTGACCTGCGAGCCGCGCTTGTTATTGCACAGCGTCATCACAGGGCCCACGTAGTCCTGCGGCATGAACAGCGTGACCTTCACGATGGGTTCGCGGATGTCGGCGATCTTGCCCACTTCAGGCATGCGCGACGGGCTTTCCACGGTGATCACTGAACCGTCGCGCTGCTCGACTTCATACACCACCGACGGCGCGGTGGTGATGATGTCCATGTCGAATTCGCGCTCCAGGCGTTCCTGCACGATTTCCATGTGCAGCAGACCCAGGAAGCCGCAACGGAAGCCGAAGCCCAGCGCCTGCGACACTTCCGGCTCGAACATCAGCGCGGCGTCGTTCAGCTTGAGCTTGTCGAGCGAATCGCGCAGCTGGTCGTATTCGGAGCTTTCCACGGGGTACAAGCCCGCGAACACCTGCGGCTTCACTTCCTTGAAACCGGGCAGCGGCGTGGCGGCGGGCTTGTTGGCCAGGGTGACCGTGTCGCCCACCTTGGCGTCTTCCAGCTGCTTGATGCCGGCGATGATGAAACCGACCTCGCCCGCCGACAGATGCGGGCGCTGCTGCGACTTCGGCGTGAACACGCCGGTCTGCTCGCACAGGTGGGTGGCACCCGAAGCCATCAGCAGGATCTTGTCCTTGGGCTTGAGCATGCCATTGACGATGCGAACCAGCATCACCACGCCCACGTAGTTGTCGAACCACGAATCGATGATGAGCGCCTGCAGCGGCGCGTCCGGATCGCCCTTGGGCGGCGGCACGCGGGCCACGACCATCTCCAGGATCTCGTCGATGCCCATGCCGGTCTTGGCGCTGGCCAGCACCGCCTGCGACGCGTCGATGCCGATCACGTCCTCGACTTCCTGGCGGGCGCCATCGGGATCGGCCTGCGGCAGGTCCATCTTGTTCAGCACGGGCAGCACTTCCACGCCCAGTTCAATGGCGGTGTAGCAATTGGCCACGGTCTGCGCTTCGACGCCCTGCGAGGCGTCCACCACCAGCAGCGCGCCTTCGCAGGCCGACAGGGAACGGCTGACTTCATACGAGAAGTCCACGTGTCCCGGGGTGTCGATCAGGTTCAGGTTGTAGACCTTGCCGTCTTGCGCCTTGTAGTGCAGGGCGGCGGTCTGGGCCTTGATGGTGATGCCGCGCTCGCGCTCGATTTCCATGGAATCAAGGACTTGCGCCGACATCTCGCGATCCGCCAATCCGCCGCAGCGCTGGATCAGGCGATCGGCCAGGGTCGATTTGCCGTGATCGATGTGGGCAATGATGGAGAAGTTGCGAATATGCTGCATGCTTGAAATTATAAGGGACGGAACACTCGGCACATGGCCGGAAGACACCGCCGCCGGAGTACGCACGGCTGACGAGGGGGGCGCCAACGGGTCGGGCCCGGGCAAAACAAGGGGGCGCCATGCGCCCCCTCTTGCGGCAACCAGCCATTTTAGCCGGTCTTGAGCCTTTTTTCTGCGAACGCGGGGGACAGGCCCGGCATTACTTCGATGCCGGCACCGCCACCCACTGCGTCTGGTCGCCGCGGCGCACCAGCAGGCCGGCCGCGCGGCCCTTGTCCAGCTTGGCCACGAGTTCGCCGAACTGCTTGGCGCCGGTGACGTCGGTGTCGTTCAGGGCCAACACGATGTCGCCTTCCTGCAGGCCGGCCTTGCCGGCAGCGCCTTCGGCCACCTTGACCTGGACGCCGCCCTTGATGCGCAGCTTCTTCTGCACGTCGGCCGGCACGTCGACCACGCCCAGGCCCAGCGCGTTGGTGACTTCCGGCACCGGCGCCGCGCCCTTCTTGCTGGCGTTGGCGGCCTTTTCGGTCGGGATTTCGCCGACCTTGACCGACAGGGTGAGGTTCTTGCCCTTGCGCCACACTTCCATGTCGGCGCGCGTGCCCGGCTTGGTTTCGCCCACGATGCGCGGCAGATCGGACCAGCGCTTGATGGGTTCGCCGTTGAACTTGAGGATCACGTCGCCCGGCTGCACGCCGGCCTGCTCGGCAGGACCTTCGGCTTCCACGCTGCTGACCAGCGCGCCCTCGGCCTTGGGCAGGCCAATGGCTTCGGCCACGTCCTTGCCCACCTCGCCGATCTGCACGCCGACGCGACCGCGCGTGACCTTGCCGGTGGCGCGCAACTGGTCCACCACGCGCATGGCTTCATCGATCGGGATGGCCAGCGAAATGCCCATGAAACCGCCGCTGCGCGAAATGATCTGGGAGTTGATGCCCACCACCTCGCCCTGCAGGTTGATCAGTGGACCGCCCGAGTTGCCCGGGTTGACCGCCACGTCAGTCTGGATGAAGGGCAGGTATTCGCCGGTATCGCGGCCGATGGCGCTGACGATGCCGGAGGTCACGGTGGAATCCAGGCCGAACGGCGAACCGATGGCCAGCACCCACTGCCCCTTCTTGAGCTTCTTGGGATCCCCGATGACCAGCGGCGTCATGTCCTTGGCTTCGATCTTGATCAGCGCGACGTCGGTGCGTTCATCCGTGCCGATGACCTTGGCCTTGAACTCGCGGCCGTCGGTCAGCGTGACGTAGATGTCCGTCGCATCCACCACCACGTGGTTGTTGGTCAGGATGTAGCCGTCGTCCGAAATGAAGAAGCCGGAACCCACGCCGCGCGGCACGGTGCGCTCTTCGGGCTGGGAAGGCTGCGGACGCTGGCGTTGTGACGGACCGGGTTGGCCGCCGCCGGGAGGCTGGAATTCGGGGCCGAAGAACCAGCGGAACAGTTCGTAGGGATCGTTGCCGCCGCCAGGCCCCATGCCGCGCACCGGCACCGTGGCCGTGGTGCGGATGTTGACGACGGCAGGGTCGGCCTTTTCGACAATGGTCGTGAAATCAGGCAGTGTCACCGCCGGCGCCTGGGCGACGGCGGCAGGCACATAGGCGCCGGCCATCATGACGCTGGCTGCGGCCGCCATCAGAAAGCGCCGGAAAAATGCATTCGACACTGTCATTGCTTTCATAAGTGTTACTCCGAAATTGCTGCTTGCCGCAACCGGCCGATCACTTGGGTTCGGCGGCGGGCGATCCCGCGGCGGGCGACCCCGCGGCGGGCGCTGCTGCCGCGGGCGCGGCGGGCACATATTCAGTGGCTTGCGCCAGCTGTTCCAGCGTCGCGACGGGCACTTCGCCCACCGCGGTCAGCCAGAAATCAGCGATACGCGTGCCATAGACCGTGATCGCCCCGCGCTGCGCGGCGCCATGGGGAGGACGGTGGCCGCGCTGGCTGTCGTAAGGTTCGATAAACACGGAAATGGCCGCCAGTCCATCGGACAATACCATCTGGTTGACCGTAACGCCCTTGCCCATCGAACGCGCCACCTGCATGACCGGCTTGAACCCCTTCGGCGCCGGAATGCGCCAGCCCTGGGCCGCCAAGTCCACTGGCTTCATCGAGGGCTCCAGCACCTTCCAGTCGCGCGTGCTCCAGCGCGAGGTCAGCAACTGAGGATCGACTTCCGGACCCAGCCTCAGCGAGGTGAACGAGACCTGTTCGACCACGCCGCGGGCGGCGTTCAGCGTCTGGGCCTTCAGCAGCAGATTGGTTTCGACATCCGCGCACAGCCGGTAGCCGTAGCGCAGCTTGTCCAGCGGTTCGATCGTGATCAGGCGGCACTCCCGTCCGGCCACGCGGTGCAGGGCGGATTCGGCGCGGATCTTGTAAAACTCGGACAGATTCGCCGCTTCTCCCAGCAGCAGGCCGGGGAAGCGATCGCCGCGGCGGCGCTCCAGCAGCACGGTCTTGCGCTCGGGGATCAGGCACTGCACGTCTTCGTTGTGGCGCAGGTACTCGCGCGGCTGGCCGTCGAGAATTTCCAGGCGTTCGCGCTCGCCGGTACCGTCCATGACGTGCACCAGGCGCGAAGACTGGATCGTTTCGCCCTGCTGATACATGAAGACGCCGGCGTAGTCCTGCTTGCGGGCGGCTTGTTGGATGCGGGTCAGCAGTTGGACCACGTCGTCGGCGGCCGCAGGCGCGGCGTCGGCCGCGCGCGCGGGTTCGTGCGCGGCCAGGAAAGCGGTCAGAAGCGTGGCGGCAAACCAGCCGGCGCGGTGGGCCTGCAGCGTGGCGGCCCGACCCAGCACCGGCCAGCGCGAGGGAAGCACCAACGCCATCAGCGCCCCACTCCGGTGTCGAAGGACACCTGGCGCACGGCGCTGGGGCCGGCCATCTGGCGATGTGCCTCCAGATAGTCGCGCAGGCCCGTATCCTCGACGCCGGCAGCCGGCGTGGTGCTGGCATCGGCCAGCACGCGCACTTCCGAGGCTGGTTCCCCAGTCAGGTAAGGCTGCGCCACCCAGGCAACGGTCGCGACCGCCGCGGCCACGGCCAGGCCGGACAGGCCGACCCGCAATGGCGAGCGGCGCCGAGGCGCCGCAACAATGGGCAATTCCGCGTCCAGCGCCCGTGCCAGGCGGGCCTGGAAGGCCGCGCTGGGCGTCAGCGCCAGATCGGCGTTGCGCAGGGAATCACCGATCAGATGATAGGTGTCCCAGGTCTCGCGCCCCTCGCGGGACAACAAACCGGGAAATATGTCGTCGGATTCTTCTCCGTCCATCCAGGCGGAAACCGATTCCTCCCAGGAGGCCTCGGCGATCACAACGGATTTGGCTGCTGTTTGCATGACTGCCACTCCTTACCAGCGACGCTCGGCATCGGTGCCTAGCAACGGACGCAACTTGACGGCAATGGCTTCACGCGCACGAAAAATGCGGGAGCGCACCGTACCGATAGGGCAATCCATGCTTTGGGCGATGTCTTCGTAACTCATACCTTCGATTTCACGCAGGACAATTGCGGTGCGCAATTCTTCAGGCAATTCCTCGATAGCCGCGTTCACCGTCTCGGCGATTTCGCGGCTGGCGACCATGGATTCCGGCGTGCTTATATCGGTTAGGTTGTCGGTTTCGTTAAAAGTTTCACCGTCTTCCGTTTCTATCGCATTGGGCGCGCTGGGGCGCCGGCCCTGTGAGGCCAGCCAGTTGCGCGCCGTATTGATGGCGATCCGGTACAACCAAGTGTAAAAGGCGCTCTCGCCCCGGAACTGCGGCAAAGCGCGGTAGGCCTTGATGAAGGCCTCCTGGGCCACGTCCTCGATTTCCGAGGGGTCGCGGATCATGCGGGCCAAGAGGCGGAGAATCTTGCGCTGGTACTTGAGCACCAGCAGGTCAAAAGCCTTCTTGTCGCCCCGCTGGACGCGCGCGACAAGCTCAGCGTCGACTTCGCGCTCGCTCATGACGCCTCCCGCAGGCGGGCCGCCGGACGGGCGGGCCGCGCCGCGCCGGCCAGCAGGCACAGGCGCCGCCAGGACTCAGGTCGCAACGTCCGCTGCCAGACGGTGAGGGTAATTGTGCTGTTGGTAAAGGCCGTACTCCCGGTGGGCAAGGGCTGCAAAGTGAGCGTCAGCCAGCGCGGACCGCGCTGTTCCTGCAACAGTCTCGCGTCCTGCCAGCCTTGCGGCAGGCGCACCTGCCAGCGCCCTGCCCCGGCTGCCGCGCGCAATGCGGATACGGGGGACAGGCTGCTCCGTGTCGAGTGTAACAGCCCGGCCAGCACCAGCAGCAGCGCGATCGCCGTGCCCGCCTCCCATGCCATGCCGTGCCAGGACGCCGCCATCAGCGCACTGCCGCCAGCGGCGGCCAGCGCCAGGCCAAAAAGCGCCATGGCGCTTTTTGGCCTCAGGACAGGCACGCGAAACGCCCAGCGTCCCCCGAGCGGCTCGTCCAAATCAGACCCGGCGAACGGCCATCGAGCCGTTGGTGCCGCCGAAGCCGAACGAGTTGGACAGGCCGACGTCGATCTTCATCTGCCGCGCCTCGTTGGCGCAGTAATCCAGATCGCATTCCGGATCTTGATTGAAGATGTTGATCGTGGGCGGCGACACCTGGTTGTAGACCGCCAGGGTGGTGAACACCGCCTCGATGCCGCCGGCCGCGCCGAGCAGGTGCCCGGTCATGGACTTGGTCGAATTGACCACCAGCTTCTTGGCGTGATCACCGAAAGCCAGCTTCAGCGCATCGGTCTCGTTCTTGTCGCCCAGGGGCGTCGAGGTGCCGTGGGCGTTGACGTACTGGATGTCTTCCGCGTTCAAGCCGCCGTTGCGCAGCGCATTCAAAACGCCGCGGCGCGGGCCGTCCTTGTCCGGAGCCGTGATGTGGTGCGCGTCCGAGCTCATGCCATAGCCTGCGAGCTCGCCGTAGATGCGCGCGCCGCGTTTTTTGGCGTGTTCGTACTCTTCCAGCACCAGTACGCCTGCGCCCTCGCCCAGCACGAAACCGTCGCGGTCGCGGTCCCAGGGACGCGAAGCCGTTTCAGGATCGTCATTGCGGGTCGACAAGGCGCGCATGGCGGCAAAACCGCCGATGCCCAACGGCGACACGGTCGATTCGGCGCCGCCGGCCACCATGACGTCGGCATCGCCGTACTCGATCAGGCGCGCGGCATCGCCAATGCAATGCAGGCCGGTGGTGCAAGCCGACACCACCGCGTAGCTCGGACCCTTCATGCCATAGGTAATGGACAGATGGCCGGAAATCAGGTTGATCAGCGAACCGGGCACGAAGAACGGAGAAATGCGGCGCGGACCCTTGGCCAGGTATTCGACCTGGGTTTCCTCGATGCGCGGCAGGCCGCCGATGCCGGAACCCACGATCACGCCGATGCGTTCCGCGTTGGCTTCGGTGACTTCCAGGCCGCAATCGCGCCATGCCTGCATCCCGGCGGCCAGGCCGTAATGGATGAAGGTATCCATCTGGCGGGCTTCCTTGGCCGAGATATAGGTGCTGATGTCGAAGTCTTTGACTTCGCCGGCAATATGCGTGGTGATGGCCGAGGGATCGAAACGGGTGATGCGGCTGATGCCAGAACGTCCGTTGACGATATTGTCCCAAGCGGTGGTCAAGTCGTTCCCGACGGGAGAAACGATACCCAGGCCAGTGATGACGACACGTCGCTTCACGGATGACTCCTCAAACAGACAAAAGAAAGGCGGTTTTCGGGATGCGCTGCACGTGCGGCCCACACGAAAGCGGGTCGGGCTTTACTACGCCCTTCCCGCATGCGGACCGCACGGCAAATTCCTGAAACCGCCCCGATTTCCCGGTTGGCTGCGACAGATGTCGCGAGGCAACCAGAAGGGTAAAAGCCCAGCTTACTGCTTGCCGTGCGAATTGATGTAGTCAATCGCTTGTTGCACGGTCGTGATCTTTTCGGCCTCTTCGTCGGGGATCTCGGTCTCGAATTCGTCTTCGAGCGCCATGACCAGTTCGACCATGTCGAGCGAATCGGCACCGAGGTCGTCAAGGAAGGAGGATTCGTTCTTGATCTCGGCTTCGTTGACGCCAAGTTGTTCAGCGACGATCTTCTTGACGCGCTGTTCGATGCTTTCCATGCAGATCTCCAAATGGGAAAAATCCCGCGAATTATAGCCAAGCGCTGAGTTTTGCGACGCCTGGCCGTGACAAAAATAACACCGCGCACTTGATCTGTCGCCGGGAGTGGCGCAGGAAACCGGTGTGCGGCGTTTCCGGTTGAACCTCGCGTTGCCGCCCCGGTCGAGTCCGGCGGCGGCGCGGCGGAACGGGCCGCCTACGCGCGATTCGTGACTTATTGCATGTACATCCCGCCGTTGACGTGCAGGGTGGTGCCGGTAATGTAACCCGCCTGCGGCCCGGACAAAAACGCCACTGCGTGGGCGATGTCCGCGGGCGAACCCAGGCGGCCGAGCGGAATCTGCTGCAACAGGGCCGCAGTCTGATTTTCGCCCAAGGCGCGCGTCATGTCGGTATCGATGAAACCGGGCGCGACGCAGTTCACGGTGATGTTGCGGCTGCCCAGCTCGCGCGCCAGGGCGCGCGCCATGCCAGCGACGCCGGCCTTGGCGGCCGCGTAGTTGGCCTGGCCGGGGTTGCCGCTGGATCCCACCACCGACGTGACGTTGATGATGCGTCCCCAGCGGGCCTTCATCATGTTGCGCAGCACGGCGCGCGACAGGCGGAAAACCGAAGCCAGATTGGTGTCGATGACCGCCGACCAGTCCTCGTCCTTCATGCGCATTGCCAGCGTATCACGGGTGATGCCGGCGTTATTGACGAGGATATGGGGACCACCGCCTTCCTTGCCCAGCGCGTCGATCAGCGCATCGCAGGCAGCGGCGTCGGTCACGTCCAGCACCACGCCGCGACCGCCCAACGGCGCCAGCGCTTCGGTGATGGCGGCAGCGCCCGACTCGGAGGTGGCGGTGCCGACGACCGTGGCGCCGCGCGCGGCCAGTTCCTGGGCAATGGCGCGGCCGATGCCGCGGGTGGCGCCGGTCACCAGCGCGATCTTGCCCTGCAGTTCGATCGAGGTGTTGTCCATATTCTTAATTTCCGTTGACGGCGGCCAACGCGGCTTCCAGCGAAGCAGGATCGGTAATGGCCATGCCCGTGAGTTCGGGGTCGATGCGCTTGGTCAGGCCGGCCAGCACCTTGCCGGGACCGCATTCGATGATGTGCGTGACGCCCTGCGCCTTCATCGCGCGCAGGGTTTCAACCCAGCGCACAGGATGCCATGCCTGGCGCACCAGCGCATCCCGGATTGCCCCGGGCTCGACAGGCGAAGCCACGTCGACGTTGTTGATCACTTGTACCTGCGGCGTGGACACCGTCACGCCAGCCAGCGCGCCGGCCAGCACTTCGGCGGCAGGCTTGAGCAGGCTGGAATGGAACGGCGCGGACACCGGCAGCAGCAGCGCGCGCTTGGCGCCCGCCGCCTTGGCCAGCTCGCAGGCGCGCTCGACCGCGGCCTTGTGGCCCGCGATCACGACCTGCGCGGGCGCGTTGAAGTTCACGGCCTCGACGACCTCGCCCTGGGCAGCAGCCTCGCAGGCAGCGCGCACGGCGTCGTCGTCCAGGCCCAGGATGGCGGCCATGGCGCCGGTGCCCACCGGGACGGCAGCCTGCATGGCATCAGCGCGCACGCGCACCAGGCGCACGGCATCTTCGAGCGCGAGCGAGCCCGCGGCCGTCAATGCGGCGTACTCGCCCAGGCTGTGGCCGGCCACGACATCGGGCTTGCGGCCGCCTGCGGCACACCAGGCCGCGTACATCGCGACACCGGCGGTCAGCATGGCGGGTTGAGTATTGGTGGTCAGGTTGAGCTGTTCCGCGGGACCCTGCGCGATCAGCGCGCCCAGATCCTGCCCCAGCGCCTGGCTGGCCCGCGCCACGGTGTCCGTGACGGCGGCGACGCCGGACCAGGCGTCCAGCATGCCGACAGCTTGGGAACCTTGGCCAGGAAAGACAAAAGCGATTTTCATGATGGACCGTATGGATTGATTCAGTGTCTGTGTGGAATGCCAGGCACATCGTTCCGGCGGCCGTGGCGCATGTGCCACGCCGCGCCGGAGCGCGCCCTTACATGCGGGCCAGTACCGAGCCCCAGGTGAATCCGCCGCCCACGCCTTGCATCAGGATCAACTGGCCCGGCTTGACGCGGCCATCGCGGCGCGCGGCATCCAGGGCCAGCGGCACGCTGGCCGCCGAGGTGTTGGCGTGGCTGTCGACGGTGACGACGACCTTCTCGACCGGCACGGCAAGCTTGCGCGCCAGGAAATTCAGGATGCGCACGTTGGCCTGGTGCGGGATCAGCCAATCGACGTCGGCGATCTCGACGCCCGCTTCGGCGCAGGTATCGCGCGCGGAACGGTCCAGCACCGTGACGGCCTGCTTGAATACGGCCTGCCCGTCCATGCGCAGGAACGGATCGCCGGTCACGTCGCCATAGGCGACGTTGCCCGCGGCGTTCAGGATCTTGGCCTGGCTGCCGTCGGCGTGCAATTGCGCGGCCAGGATGCCGGGCTTGTCGGATGCCTTGAGCACCACGGCGCCGGCGCCATCACCGAACAGCACGCAAGTACCGCGATCGTTCCAGTCCAGGATGCGCGAGAAGACTTCGGCGCCGATCACCAGCGCGCAGCGCGCGCGGCCGGCGCGGATGAAGCTGTCCGCCGTGGTCATCGCGTAGACGAAACCGCTGCACACGGCCTGCACGTCAAATGCCGCCGAACCCTTGGCGCCGAGATTGGCCTGCACGATGCAGGCGGTGCTCGGGAACACGAAATCGGGGGTCGACGTGGCCAGCACGATCAGGTCGACCTCGGACGCGTCCACGCCCGCGTCGGCCAGCGCGCGGCGCGCGGCCTCGGTGGCAAGCTGGCTGGTGGTCACGCCGCGTTCGGCCAGATGGCGCTGGCGGATGCCGGTGCGCTCGACGATCCATTCGTCGGAAGTGGCGATGTCGCGCGTCGCCAGCTCCGCCGCCAGTTCGTCATTCGAAACCACGCGTTCCGGCAGGAAGCTGCCGGTGCCCGCGATCACGGAATATTTCATTGCGGTATCCATCAAGCGGTGTCCCCAGCCACGTTCGGCGGCGAAGCCGTTGGGCCCTCGCCAGATTGAACGCGCTTGGTAATCTGAGCGACCGTCTCGGCGGTGCGCTCCAGCAGTTTACTCACTACGGCTTCGCGGGCGCGCTGCAACGCAAATCCATAGGCGTAGACGTCCGCGGAACCATGGCTCTTGATGACCACGCCGCGCAGGCCCAGCAAGGCGGCGCCGTTATAGCGGCGGTTGTCGACGCGGGTGCGCAGGCGGTTGAGCACCGGCTTGGCCACCGCGCCGGCCAGCAGCGTGATCAGATTGCGTTTGAACTCTTCGCGAATGACGCTGGACAACATCTTCGCCAGCCCTTCGACGGACTTGAGCACGACGTTGCCGACGAAACCGTCGCAGACGACGACGTCGACCGTGCCCTTGAATATGTCATTACCTTCCACGTTGCCGTAGAAGTTGAGCGGGCTGCTTCGAAGAAGCTCGGCGGCTTCCTTGACGACTTCGTTGCCCTTGATGACCTCTTCGCCGATATTGAGCAAGCCCACGGAGGGACGCTCGCGATGATCCACCGCCTGCGACAGCGCGGCGCCCATGATGGCGAATTGGAGCAGGTGCTCGGCCGTGCAGTCCACATTCGCACCCAGGTCCAGCACCGTGGTGGCGCGGCCCGTCTGGTTCGGAATGGACGTGGCGATCGCGGGGCGGTCTATGCCGTCCAGCGTCTTGAGCACATAGCGTGAAATGGCCATCCACGCGCCGGTATTGCCCGCGGAAACGCAGGCGTCGGCGCGCCCGTCCTTGACGGACTGGGCGGCCAGGCGCATGGAGGAGTCTTTTTTGCGGCGCAGGGCGACCTCGACCGGGTCGTCCATGGTGACGACCTCGGAAGCCGCCACGATTTCAATGCGATCGCGCGCTACCCCGCGGTGCTCGGAGAGCGCCGCTTCAATAGCGTCGGGAAGCCCGACCAGCAATAGCCGGGTATCCGGAAATTGCCGGGCGAACTCGATCGCAGCCGGAATCGTGACGGGCAGACCGAAGTCTCCGCCCATACAGTCTATGGCGATGCGTATCACGGGTGCCAGGTATCAGCGCTCAGCCGAAATGGTCCGAGTACGAGTTCGGCCCGGGGGCCTTATTCGTCGGCCTTGGTCTTCAGGACCTTGCGGCCGCGGTAGAAGCCGTTGGGGCTGATGTGGTGACGCAGATGCGCTTCGCCCGTGTTGGGTTCGATCGCCGTCGGCGGGTTCACCAGAAAATCGTGCGAGCGGTGCATACCGCGCTTGGACGGGGACTTCTTGTTTTGTTGAACGGCCATGATGACTCCTAGAAACGGGGCGCATTGTACGCGATGCGGCCCGATGTTGATCTCAATCTTTGTGCTTCAGTTGTTCCAGCACCGCAAACGGCGACGGACGCTTGACAGCGGGCTCCTCGGGAGAAGCTTCGCTGACCTTGGCCAGCGCGCCCGGGCATACATCATGCTTGGGCACATACGGAACGCTCAGAATGAGCTCATCTTCGATCTGGGCCAGCAGATCAAAATGATGCGAACCCACCACCTTTTCAGGCAGGTTGGACACAAAACCATTTCCTTCTTCGTCCTCGTCGTCCTCGCCGGATGGATCCCCGTAGGAAGCATCGTCGTCGAGATCGGCCTCGGACTTGACCAGCTGCAAAAGGACTTCGCTGTCGATCGGGTACACAAACGGCTCATTGCACCGCTGGCACACCAGAACCGGATTCGCCTGAACATGGACATGCAGCAGCGGCCGGCCCAGCAAGAGGCCGGATTTACCCATTTCGCCGCGCACGGACCACGTCACCAGCCCGGCATCGCCCTGCGGTTGTTCGGGTAGCCCGTCAACCGCGCGCGTAAACCGCACAAGAGGTATGGTTCCTTGCGCTTCCTTGCCCATGTGGGCAAATGCGTATGCATCGATGCGCTTGATGTTCAGTCCTTTGCATTCGCGGGGTTGTGCATTATGCAGTGGGCTTAACGCCCAGCCATGCAAAAATCCCGCAAAACGTTAGATAATACTGTGACTTACGCATTAACGTCAAATATCGCATGCCTTCAAAGCCTAGCCTGATCCTCGCGTCCAGCTCGCGTTACCGCAAAGAACTGCTGTCCCGCCTGCGCCTGCCCTTCACGGCGATTTCCCCAGATGTAGACGAAACGCCACAGCCGGGCGAAACACCTGAAGCCCTGGCGCTGCGCCTGTCCGTGGCCAAGGCCATGGCGGTCGCCGCCAAGCATCCTGGCAGCATCGTGATCGGCTCGGACCAGGTGGCCACCGTGGACGGACAGCCCATAGGCAAGCCGGGGGATTTCCCGCGCGCCCTGGCGCAATTGCGAGCCTTGTCAGGTCAGATCGTGGAATTCCACAGCGCCCTGGCGGTCACCGACGGCCAACGGGTGGAAAAAGCCGACATTGTCACGCGCTGCCGTTTCCGCCCGTTGACGGACCGCGCCATCGAGGCCTATCTGCGCGCCGAGGAACCTTACGATACCGCAGGCAGCGCCAAGGCGGAAAGCCTGGGTATCGCGCTGATGGAAAGCATCCAGAGCGACGACCCCACCGCCATCATCGGCCTGCCGCTGATCGCGCTGACCGGCATGCTGGCGCAGTTCGGCCTGGATCCGCTGGACGCCCCTGGAGCGCCCGCATGAGCGGCGCGCTGCACCTGATCCCGGTCGGCCTGGGCGAAGCGCCGCCCGAGCGCTGGCTGCCCGCCGAGGTCCGCGCCCTGGCGGGCCGGCTGGACACCTATATCGCCGAAAACGCCAAGACCGCCCGCGCCTTCCTCAAGCTGATCGGCACCACCCGGCCGCTGCAGGAAATCACCATCCACACCCTGAACGACAAGACCGATGCCGCCCAGATCAAGGCCTGGCTCGAACCTGCGCGCAAGGGTGCGGAAATCGGCCTGGTTTCCGAGGCCGGCTGCCCCGCCGTCGCGGATCCGGGCGCCAAGGTCGCGGACGCCGCCCATCGGCTCGGCATAACCGTCAAGCCCTGGGTCGGCCCCTCCTCCATCCTGCTGGGCCTGATGGCCAGCGGCCTGGACGGCCAGCGCTTCGCCTTCCATGGCTATGCGCCGGTGGACCCGGCAGAACGCGCCAAGCAGTTGCGCGCCTGGGAACAGCACTCGGCCAAGCATAACCAGACCCAACTGCTGATCGAGACCCCCTACCGCAATACCGCCATGTTCACCACGCTGCTGGCCAGCCTGAAGGGCGACACCAAGCTGTGCGTGGCGCGCTCGGTCACAACCGCCGACGAATGGATCGTCACCCGCAGCGTGGCCGACTGGAAAAAGCAGCCAGCGCCCCAGCTCGACAAGCTGCCCACGCTGTTCCTCTTCCTGGCGCACTGACCCATGCGCCACCTGATTCTTGCGCCGCTCGCCGCGGCCATCCTGGCAGGGTGCGCCGCGCGCGGCCCCGCCGGCCTGGACCTGGACACTTCGGTCACCGCGGTCAGCCAGGCCAGCCGGGTGCGCAGCATCGTGCTGCACTACACCAGCGTCGACGACGCCCGCTCGATGGAGTTGCTCTCCAAGGGCAAGGTCAGCTCCCACTACCTGGTCAACGACGCCGGGCGCGTCTACCGGCTGGTGGACGAGAACCGCGCCGCCTGGCACGCCGGCGCCAGCTCCTGGTACGGCAACATCGCCATGAACAGCACATCCATCGGCATAGAAATCGTTAATCCGGGCTGGACGGAAGGCACGGACGACAAGCCCGTCTGGCACCCCTACAACGACCGGCAATTGCGCGCACTGACCATATTGCTGCGCGATATCGCCCAACGGCACGGCATCGCGCCCGAAAACATCGTGGGCCATAGCGACATCGCCCCGCAGCGCAAGGTCGACCCGGGCCCCCTTTTCCCCTGGAAAGCGCTGGCGGCGGCTGGAATCGGGCGCTGGTATGACGAAACCGGCGCCGCCGAGCACTTGGCGCGGCTGCAGGCCCAGGGCGTCCCCGACGTGGCGTGGTTCCAGAAGCAGTTGGCGCGGCTGGGCTACGCCTGCCCACAGGACGGCACGCTGGATCCGGCCACGATCGGCGCGCTAGCAGCCTTCCAGATGCACTACCGGCCGGCGCTGTACGACGGCCAGCCCGACGCGGAGACCGCCGCCATCATGCTGGCGATGCTATAGGACCGGCCAGCCTCAGCGTCGCGCGCGCAGCCACGCGACCAGCCGCCAGCCCAGCAGCAGGGCCAGCACAGCGGCGTACATGGCGGGCTGCGCCAAATCATTCTTGCCGGCCTTGTGCCACCAATAATGCAGCACCGCCAACAGCCCGATGACATAGATGGCGCGATGCAGGCTCTGCCAGCGCTTGCCCAGCTTGCGCATGGCCCATTGCGTCGAGGTGGCCGCAAGCGCGGCCATCAGCACGAACGCCGCGAATCCCACCATGATGAAGGGACGTTCGCCGATATCGCGCAGCATGCCCGCCGGATCGAAGCCGCGGTCCCACCAGACCCAGGCCATGAAGTGCATGAAGCCATAGAAGAACGCGAACAGGCCACACATGCGGCGCAAGCGCACCAGGGCCGGCTGCCCCGTCAGCCGGCGCAGCGGCGTGATGGCCAAGGTAACGAGCAGGCAGACCAGGGTCCAGGTGCCCGATGAGCGGGTCAGGAACTCGACGGGATTCGCCGTCAGCCCGTTGTTCACGCCCAACCAGATCCAGCGCGCGAAAGGCGCCAGCCCGAGCAGGAACAGGAACGGCTTGAAGCGTCCTACCGCCTTGGCGGAAAGCTGGGTCTTGCGCGGCGGCGCGGCGGGAACCGCCTGCGGAGTGCCATCAGGCATACAAACGCCTCAATAGTTCGCCTTCAGATCCATGCCCTGGTAGAGCGACGCCACCTGCTCGCCATAACCGTTGAACATCAAGGTCTTGCGCTTGGGCGAGAACAGGCCGTCCTCGCCGATGCGGCGCTCGGTGGCCTGGCTCCAGCGCGGATGCGGCACGTCCGGATTCACATTGGCGTAAAAACCATATTCCTGCGGCGCCGCCTTGATCCAGGACGACACGGGCGGCTTTTCCACCAGGCGGATCTTCACCAGGGACTTGGCCGACTTGAAACCGTATTTCCAGGGCACCGCCAAGCGGAGCGGCGCGCCGTTCTGGTTCGGCAACACCTTGCCGTAGACGCCGAACACCAGCATGGCCAGGGGATTCATGGCCTCGTCGATGCGCAGGCCTTCCACGTAGGGCCAGTCCAGGACTCCGGTGCGCACGCCTGGCATGTTCTCGCGCTGCACGGCGGTCACGAATTCCACGTACTTGGCGTTGCCGGTAGGTTCGACCTGCTGAAGCAGCGCCGACAGCGAATAACCCACCCAGGGAATCACCATGGACCAGCCCTCGACGCAGCGCAGCCGATAGACGCGATCTTCCATCGGCGCCAGCTTGAGCAACTCTTCGATGGAAAACGTGCGCGGCTTGCCGACTTCGCCCTCGACGCTCACGCTCCAGGGACGGGTCTGCAATTTGCCGGCATTGGCGGCAGGATCGTCCTTATCCATGCCGAATTCGTAGTAGTTGTTGTACGAGGTGATGTCGGCCAGCGAGGTCTGCTTGTCCATGACGCTCAGCGCGGCGTTGGCCTTGCCCGACAGGGCGCCGGCCTCCTGCGCGTGCGCGCTGCGCGTGGCCCAGCCTGGCAGGCCCGCGGCGGCGGCAACCACGCCGGCGCGCAGCATCAGTTCGCGGCGCGAACGCCAGACAGCCTCGGAGGTGATCTCGGACGGAAGAAAATCGTCAGGCTTGCGTATCAGCATCATGGTCTCCGGTGTAGCGCCCGCAGGATCATGGGCGCGCCCTGCGCAAGCCATGGACGCCGCGCCGCCCCATGATATTCCGCGGCAGGCGGCGCTTGCGGGTATTTCCTATAGACCCGTGCCGGCGGCAGGTGTTCCGCGTCCGGGGAAACCCGGGCGACAGACAGCGGTTAGACCCGCGGCAGCAGCCATTCGCGCACCTTCGGCACGCTATCGAGCACTGCCTGGGGCGAGCAACCCTCAAGTTCCTTCAGGGTGTGCGCGCCATAGGTCACGCCCAGGCCGTGCACGCCGGCGTTGATCGCCATCTGCAGGTCGTGCGAGGTGTCACCCACCATCACCACGCGATCCGGATCCACGTCCAACTCTTGCATCAGCTCATGCAGCATCGCGGGATGCGGCTTGCTGAAAGTCTCGTCAGCGGTGCGGGTGGCGTCGAACAGCGGCCCCAGGCCGGTCGCGGCCAGCGCGCGGGTCAGGCCCACGCGGCTCTTGCCGGTTGCCACCGCCAGGCGCACGTTCTGCCCCGCCAGTTCGGCCAGCAATTCCTGCACACCCTCGAACAGGCGCAACTCCGGGTCGCGCAGCAGGTAATGCGTGCGGTAGCGCTCCAGGAAACGCGGCAGCATCGCCTGCGTCAGGTCCGGCACCGCGCGGCGCAGGGCGCTTTCCAGGGACAGGCCTATCACCCAGCTGGCGTCGGATGCCGACGGCACCGCCAGCTCCAGATCGCGGCAGGCGCCCTGGATGGCTGCCACGATGCTGTGCGTGGAATCCATCAGGGTGCCATCCCAGTCAAAAACGACCAGCGAATACGACATAATCAGACCGACTCCAGTTGTTTCAGTATTTGCCGGCAGGCGGGGGGCAGCTCGGCGGTAAGCGTCAGGGGCTCGCCCGTCACCGGGTGGGCCAGGGTCAATTGGTGGGCGTGCAGGAACATCCTGCCAAAGCCCATGCGCGCGAACTGCGCCCGCACCTCGTCGCGGCCGTACTTGTCGTCGCCCACGATGGGAAAGCCGCTGGCGGCCAAGTGCACCCGGATCTGGTGGGTGCGGCCAGTACGCAATTCGGCGTCGACCAGACTATAGCCACCAAACCGCTGCTTGAGCGTGACGATGGTATGCGCCGACTGGCCGTCCGGATCGACCTTTACCCGGCGTTCACCCGACTGGGTGGTCCATTTGGACAGGCCCAGCTTGATATGCTGGCGGTCATTGACCCAATCGCCCTCGACCAGGGCCAGGTAATGCTTGTCCCCTTTTCCTTCGCGCAGCATGGCATGCAGCGCCAGCAAGGCGCTGCGCTTCTTGGCCACCATCAAAAGACCGGAGGTTTCCCGATCCAGGCGGTGGACCAGCTCCAGGAACTTGGCGCCGGGCCGGGCGGCCCGCAATTGTTCGATCACACCAAACGACACGCCACTGCCGCCATGGACCGCCACGCCAGCGGGCTTGTCCACCACCAGCAGGGCCTCGTCCTCGAACACCACCGGGAATTCCGCGCCAGGCACCGGACGGGGCTTGCCCGGATCGGGCAAGCGCAAGGGCGGAATGCGCACCACATCGCCTTCGGCGACCCGATAGTCGGCAGAAGTGCGTCCCTTATTTATCCGCACCTCGCCGCCGCGAATGGCCTTGTAGATGTGGGTTTTGGGGACGCCCTTGCACAGCCTGGCCAGAAAGTTGTCCAGGCGCTGGCCGGCCTGCTCGGCATCGACCTCCACCATGCGGACGGCGGGGGGAGCTTTAGAGAGGGTTTTCGAGGAGGAAGTTTCTTTGCGCATTGCGGAAAGCGACATATAATCGGGACAGCCTAAAGGGGCTGAACTAGCCGCCTGACGTAGAGATGCAACGTTACGCAACTCCGTCGAGCGCGCGGGCCGCCATTGTACTGCCTGCTCATTCAACCCCTGGGGTCATTTGGTCGCCGGCGCAACCGCGCCCTGCCGGATAGTGGTGTGGCATTCATTTTGCCCGCTGTCCCAGCAGGTCCGTTGCATGCCGCAAGCGGCTCTGAAGCACCGCAAGAATCGTCGCATATTTAAAGCACCAGCTGCGCGTGGGCAACCAATCCGACCGCAACTGCCGTTCACAGCACTTTTCCGTCAAACCACATTCAGTGAAGCTGACCCTCCTGCTGACAGAACCCCGAGCCCCACGGCTCGACGTGCCCGCCTGACCCGCGGCGGATACGCCTGGGCGCCGCCCAGGTACGGTCCGCATTTCTTGCCCGCTTCAGCCGCAGCCCGAGTGACCCGAGGTCACGCGCCGATATCGGCGCGTCATGACAACGGAGAACCCCTCTCATGAAGCGCATGCTGTTCAATGCGACGCATCAGGAAGAATTACGCGTCGCTATCGTCGATGGGCAAAAACTCATCGACCTCGACATCGAGACTGCCGGCCGCGAACAACGCAAAGGCAACATCTACAAAGGTGTCATCACCCGGATCGAACCTGGCCTCGAGGCTTGCTTCGTCAACTACGGCGAAGACCGCCACGGCTTCCTGCCCTTCAAGGAAGTAGCCCGCAGCTTCTTCAAGGAAGGCGTGGACGTCCGCAGCGCCCGCATCCAGGACGCCCTGCGCGAAGGCCAGGAACTGATCGTCCAGGTTGAAAAGGAAGAGCGCGGCAACAAGGGCGCCGCCCTGACCACGTTCATCTCGCTGGCCGGCCGCTATCTGGTCCTGATGCCCAACAACCCCCGCGGCGGCGGTGTTTCGCGCCGCGTCGAGGGCGAGGACCGCCAGGAACTGCGCGACACCATGGAGCAGCTCGATCTGCCCCAGGGCATGAGCATCATCGCCCGCACCGCCGGTATCGGCCGCAACGTCGAAGAGCTCCAGTGGGACCTGTCCTATCTGTTGCAGCTCTGGACGGCCATCGACGGCGCCGCGCGCGACAACTCCGCGCCCATCCTGATCTACCTGGAATCCAGCCTGGTCATCCGGGCCATCCGCGACTACTTCTCCCCGGAAATCGGTGAGATCCTCATCGATACCGACGAGATCGCCGACCAGGCCACGGCCTTCATGAGCGTGGTAATGCCGGACAACGTCCAGCGCGTCAAACGCTACCGCGACGATATCCCGCTGTTCTCCCGTTTCCAGATCGAACACCAGATCGAAACGGCCTACTCGCGCACGGTGACACTGCCTTCGGGCGGCGCCATCGTCATCGACCACACCGAAGCCCTGGTTTCCGTGGACGTCAACTCGGCCCGCTCCACGCGCGGCGCCGATATCGAGGAAACCGCGCTGCGCACCAACTCGGAAGCGGCCGACGAAGTGGCCCGCCAGTTGCGCTTGCGCGACCTGGGCGGCCTGATCGTCATCGACTTCATCGACATGGAGGACAGCAAGAACCAGCGCGCCGTCGAACAGCGCCTGCGTGACGCCCTCCATTTCGACCGCGCCCGCGTCCAGATGGGCAAGATTTCGCGCTTCGGCCTGATGGAACTGTCGCGCCAGCGCCTGCGCCCGGCCCTGAACGAAGGCTCGCACATCACCTGCCCGCGCTGCAACGGCACCGGCGTGATCCGTGACGCCGAGTCCAGCGCCCTGCACGTGCTGCGTCTGCTGCAAGAAGAAGCAATGAAGGAAAACACTGCCGCCGTGCACGCCCAAGTGCCGGTCGACGTGGCCACCTATCTGCTGAACGAAAAGCGCGCCGACATCACCAAGATGGAAGCCCGCCTCAAGGTCAACCTGATGCTGATCCCCAACAAGCATCTGGAAACCCCGCACCACCACATCGAGCGCCTGCGCCACGACGATCCGCGCCTGGAAGAGCTGAAGACCAGTTTCGAACTGGTTGAAGCTCCGGCCACGGACGCCCCCTGGCAGCCGCGCGAACATGAAATCAAGTCGCGTCCGGAAGCGCTGGTCAAGGGCATCACGCCCTCGCAGCCGGCTCCGGTTTCGACCCCGGCCCCGGCCGCGGCGGCTCCCGCTCCGGCAACAACCGGCGGTCTGGGCGGCCTGTTCAAGCGCCTGTTCGGCTGGCTGGGAGGCAGCTCCGAGGCGGCCAAGCCGGCTCCCGCCGCCCAGGAAGACAGCGCCAAGCGCGCCAGCTCCGGCCGCGGCAAGGGACGTAGCGGCCATGACGGCCAGGAACGCCGTGGCGAACGCCATGGTTCGGACCGCAACCGCAACCGCCGTGGCGAGTCGCGCGGCGAAGGCGCCGAAGGCAGCGAAGGCGGCCGCCATCACGTGCGCGGCAACCGCCGTCCCGAAGGCGAACGCCAGGAACGCGGCGATCGCAACAACCGCAACGAAGCCCGCGGCGAACGCGACACCCAGGCCACGCAAGCGGCCCTGGCGTCCAGCCGTCCCGAGCAAGCCGTGGAAGCCGGCGGCGAAGATGCCGGCGCCGGTCGCAACCGCCGCCGCGGTCGTGGCCGCAATCGCCGCGAGGAAGGCCAGTCCGACGCCCCGATGAGCGAACAGGAAAGCATGGTCGCCGCCCTGGCGCAGACGGTTGCCACCGCCCTGCCCGAGACCAAGCCTGCCCCTGAAGCTGCCGAGCTGGTCGCCGGAACCTCCGAAACCGTCGAACAGGCCGCCGATGGCGTGCCCGGCATCGAAGGTGCCGAAGGCGCGGCCGATCCCGAGCGCAAGCGCCGCCGCCGCCGCAGCCGCCGTGGCCGCCGCAGCCCGGACGAAGCTGGCTTGGCCGGCAGCGACGAGCAACTGGACGATGGCGTCGACGAAGACGGCGCCGAGCCCTCGGAAGACGCCGCTGCCCAGCCCGCCGTGACCACCGCGCAAGCCGTGGAACCGGCGCCGGTCCAGCAGGTCGCAGCCGCTCCGGCCCAGGTCCAGCAAGTCGAAGCTGCTCCGGCTGAACCCGCCAAGGTTGCCGCCGCGCCGGTTGAAGCCCAGCAGGCCGAAGCCGTGCAAGCCGTTGAACCCGTGGCCCAGCCCGTGCAAACGGCAGCCGCCGAGGTGACGCAGCCGGTTTCCGTGCAGGCCGCGACCGAGGTTTCCGCCCCCGCAGCGTCCGAACAGGCACCGGTGGAAGCCGCTGCCGTCGAACCCGTGGCCGCCCCCGCGCCCGTCGCCCCTGCTGCGCCCGTGGTCCAGGAAACGGCGGCCCCGGCGCCTGCCGCCGCGCCCGCAGCCAGCCAACCCATCGTAGTGCCGGCTGCCACCCCGTCGGCCAAGGCTCAGGCTCTGCATGACGTGGTCAACGCCGCCGGCCTGCAATGGGTGGAAACCGATCCGGACCGCCACGCCCAAACCCAGCTGCGCATCGCCGCCGCGCACACGCCGGTCCGCCTGGGCCGCGAGCGCAAGCCGGTCGCGTCCGTTTCCAACGAGCCGCTGGTTCAGGTCGAAACGCGCCACTAAGCCGCAAGCCCGCAAGGGCTTGCGACGGGCAATACCCCGCACCCCGGGAGCTGGATAGCGATCCAGTTCCCGGGGTGTTTTTCATTATGAAGGGCCGACGCGTGGTCACGCTGATGCGGCCCATTCCCGCTGCGCCGGCCCCAAACGCGATGCGCCGGCACGCCGCGCCGCTCAATCGCCCTCTATCCGCTCCGCAGGCAGGTTCAAGGCCAGCCCGGCCTCTTCCACGAACGCTTCCGCCAGCGCCGAATGCGGCATGTGCCGGGCCCAGAGAATCCCCATGCGGCGCAGCGGCGCGCGCCCGGGCAGCGGCACGCGCTTGACGCGCCGGCTGTCCAGCCAATCCGGCGCCCAGTCGGGCACCAGCGACACTCCCAGCCCTTCCGACACCATGCAGGCGATGCCCATCAGTCCGTCAACCTCCAGGCGTTCGCGCGGCACGATGCCGTGCTGGCGCAGGTACTGGTCCGCCAGGCGGCCGCCCCATACATTGCGGTCGTAGCGGATGAAGGGCTGGGTGCCCATCAGCTCGTGGGCGTCGTTGCTCGCGGTATCGGGCGGCGCCAGCACCACCAGCGGCTCCTCCGCCACCAGTTTCCAGGCATAACCCTTGGACAGGTTGAACTGGGGCTTGACGATAAAGGCCGCGTCCAGGTCGCCATTGATCACCCGGTGATACAGATGATTGGACGTACCCGGCTCCACGAAGACGGCAAGTTTGGGCAGGCGCCGGTACAGGCGCGCCAGCACGGTGGGCATGATGCCCGTCAGCGCCGACACCGACACGCCCAGGCGCAGTTCGCCCAACGGCGCGTCGTCGCTGGCGCTGGCACGCAAGTCCCGCACTTCACGCAGCACGCCGCGGGCGCGCTCCAGCACCTTCAAGCCCGCCTCGGTGGCCTTGACGCTGCGGCCGACGCGCTTGATGAGCGTGGCGCCCAACTCCTCTTCCAGGGTGCGCACCCGTGCCGCGATGGCGGCAGGCGTCAGGTCCAGCCGGCGCGCCGCCTCCGCCAGCGATCCGCATTCGACCACTGACACAAAACTCTGCACATATCTCGTATCCAAGATGTCCCCTTTTTTTCTGTATGCTCGGCTTGCGCCAGGGCAAACCACAACAATTTTATGGATTGAAGCAATTAAACAGCAGATGTTCATCGGCCGGTTCGGTGCCAGAATCAGACGTTGCCGTCGCGCCGCCTGGCGCGCCCTTTTCATTCATCAGACAACGAGTAGAGACAATGAGCACCCAAGCCAGTATTCCCGGCGTTTTTTCTCCGGTCCTGACGCCGTTCGACGCAGCCTATCGCCCGGCCTTGGGACGCTACGTGAAGCACTGCCGCTGGCTGCGCGAGCAATCCGTCGGCCTGGCCATTTTCGGCACCAATTCGGAAGCCAACTCGCTGGCCCTGTCTGAAAAACGCAGCCTGCTGGACGCGCTGCTGGAAGCTGGCGTGGAGCCGTCCGCGCTGATGCCCGGCACCGGCGCCTGCGCGCTGCCCGACGCGATCGAGCTGACGCGCCACGCCGTGCGCAGCGGCAGCATGGGCGTGCTGGTCCTGCCGCCCTTCTACTACAAGGGCGTGAGCGACGAGGGGCTGTTCCGCTACTACGCCGAACTGATCGAAGGCGTGGGCGACGACCGGCTGCGCATGTACCTGTACCACATCCCGCCCGTGAGCCAGGTGCCGCTCAGCCTGGACCTGATAGACCGCCTGCTGGACCGCTACCCCGGCCAAGTCGCGGGCGTGAAGGACAGCGGTGGCGACTGGAACAACACGGCGGCCATGATCGAACGTTTTGCACCGCGCGGCTTCCGGGTCTACGCGGGCAGCGAGGCTTTCCTGCTGCAGACGCTGCGCGCGGGCGGTGTGGGCTGCATCACCGCCACCGGCAACGTCAACCCCGGTCCCATCGTCGCGCTGCAACAGCGTTGGCAGGAAGCCGACGCCGACGCCCGCCAGGCTGGACTAAACGCGACCCGCAACGTGTTCGGCAAATTCCCCATGATCCCCGCGATGAAGGCCGCCATCGCCTGGAAGTCCGGCGATCCCGCCTGGGCGACCGTACGCCCGCCCCTGGTGGAACTGAACGCTGAACAGCGCACCGCCTTGCAGGCCGCCCTGGATGACAACGGCTTCGACATGCCGGGCGCGCAAGCGCTGGCGGACAACTAGTCCCAGGTCCCGCGGGCGCGCCGCCGCCTGCGGAATCGCACAACGCAGCGGCACATCCGCAGCAAGAAAAACGCCCCGGCGCACGGCCATCCAGGACCGTGCGCCGGGGCCTTTTTGCGAATGCGGCTGCGCGCCTCAGCTCACCACACCGATGTTCCAGGGCACGAACTCGTGGTCGCCCAGCCCCAGCAGCTCGCTCTTGCTGCGCGTGCCGGAAGCCACCAGCAGGATTTCCTCGAAGATGCGCTGCGCCACTTCCTGCAACGTCGCCGTGCCATCCAGGATGTCGCCGCAATTGACGTCCATGTCTTCCGTCAGCCTTTCATACATCGGCGTGTTGGTCGCCAGCTTGATGGAAGGCACGGGCTTGGCGCCGAACATCGAGCCGCGCCCGGTGGTGAAACAGATCATGTTGGCGCCGCCAGCGATCTGCCCGGTCGCGGACACGGGGTCGAAGCCGGGCGTATCCATGAATACCATGCCAGGCTGGCGCACCGGTTCCGCGTAGCGGTAGACCTCCATCAACGCGGTGGTGCCGCCCTTCATCGAAGAACCCAGCGATTTCTCGAAGATGTTGGCGAGGCCGCCCATCTGGTTGCCCGGGCTGACCTTGCCGTTGATCTGCACGTCGCGCCCGGGCGAATACTCTTCCTTCCACCAGCGGATACGCTGCACCAGCTTCTCGCCGACCTCACGGTTGCGGGCGCGCGACGTCAGCGTGTGCTCCACGCCGTAGATCTCCGGCGTTTCGGACAGGATGGCGGTGCCGCCGTGGCGCACCAGGATGTCCATGGCCGCGCCCAGCGCCGGATTGGCGGTGATGGACGAAAAGCCGTCCGACCCGCCGCATTGCAGCCCCACCGTCAGGTGCCGCGCCGGCAGCGGCACGCGCTCGACCTCATTGGCCTGCGGCAGCAGGGCTTGCACCGCGGCGACGCCGGCCTCGATGGTTTTACGCGTGCCCCCGGTCTCCTGCATGATAAAAGTCTTCAGCCGCGCGCCCGCTTCCAGGCCCTGATCCTTGAGCAAGGCATCCAGCTGGTTGCGCTCGCAGCCCAGCCCGACGATCAGCACGGCCGCGAAGTTGGCGTGGCAGGCGTAGCCGCCCATCGTCCGGCGCAACAGGTCCATGGGTTCGCCGGACATCTCCATGCCGCAGCCCATGCCATGGCTCAGCGCCACCACGCCATCCACATTGGGGTAGGCGGCCATCAGTTCCGGGGTGAAGGCTTCGGCAATGCGGTGCACCACCGTCGCCGAACAGTTGACCGTCGCCATGACGCCTATGTAGTTGCGCGTGGCCACCTGCCCATTGGCGCGCACGATGCCGAGAAAGCGCGCCTGCTCGGACTCGGGCAAGACGGGCGTAGGCACGTAATCGCGGGCGTGCGCGTAGTCGCGGTCGAACTCCTGGAAGTCCATGTTGTGCGAGTGGACGTAGGTGCCAGCCGGAATATCGCCCGCCGCAAAACCGATGCAGACGTTGTACTTGAGGATGGGCTCGCCGGCGCGCAGATCGCGCGCCGCGATCTTGTGGCCGGCCGGGATCTGGCTGCGGCTGACGATGCCCTCGGAAGGCACGGCCGCGCCTATGTTGATGGGCACGCGCGCCACGACGACGTTGTCCGCCGAGTGCAGCCGGATAACGGGGCCGGCCGCGCGCTTTTCGCTTAAGTCGATCATATTTTGGTCTCGCAGGAATGAAGGGAACGCCCGGCCGCGGATGCGCTGGCGCGGGCAGGCCGGCTATTCGGGTTTGATGCCTATGTCGCGGATCAGCACTGACCAGCGCGGTAACTCCGCCCCCACGAAGCGTGTGAAGGTCTCGGAATCGCTCCCCACCACCGTGAAACCTTGCTCGCTCAGCTTGGCCTGCATGTCGCTCTGTTGCAGGGCCGCGCGAATGGAATCGGCAAGCTTGCCCACCACGGGCTTGGGCGTATTGGCCGGCGCAAACACGCCGTACCAGGTCGACACTTCAAAATCCTTGAAGCCGGACTCGGCCAGCGTCGGAATCGCCGGCGCCTTGGGATCGCGCTTCAGGCTGGTGATGGCCAGCGGCCGGACCTTGCCCGAATTGATG
Source organism: Achromobacter sp. SD115 (assembly GCF_017355315.1). Classification (NCBI taxonomy): domain Bacteria; kingdom Pseudomonadati; phylum Pseudomonadota; class Betaproteobacteria; order Burkholderiales; family Alcaligenaceae; genus Achromobacter; species Achromobacter sp. SD115. The sequence continues at coordinate 58,963 of NZ_JADIJM010000016.1, read as the reverse complement.
TGCGGCAAGGCCACGGGAAGATTGGCGAACATATACGGCACGTGTCCGCCCAGCACATCGGCTATGGCGGCCGATTCGCCCTTGTAGGGCACGTGCGTCACCTTGGTGCCCACCATGTGCGCGTACAGTTCCCCGGCGATATGCTGCGGACCGCCCTGGCCCGACGAGGCGTAGCTCATGGCGCCGTCACCGGCCTTGCGGATGTGCTCGGTGAGCTCCTGCACGCTCTTCGCGTCTACCAAAGCCGGATTGACCACCAGGATCAAGGGCATGGTCACCACCTGCGACACCGGCGCGAAGTCCTTTTCAGGCTTGAACGGCAGGGACGGGAACAAGGAAGGCGCGACCACCATGGTGGACTGCGAGCCCAGGAACAGCGAATAGCCGTCGGCGGGCGAACGGGCCACGTTGTCGGCGGCGATGGTGCCGGTAGCGCCGGCCCGGTTCTCCACCGCCACCTGCTGCCCCAGGCTCTCGGCCATCTTGGCGCCCACCAGCCGCGCCACGATATCCGCGCCGCCGCCAGGAGCGAAACCCACCACCATGCGCAGCGGCTTGTTCGGAAACTCCTCGGCCCATGCGGCGGATGAGCCGCTGGACAGCGCGAGGGCCAGACCGATAGCGGCGGTCATGCGCGTCAGCGGACGCGCGGGCGTACAGGGATAGTTCATGCGTTGGTCTCCGTTTGCCGTCGTCGCGTCCCCTGGCGTGGCCATGCGTGCTGCGGAGAATCGGGGCCGTGCGGCGGCTCATTGTGTGTTGTGCGCTGCCTGGGCATTCTGGCCATTGCACTCCTTACCAACAAGTATGTGTACGCAGCGTCAGAACATAATATTTTTGTTGTTTTAGATTGAGCGGCAAGCAACGCAGCGCGACAGCCCAAAAAAAATCCACCCCTGAGGGTGGATCTGTCTGTTTGGCGCGCCCTGGGGTCGCGCCAGGCTCGCTCAAGGCGGAATCAGAACTGGTAGGTGTAGGTCAGCTGCACCACGTCCAGGCCCGGGTTCGGGCGCTTGATGCTGGCGTTCGAGAAGTGCGAATAGCGCAGGCCGATGCGATTGTTCGGCGTCACGAGAAAGCCCATGCCGATGTGGTCGCCAAACTGGAAGGCGGTGCTGATGTTCTCGTCGGCGAAACGCGTGCTGGAGAACAGCGTGGCGCCGATACCCGCTTCGATGTAGAAGCGTTCGCCGGTCCACCAGCGGAACATCGGGATGGCGTTGAGCTGCCAGACATGGCTGGGCGAACGCGAACCGCTAGCCTTCCAGTACGACACGCCGAGTTCAGGCGTCAGGTCCAGGCGACCCCAGTTGCCACCGAACTGGTAGGTCCAGACGGATGGCGTTTCGTAGTTCAGTGTCAGGCGCTGATAGTGGTCTCCAATGCCGTAATGCATGCTGACGCCGCCCTGGGTGCCTTCAGACGATTGGGCGCTCGCCAGCGACGCGGTTGCGGCCAGGGCAAGTCCTACAAGGCCGGTAAGCATCTTCTTCTTGGTCAACTGCATTGGAAAACTCCGTAGATTTCAAACCTAGTACGCAACATAGCAAAATCCGGGCCGGACGACTTGATTTCTGTCGCAGGCAGGCAACATCGCGGATGGAAAAGACTGTTCCGAATAACGTCCTTCAGATGCCACCTGACAAACGCCCTAAACGAGAATGCCGCCGGGAGCCCGAGGCTGCCGGCGGCATCCGATCACCGCCCGTCCAGTCCGCCCGAAAAGGCCGGCCGGATGGCAGGAACATTCAGGCCGTCACCACATCCGCGGGCTGATTGGTCAACAAGGCCAGCAGACGGGCGATTTCCTCGCGCAGCTGGCGGCGGTCCACGACCATGTCGATGGCGCCCTTCTGCAGCAGGAACTCGGCGCGCTGGAAGCCTTCCGGCAGCTTTTCGCGCACGGTCTGTTCGATCACGCGCGGGCCGGCAAAGCCGATCAGCGCCTTGGGCTCGGCGATGACCACGTCGCCCATGAAGGCGAAGCTGGCCGACACGCCGCCCATGGTGGGGTCGGTCAACACGCTGATGAACGGCAGACCGGCCGCCGACAGGCGGGTCAGCATGGCGTTGGTCTTGGCCATCTGCATCAGCGACAGCAGGCTTTCCTGCATGCGCGCGCCGCCGGAGGCGGCCACGCAGATGAACGGCGTCCTGTTGTCCAGGGCGGCCTGGGCGCCGCGCGCAAAGCGCTCGCCCACCACCGAGCCCATGGAGCCGCCCATGAATTCGAATTCGAAGCAGGCCAGGGTCGCGGACACGCCGCGGATCGAGCCGCTCATGACCACCATGGCGTCGGTTTCACCGGTTTGCTTGACCGCTTCCTGCAGACGCTCGGGATACTTGCGCGTGTCCTTGAACTTCAGCGTGTCGACCGAACGCGTGGTCTGGCCGATTTCGACCCGGCCCTCGACATCGAGCAGCGAATCGATGCGGGCGCGGGCCCCGATGCGCATATGGTGGTCGCACTTGGGGCAGACGTGCAGGTTGGCCGCCAGGTCTTCGCTGTACAGCACCGATTCGCACGACGGGCATTTCACCCAAAGGCCTTCGGGAACGCGGCGGGGGCCGCTTTCGCTGGTTTTGTTGATGCGAGGAGGCAGGAGTTTTTCGATCCAGCTCATTGATTATTCATCCCGTATGAGGTCACGCCCGCCGCTCAGGCCGACGCGCTTGCTCGTTTTACTTGATCCAGCGCTTGCCGGATGGTGCGCAGCCAGCCGCTGGCGGCGGTGACTGCGGCGTCGGTTTTCTGGGCCGCGGGGGCATCCGCCGCCGCCTGCTCCATGGTTTCTATCAGTTTGCTGCCGATCACGACGGCGTCGGCCGCGCGCGCCACGCGCTGGGCGCTTTCGGCGTCGCGGATGCCGAAGCCCACGCCGACCGGAATATCGCGCACGTGGCGGCGGATCACGGCCAAACGCTCGGCCACGTCATCGGTATTGAGCGAGCCCGAACCCGTGACGCCCTTGAGCGACACGTAGTACACGTAGCCGCGGGCGACCGCGGCGACGGCCTTGATGCGCGCTTCCGTGGACGTAGGCGCCAAGAGGAAGATCGGGGCGATGCCATGCTCGCCCAGCGTGGCCGCGAACTCGACCACTTCCTCGGGCGGATAGTCCACCACCAGCACGCCGTCCACGCCGGCCTGCTCGGCGCGGCGCGCGAACTCGGCCTGGCCCATGCGTTCTATCGGGTTGGCGTAGCCCATCAGCACCACCGGGGTGGCGGCATCACGCTGGCGGAACTCGGCCACCAGGTCCAGCACGCGGGCCAGGCCCACGCCCTGCGCGATGGCGCGGTCAGCGGCCCGCTGGATCACCGGGCCGTCGGCCATGGGATCGGAGAACGGCACGCCCAGTTCGATGACGTCGGCGCCGGCCTCGACCAGCGCATGCATCAGGGGGACGGTCGCGGCGGGCGAGGGATCGCCCGCGGCAATGTAGGGAATCAGCGCCGCGGCGCGGCCGGATTCGGCGGTGCGCGCGAAAGCGGCGGCGATGCGATCGGTGCGAGTCGTCATGGACAGGGCCTCAGAGCTCGATGCCGGCCTGTTCGGCCACGGTATGCATGTCTTTGTCGCCACGGCCCGACAAGTTGACCAGGATGACGGCGTCGCGCGGCAGCGTGGCGGCCATCTTCACGGCTTGCGCGATGGCGTGCGACGACTCCAGCGCGGGCATGATGCCTTCGATGCGGCAGCAATCGTGGAAAGCCTTGAGGGCTTCCGCGTCGGTGATGCCGACATATTCAGCGCGGCCGGAGTCCTTCAGCCAGGCGTGTTCCGGACCGACGCCCGGATAGTCCAGGCCGGCGGAGACCGAATGCGTTTCCTGGACCTGGCCGTCGGCATCCTGCATGACATAGGTGCGGTTGCCGTGCAGCACGCCCACCTGGCCCGCGGCCAGGGATGCGGCGTGGCGGCCGCTGTCCATGCCCTCGCCCGCCGCCTCGACGCCGATCAGGCGCACGTTTTCGTAGGGAATGTAGGGATGGAAGATGCCCATGGCGTTGGACCCGCCGCCCACCGCCGCCACGACGTAGTCGGGCTGGCGGCCAGCGGCTTCGGGCATTTGCGTCAGGCATTCGTTGCCGATGACGGTCTGGAAATCGCGCACCATGCGGGGATAGGGGTCGGGACCCGCCACCGTGCCGATGATGTAGAACGTATTTTCAATGTTGGTGACCCAGTCGCGCATGGCTTCGTTGAGCGCGTCCTTCAGGGTGCGCGAACCAGAGTTGACCGGCACCACCGTGGCGCCCAGCAGCTTCATGCGGTAGACGTTCGACGCTTGGCGGCGGACGTCTTCGCTGCCCATGTAGACCACGCATTCCATGCCGTAGCGGGCTGCCACGGTGGCGGTGGCCACGCCGTGCTGGCCGGCGCCGGTTTCGGCGATAACGCGGGGCTTGCCCATGCGCTTGGCCAGCAATGCCTGGCCGATGCAGTTATTGACCTTGTGGGCGCCGGTATGGTTCAGGTCTTCGCGCTTGAACCAGATCTGGGCGCCGCCCACCATTTCCGACCAGCGGCGGGCATGGTAGACCGGGCTGGGACGGCCCACGAAATGCTTGAGTTCATAGTTGAACTCTTCCTGGAAGGCGGGGTCGACACGGTAATGGTCATAGGCCGCGCGCAGCTCGTCGAGCGCGTGCATCAGCGTTTCCGCCACGAAAACACCGCCATAAGGGCCGAAATGGCCCTGGGCATCCGGAAAGTCGTAAGGTTTCACCAAGCATCTCCCCCGGGTATCGCGGCGGCCACTGCCGGCCGCAAATCCGGTTTGCAACCCGTCATTTTACCTGACGCCGGCAGCGGCCGGGCGCTACGCCCTGGCCGCCCCGGCAATCCTCGGCTTGCCCTCAGAGCGACTGCCCCAGGCGGCGCAGGAAGGTGTCGCAGGCGGCCAACTGGTCCAGCGCGACGTACTCGTCAGGCTTGTGGGCCTGTTCGATATGGCCGGGGCCGCAGACCACCGTGGGAATGCCGATGCCCTGGAACAGGCCGGCCTCGGTGCCGTAGGCGACCTTGCGGGTGGCGCGGTCTTCGGTCAGGGCGCGCACCAGCTGGGTGATGGCGGCCTCTTCGGAAGCCTCCAGGGCGGGAGCTGCCGCGCCGGTCTCGATTTCGATGCTGGCGCCGTCGAATTCGGCCTTCATGCGCGGCAGGAGCTCCTCGCGCACGTATTTTTCGACTTCTGCCTGGATCGCGTCGGGCTGCATGCCGGGCAGGTTGCGGAATTCGTAAGTGAATTCGCACAGCTCGGGGATGGTGTTGACCGCAATGCCACCCCGGATCTGGTTGGTGGTCATCGTCGAGAACGGCACATCGTAGAACTGGTCGTAGGGGCCGTTGGCCTTGAAGCTGTCGGCCAGGTCGCGGATGCGGCAGATCAGGCGGGCGGCGTATTCGATCGCGTTGCAACCGCGCGGGGTCAACGACGAGTGCGCCGCCTTGCCGTGCACCTTGCAGCGGAACAGGTTGATGCCCTTGTGCGCCACCACCACCTGCATGCCGGTGGGCTCGCCCACCACGCAGCCTTCGGGGCGGATGCCGCGCTCGTGCAGGTCGGCCAGCATATAGGGCGCGCCGGCGCAGCCGACTTCTTCGTCGTACGAGAACGCCAGGTGCATCGGCTTCTTGCGCGGCATGGCCAGGAATTCCGGCACCAGCGCCAAAGAGCTGGCGATGAAGCCCTTCATGTCGCAGCTGCCGCGTCCATAGAGCAGTCCGTCTTTTTCGATGAGCTTGAACGGATCCGTGCTCCAGTCCTGGCCATCCACGGGCACCACGTCGGTGTGGCCGGACAGCACAATGCCGCCCTGCATGCCGCCGTCCTGGGCGGGCAAGGTGGCGAACAGATTGGCCTTGGTGCGCTCGGGATTGTGCGCCAGCCATGCGTCGACGCCCTGGCCCTTGAGCCAATCCCGGACGGTTTCGATCAGGGCAAGATTGGAATTGCGGCTGGTGGTGTCAAAACCAACCAGCGTTTCCAGCCAGGTGCGCGCGTTCATGTCACTACTCTCTTGGGGAAAAAGAGGAGTGTAAGGCCAGCGCGCGTCCTCGTCTCGGGCAGGGCCTGGCGCGCAAGCGCCTAGAATGTCGCCCGGTTAGGCAAACCCCCAAGGAGAAACCGTGCAGCACAAAGCAGTTCCCACGCGCAACATCGTGGCGGCAGTCATAGGCAACGCCCTCGAATGGTATGACTTCCTGGTGTTCGCGTTCATGACGCCGATCATCTCGAAGCTGTTCTTCCCCACCGACCCCAGCGTTCCCGGCAGCGAACTGAACGCGATCCTGATGACCACCGCCATCTTCGGCGTCGGCTTCTTCATGCGTCCGGTCGGCGGCATCATCCTCGGCCTGTACGGCGACAAGAAAGGCCGCAAGGCGGCCATGGTCATGGTGACCTCGCTGATGGCCGTGTCGATCGCCCTGATCACCGTTGCCCCCACCTACCACGCGGCCGGCATCCTGGCCCCGATCTTCATCCTGATCGCGCGTCTGCTGCAGGGCTTTTCGGCTGGCGGCGAATTCGGCACCTCGACCGCGCTGCTGATCGAAATGGCGCCCAACGGCAAGCGCGGCTTCTATGGTTCCTGGCAGATGGCCGGCCAGATGCTGGCCCTGCTGATCGGCGCGGCCTGCGGCACGCTCATCACCGAATTCTTCACGCCCCACGAGATCGCCGATTGGGCCTGGCGCCTGCCCTTCGCCTTCGGTCTGGTAATTGTTCCCATCGCCATCTATATCCGCCGCAACGTCGATGAAACCGACGCCTTCAAGCAACTCAAGGAAGAAGAGCGCCAGGCCGCCGCACGCGGCGAGGTGCAGCGCCTGAGCCTGGGCCAGATGCTGAAGACGCATACCCGCGAAACGCTGATCGGCGTGGGCCTGGTCGTGACCGCGACGGTGTCCATCTACATCACCTTCACTTATCTGGTGACCTACTCCACGCAGATCCTGAAGCTGCCGCTGAACCAGACCTTCCTGGTGCAGATGGCCGGCGCGGCGCTGATGGTGCTGCTGACGCCCTTCATGGGCGCCTGGTCCGACCGCGTCGGCCGCCGCCCCATCGTGATCGGCTCGCTCATCGGCTACCTGATCGTGCTGTACCCGCTGTACTACTGGCTGTCGGACGCGCCGTCCATCGGCCGCCTGCTGGCCGTGCAGGTCGTGGTCTGCCTGTTCGTGTCGGCATTCTTCGGCGTGTTCAGCACGGTGATGGCGGAGCTATTCCCGGCGCGCGTGCGTTCGGTGGGCCTGTCCCTGGCCTACAACGTGGCCGTGATGATTTTCGGCGGCTTCGCGCAGTTCATCGTGACCTGGCTGATCAAGACCACCGGTTCGCCGATGGCGCCCGCCTACTACGTGATGTTCGGCGTGGCGCTGGGCCTGATCGCCGCGTTCTACATGCGCGACCGCGCGCACGAGCAGCTGGACGACTGAGTCCCGCTTGCGCCCGGGCCGCCCGGCCCGGGTTTCCCGCCTAGCGACGCGTCGCCGACGACACGCCCTGCACTTCGGCCAGGGCGTCCAGCGCGCGCGACAGCGACTCCCCCCCGCGCACTTCCACCGTGAACACCATGTGGGCCAGCGACTGCTTGCTCTGCGTGTTCACGCCCACCACGTTCAGGCGCAGCCGCGCGAAGACCTCGGACAGGTCGCGCAGCAGGCCGGAACGGTCATGTGCGCGCACGCTGATGTCCACCGGATAGAAGGTGTCGGCGGTCTCGCCCCAAGCCACTTCGATGACGCGCTCGGGTTCGCGGGCGGCCAGCGCCAGATAGCTGTGGCAGTCGCTGCGGTGGATGGACACGCCGCGCCCGCGCGTGACAAAGCCGGCGATGAGGTCCGGCGGCGCCGGACGGCAGCAACGCGCCAACTGCGTCAACAGCGATCCCACGCCCACCACCAACACGCCGCTCTTGCCGCTTTTCTCGGCGCTGCCGGCGCTGGCATGGCGCAAGGCGGCCGGCTGCGGTTCGACGGCCGGCCCGGGCTGCTGGAACAGCGTATCGATCTGCCGCAGGCTGAACTCTTCCTTGGCCGCCGCCACGTACAAATCGTCGGCGCGGGCGAATCCCAGGTTCTGCGCCAACTGTTCCAGATTGACGGCGGTCTTGCCCAGGCGCTGCAATTCCTTTTCGACCAGGGCTTGGCCCTGGGTGATGCGCTGCTGCAGTTCGATCGCGTTGAACCACATGCGCACCTTGGCGCGGGCCCGCGGGCTGGCCAGAAAGCCCAGCTGCGGGTTGAGCCAGTCGCGCGACGGCCCGCCAGACTTGGCGGAGATGATCTCCACGGTCTGGCCGGTGGACAGGCGCGTCTGCAGCGGCACCATCTGCCCATCGACGCGGGCGCCGCGGCAGCGGTGGCCCAGGTCCGTATGCAGGTGATAAGCAAAATCCACCGGCGTGGCGCCGGCAGGCAATTCGATCACGCGCGCCTGCGGCGTCAGCACGTAAATGCGCTCGTCGGTATGTGGCGGCGCAGTCGCCTGGCCGCGGCTTTTGCCCGACGCCGGCTTGGCGGGCGCGGGCTTGGCGGGTTCGCCGCCCTCGACATCGCTGTTCCAGGCCAGCAGCTGGCGCATCCACGCCAATTGCCGGTCGTATTCGCTGGAGGCCGCCACCTGGCCGCCCTTGGCGCCCGCTTCCTTGTAGCGCCAGTGCGCGGCCATGCCGTACTCAGCGAACTGGTGCATCTCGCGCGTGCGGATCTGCACTTCGAAGGGACGGCCGTCGTCATCGGCCACCACCGTATGCAGGGAGCGGTAGCCGTTGGGCTTGGGCCGCGAAATATAGTCGTCGAATTCTTCTGAGATCGGCGTCCACATCTCGTGCACCATGCCCAGCGCGGTATAGCAGGCGCGCACGTCGTCGACGATGACGCGCAGCGCGCGCAGGTCGTACATCTGCGAAAAATCCAGCCGCTTCACGCGCATCTTGTTCCAGATGCTGTAGATGTGCTTGGGCCGGCCGCTAACCTCGGCCTCGACGCCAGCGCGGGCCAATCCCGTCTGCAGGCGCTCGATGGCGCCGGCAATGAAGGCCTCGCGCTCCACCCGCTTCTCTTCCAGCAGACGGGCGATCTGCTTGTATTTTTCAGGCTCCAGGAAACGGAACGCCAGGTCTTCCATTTCCCATTTGATCTGCCAGATCCCCAGGCGGTTCGCCAGCGGCGCGTACAGGTCCAGGGTTTCCCGGGCGAAATCGGTGGAGCATGGCGCCTTGCTTTCCGCGTGCCAGCGCAAGGTGCGCAAGCGCGACGCCAGCCGCATCAGCACGATGCGCAGGTCGGCCGCCATGGCCAGCAGCATCTTGCGCTGCATTTCCTTTTGCGAACCGCTTTCAGCCGCGGCGTCGCTCGCCTGCCGCGCCACCACGCCCAGCCGCAGCAGCGCGCGCGTGCCTTGCACCAGCCGCGCGATCTCGGCGCCGAAAGCCGCCGCGACGGGATCGCTGCGCAGGGACGGCGCGGGGGCCATCAGGTCGGTCGGCAAAGCGGCCAGCAGCGCCGCCGCGCGGGTGGCCGCATCGGTATGCAGGGCGGCCAGGATGCGGACCACGCCCGCGCCGTGCCCGGCCAGCGGCTCGCCGGTCAGCGCCTGTTGACCTTCGAAACGCGGCTCGGCCCAGGCCACGGCCTGGTCGATCAACGCCATGCCGTCGGCATCCAGGCCGGCGCCTACCTCCTGGCGCCAGGTAGCGTCGAAAGGCGTAGGCGCGTCGGGAACAGGCGGGGCGGACATGACGGACGGCAGGCGGATGTAGTTTGATATCCCGACACTCTACACTAGGGTTTGTAGACACCAAAAGCAGCCGCTAGCCCCGGCATATGGAAGGAACTGAAGCTTATGTTGCGCTGGCTCAAGGGCCGGGGCGCCCGCCCCTCCGCGGTGGCCGAAATGCAGGCCCGCATCTCGCCAGAACTGTGGCTGCAGGTACTGGAGGCCCACCCGTTCCTGGCGGCCTTGAACACCGAAGAAGCGGCCCAGCTGCAGGCGCGTTCCGCCTGGTTGCTGGCCAGCAAGAACATCAATGGCGCGCAGGGACTGGAGGTCTCGGATTTCATGCGCCTGAGCATCGCGGCCCAGGCCAGCCTGCCCATCCTCAACCTGGCGCCCGAACTGTACGAAGGCTGGGACGAGATCATCGTGTACCCGGCCAGTTTCCGCATCCCGCGCTCCAGCCAAGACGATGACGGCGTGGTGCACGAATACATGGAGGACGCGGCCGGCGAAGCCTGGGAAGGCGGGCCGCTGGTGCTGTCCTGGGAGGACACCCAGCTCTCCGACGGCGGCTTCAACGTGGTCATCCACGAGTTCGCCCACAAGCTGGACCTGCGCTCGGGCTACGCCGACGGCATGCCCTCGCTGGCCGCGCACCCCGAACTCAAGCCCCAGGCCTGGCGCCGCATCCTGGACGACAGCCTGGACCGCTTCATCGCAGCGGTGGAGGCGGTCGAAGCCGCCATCCCGCACGATGTGGATCCGGAAAGCGAGGCGGCGGACGCCTGGTACGGCCAGTTGCCCATGGACCCCTATGCCGCCACCGACGAAGCCGAGTTCTTCGCGGTCAGCTCGGAACACTTCTTCGTGGATCCCCACCCCATGCACGAAGCGCTGCCGCAATGGTATGCGTTGCTGCGGGCCTACTACCGGCAGGATCCCCTGGATCGCTACGCATGAAACAGCTGCTGATCGTGTGGCATTCGCGCACCGGCGCCGCGCAACAGATGGCCGAGGCTGCGGCGCGCGGAGCGCGGACGGCCGCCGCACAGCTGGAGCAGGCGGCCGATCTGAACGTGGTCCTGCGGCGGGCCGCGGACACCCAGGCCGACGCGCTGCTCGCCAGTCAGGCCTATCTGTTCTGCGCCCCCGAGAACCTGGCCTCGCTGAGCGGCGAAATGAAGGAATTCTTCGACCGCAACTATTACGCGGTGCTGGACCGGATACAGGGACTGCCCTATGCCTGCGCCATCAGCGCCGGCAGCGACGGCGCGGGCGCGGCGCGGCAGGTCGTGCGCATCTGCACCGGCTGGCGGCTCAGCGCCTTGGCGCCGCCGCTCATCGTCAACATGGGTGCGCAGACCGCGCAGCAGATCCTGGCGCCCAAGACCGTGGCCGGCGCGGACCTTGCAAGATGCGAGGAATTGGGCGGCCTGCTGGCCGCGACGCTGTTGCTCGGGCAGTAGCCAGCGCAACGCGGGGAGAGAAAGGCGGGTGGCGGACGCGAGAGCCCGCCATCGCGCAGGCGTCAGGCGCCCTTGGCGCCCGACGCGGGGCGGCGTCTTAGACGGCAGCCGTCACAACGATTTCGACCTTGAAGTCCGGATTGGCCAGGCGCGCTTCGACGGTGGCGCGCGGAGGCGAATTGCCGTCAGCGACCCATGCGTCCCAGGCCTTGTTCATGCCATCGAATTCCTTCATGTTGGCCACATAGATCTGGGCCATCAGGATCTTGGTCTTGTCGGTGCCGGCTTCGGCCAGCAGGCGGTCGATCGTGGCGAGCACCTGTTCAGTCTGGCCGGTGATGTCCAGCGTGGAATCGTCCGGCACCTGGCCGGCCAGGTACGCGACGCCGTTGTACACGGCCATGTCGGACAGGCGCTTGGCCACGTGGAAGCGCTTGATGCTGCTCATGAATAGTCCCCTAGATTCGAGTGGGTTGGGTGGAACAATGCAGAAGAACCCGCAATTTACCCCGAGCCGCCCTCAGGCGGGAGGCAACTGGAACACCTGGCGCAGATAGGCCAGGTAGGCCGGATCGTCGCACATGGTCTTTTCCGGCGCGTCGGACACCTTGGCCACCGGCTGGCCATTGCAGCGGACCATCTTCATGACGATCTGCAAGGGTTCATGGCCCAGGTCGTTGGTCAGATTGGTGCCGATGCCGAAGGACACCTTGCAGCGGCCAGAAAACTGGCGGGCGAGCTCGATGGCGCGCGGGAAGGTCAGCGAATCCGAGAACACCAGCGTCTTGGCGCGCGGATCCACGCGGTTCTTGCGGTAGTGCTCGAGCAGGCGTTCGCCCCAGACGAAGGGATCGCCCGAGTCGTGGCGCGCGCCATCGAACAGCTTGCAGAAATACATGTCGAAATCGCGCAGGAAGGCATCCATGCCGTAGACGTCCGACAGCGCGATGCCCAGGTCGCCGCGGTATTCCTTGGCCCAGACTTCCAGCGCGTACACCTGCGAATCCCGCAGGCGCGGACCCAGCGCCTGGCAGGCCTGCAGGTATTCGTGGCCCATCGTGCCCAGCGGCAGGACCTCGTGCTGCTTGGCCAGCAGCACATTGCTGGTGCCGGCGAAATGCTCGCCCATCTGCGCTTTCATGGTGGACACGATTTCCTCGTGCCAGACCTTGGAAAAGCGGCGGCGCGTGCCGTATTCGGCCACGCGGAAGTCAGCCAGCGCGGGATCGTCCAGCACCAGGTGCATCTTGGATTGCAGGCGCTTGCGGCCTTCTTCCCAATCGGGATTCTTGCGCGTGTTGCGGAAATAGACCTCGTTGACGATGGCCAACACGGGGATCTCGAACAGGATCGTGTGCAGCCAGGGGCCCTTGACCTCGATGCTGATTTCGCCCGGACCCTCGCCTTCCTCTATATGGATGCAGCGCTCCGGCAGGTGGAACAGTTCCAGGAAATCGATGAAGTCGCTTTTGATAAAGCGCAAGCCGCCCAGATATTTAAGCTCGTCCTCGGTGAAGCGCAGCTGGCATAGCTGGCGCACTTCATCGCGGATTTCATCCAGATAGGGACGCAGGTCGACCCCGGGCGTGCGGCATTTGTAACGGTACTCGACCTGGGCAGCGGGAAACTGATGCAGAACCACCTGCATCATGCTGAATTTATACAGATCGGTGTCGAGCAGCGAAGTGATTATCATGATGGCGCGTTTCGTTTCGCGACACCATAGCATAGAGCCCCGGCCATTAAGGGCGAAGGGCCACTATGTCAATACGGGTATTGCCGGCACATCGGCGCGGCATTGGGTAAAATCCGCCCAACAAGACACAAAAGCCGCCGCTCCCGGAGTTCCTGAATGACCCACGTTGTCACCGAAAACTGTATCAAGTGCAAGTACACCGACTGCGTAGACGTGTGCCCGGTGGACTGTTTTCGTGAGGGTCCGAACTTCCTCGTGATCGATCCCGACGAATGCATCGACTGCGCCGTCTGCATCCCGGAATGCCCGGCCAATGCCATCTACGCCGAAGAAGATGTGCCGCAGGACCAAATGAATTTCATCGCGCTGAACGCCGAACTCTCTCCCGAATTCGCCAGCATCAGCCGCGCCAAGAAGCCCCTGCCCGACGCCGACGAATGGAACGGCAAGCAGGACAAGCTGCAATACCTCGAAAAATAATCCGCGAACGCCGGCCCCAGCCTGGCGGCCGGCCTCGCGCGATGTGCCGATGACCGACGACTCCAAATACACGCGCCAGACCGTAACCCACGTCCACACCTGGGTGCCTGACAAGCTGTTCTCCGTGCGCGTGACGCGCGACGACGCGTATACGTTCCAGCCGGGCCAGTTCGCCCGGGTCGGTCTGCCCGAAGCCGGCGCCGCCGAAGGCGAACCCACGCTGTGGCGCGCCTACTCCATGGTGTCGGCGCCGCACGAACCCTGGCTGGAGTTCTATTCCATCGTGGTCCCCGAAGGCCAGTTCAGTCCGCGCATGGCGCGGCTGCAGCCCGGCGACGACCTCTATGTGGAAAAGACGCCCTACGGCTTCCTGACCCTGGAGCGCTTTGCGCCCGGCGGCGATCTCTGGCTGCTGGCCTCGGGCACCGGCCTGTCGGCCTATCTTTCCATCCTGCGCGACCCCGCCGTCTGGCGCGCCTACCGCCGCATCATCCTGGTGCACGGCGTGCGCACCGCCGCGGAGCTCGCCTACCGCGGCGAAATCGAATCCTGGCGCGCTGAGCCGGCCCTGGCCGAATTCTTCGCGGCGGACCCGCAAAAGCTGGTCTACCTGCCCATCGCCACCCGCGAAGCCCTGCCCGGCATGCCGCGGGAACGCCTGACGACCTTGATCGCCGACGGCCGCCTGGAGCAACTGGCAGGCCAGCCGCTGGATCCCGACCAAGCCAAGATCATGCTTTGCGGCAACCCCGACATGCTGGCGGACGCCCGCAAGCTGCTGGGCGAACGCGGCTTCAAGCCCGGACGCCGCGGCATCCCCGGCAACCTGGCGGTGGAAAACTACTGGTAGCTTCGGTTCGTCCGACTTAGTGCATAAACCCTCCTTTTGGTATGACAGCACGGTGTAAAAAGCGCCCTAAACTGGTGCTCAATGGGCATTGGGTCGCTTTTTAGCAACAGATTTGCTTTTTTTGTCGGCGTTTCTTCAGGCTGTTTAGAAATATCGTTAGTGCCCGGAGCAATAATCGGGACACACGCACGACCCAGAAGGACTTTTCTCAAATGCTGTATCAATTGCACGAAATGCAGCGCGCCTTCCTGACTCCGTTTGCAGCATTCACGGACGCCGGTTCCCAGCTGTTTTCCAGTCCCTACAGCCCTCTCGCCTATACCCCGATCTCCCGCCAGATGGCAGCCGGGTATGAGCTGATGACCCGCATCGGCAAGGAATACCAGAAGCCTGCCTGGAACTTGCCCACCACCGAGATCAAGGGCAAGTCGGTCCGTGTCATCGAAGGCGTGGCCATGGACAAGCCGTTCTGCCGCCTGCTGCACTTCCAGCGCGACGTCCGCCACGCGGGCCAGGACGATCCCAAGGTCCTGCTGGTCGCGCCGCTGTCCGGCCACCACGCCACCCTGCTGCGCGATACCGTGCGCGCCCTGCTGCCGGCCCACGACGTCTATGTCACGGACTGGGTCGACGCCCGCATGGTGCCGCTGTCGGCCGGCCCGTTCCACTTGAACGACTACGTGCGCTACGTGCAGGACTTCATCCGCCACCTGGGCCCCGACGTGCACGTCATTTCCGTGTGCCAGCCCACGGTACCTGTACTGGCCGCCGTCTCGCTGATGGCCTCCGCCAACGATCCCTGCCAGCCGCGCAGCATGGTAATGATGGGCGGACCCATCGATCCGCGCCAGTCGCCCACGCAGGTGAACCGCCTGGCCACCACCAAGCCCTACTCCTGGTTCGAGAACCAGGTCATCCATCCGGTGCCGCCGCGCTATCCGGGCGCCGGCCGCAAGGTCTATCCGGGCTTTCTGCAGCACGCGGGCTTCATGGCCATGAACCCCGACCGCCACATGAAGTCGCATTACGACTTCTACCTGGACCTGCTGCGCGGCGACGACAGCGACGCCGAAGCGCACCGCCGCTTCTACGACGAATACAACGCCGTGCTGGATATGCCCGCCGAGTTCTACCTGGACACGATCCGCATGGTGTTCCAGGAGTTCCAGCTGCCCAACGGCACCTGGGAAGTGGACGGCAAGCTGGTGCGTCCGGCGGACATCAAGAAGGTCGCCCTCCTCACCATCGAAGGCGAGCTGGACGACATTTCGGGCCAGGGCCAGACGCGCGCCGCCATCAAGCTGTGCAAGAACATCCCGGCCGAGCGCAAGACGCACTACACGGCGCCGAACTGCGGCCACTACGGCATTTTCTCTGGCCGCCGCTGGCGCGAAATGATCTGTCCTAAAATTGCCGAATTCATCCGGCAATCTGCGTAGGATGGGTGCTGCGCGAGTCAAGCGGGACTAGAACCCGGACCTCCGACGCGCGCAACCCATCAAACAACGGTGGCTGGTAATACCACTGTTGTTTGATGGGTTGCGCGCGATCTGCATTCAGGCCCCCGGCTTCTGTCTTTTCGCGCCCCGCCCCACGGGTTCTTCTTCACATCCATGTCCTGTCGCTCACTAGCCGACCGCATCGATGCCTTGCTGCCTCAGACGCAATGCACCAAGTGCGGATACACCGGCTGCCGGCCCTATGCCGACGCCATCGCGGACGGCGCCGCCCCGATCAACCGTTGCCCGCCCGGAGGCGATGAAGGCATCGCCGCGCTGGCGGCCCTGCTCGACACCCCCGTCCTGCCCCTGGACGCCACGCGCGGCGAACCCGGGCCGCTGCTGGTCGCACGCATCGACGAAGCGCATTGCATCGGCTGTACGCTGTGCATCCAGGCCTGTCCGGTGGACGCCATCGTGGGCGCCAACAAGCACATGCACACCGTGCTGGCCGACTGGTGCAGCGGCTGCGACCTGTGCGTGGCGCCCTGTCCGGTCGATTGCATCCAGATGGTGCCGGCAGGCCGCGCCTGGAGCGCGCAGGATGCCGCCATCAGCCGCCAGCGCCATCGCAGCCACCTGGCGCGGGTCGAGCGCCTGGCCGCCGACAATGCGCGCCTGATGGCGCCCGAAACGACCGCGGCAAGCAGCGCGCCCGCGCCCGCCGCGGACGAGGCGCGCGACGAGGACCGCAAGCGTTCCGCCATTGAATCCGCGCTGGCCCGCGCCCGGGCCCGCCGCAACCCCACGCAATCATGAACGCAGCCAAACGCCGAGAGATCTTCGCCCGCCTGCAGGCCGCCAACCCGCACCCCACCACCGAGCTTGAATACGACACGCCGTTCCAGCTGCTGATCGCGGTGCTGCTGTCGGCGCAGGCGACCGACAAGTCGGTCAACATCGCCACGCGCAAATTCTTCCCTGCCTACGGCACGCCGCAGGCCCTGCTGGCGCTGGGCGAGGAAGGCCTGGCCGACTACATCAAGACCATCGGGCTGTACCGTACCAAGGCGAAGAACACCATCGCCACCTGCAAGATCCTGATCGAACAGCATGGCGGCGAAGTGCCGCAGACCCGCGAGGCGCTGGAGGCCCTGCCCGGCGTGGGACGCAAGACCGCCAACGTGGTGCTCAACACCGCGTTCGGACAACCCACGATGGCGGTCGACACGCACATCTTCCGCGTGTCGAACCGCACCGGCATCGCGCCCGGCAAGAACGTGCTGGAAGTCGAACAGAAACTCGAAAAGTTCGTGCCGCGCGAATACATGCAGGACGCGCATCACTGGCTGATCCTGCTGGGCCGCTACGTCTGCGTGGCGCGCAAACCCAAATGCCCTCAATGCGGCATTTCCGATCTCTGCGAATTCAAGCAGAAAACGCCCGCCTGAACAGCGCGTGCGCTGATACGCCGACCCGGCACCGGCTTGTGCCAAACCGGGTTTTCCCTCGCTATCGAATCCATGACGCGTTGATGACGATCAACGCATATTTGCTGCATTGCATTTCCATTATGGAAAGGCTCTCTTCCCTTGTGGCGCAAGCATTGTCGGCCTGCCGACAATTGCCCATTCCGCACTGCAAAACCTATGACAAACCCTCATGGAATTTTGATAAATAGGTGCGCATACTCGCCGGCAACTCATAAGAAAACGGCGAGGCTTCGCCAGTTTTCCGGACCCTGCGGGGGCCTGACGCAACGACGACAGGTGGAGACCGAAATAAATACAACGCCGGTGCAGCGAACATGGACGACACGATCCTGGAGACAAAAGGCCTCACCAAGGAATTCCGCGGATTCGTCGCGGTCAATGGGGTCGATTTGCGTATCAAGCGGGGCGAGATTCATGCCTTGATCGGGCCTAACGGCGCGGGCAAGACCACTTGCTTCAACCTGCTTACCAAGTTTCTCTCTCCCACGTCGGGAACCATCAAGTTCAACGGTATCGACATTACCGGCGAGCGTCCCGCGCAGATCGCGCGGCGCGGCGTGATCCGTTCCTTCCAGATCTCGGCGGTGTTCCCGCACCTGACCGTGCTGGAAAACGTGCGCATCGGTCTGCAGCGCAAGACCGGCCTGTCGTTCCACTTCTGGAAAAGCGACAAGCAGCTGGCGGCGCTGAACGAGCCCGCCCGCGCGCTGCTGGAACAGGTCGACCTGGGCGCCTTCGCCGACGAGACCACCGTAAACCTGCCCTATGGCCGCAAGCGCGCGCTCGAAATCGCCACCACGCTGGCAATGGAACCCGAGCTGATGCTGCTGGACGAGCCCACGCAGGGCATGGGCCACGAGGACGTGGACCGCGTCACGCAACTGATCAAGCGCGTCAGCGCCGGCCGGACCATTCTGATGGTGGAACACAACATGAATGTCGTGTCCTCCATCGCCAACACCATTACTGTGCTGGCGCGTGGCAGCGTGCTGGCCGAAGGATCGTACGCCGAAGTCTCCCGCCATCCGGCCGTGATGCAGGCTTACATGGGCACCACCGAGGGCGAACTTCAAGGAGCGCACGCATGAGCACCCCGGCACTGGAAATTTCGGGCCTGCAGGCCTGGTACGGGGAATCGCATATCCTGCACGGCGTGGATATGCGCGTTGGACAAGGCGAAGTGGTCACGCTGCTCGGACGCAACGGCGCCGGGCGCACCACGACCCTGCGGGCCATCCTGGGCCTGACGGGTTCGCGCAAGGGCTCGGTACGCATCCACGGCACCGAAGCCATCGACCTGCCCACCTACAAGATCGCCCACCTGGGCGTGGGCTATTGCCCCGAGGAACGCGGCATCTTCGCCAGCCTGTCCTGCGAAGAGAACCTGCTGCTGCCGCCGGTCGTCGGCTCGCTGGGCGGCGGCATGTCGCTGGCCGAAATCTACGACATGTTCCCCAACCTGCAGGAACGCCGGAATTCTCCCGGCACGCGCCTGTCGGGCGGCGAACAACAGATGCTGGCCGTGGCGCGCATCCTGCGCACCGGCGCCAACCTGCTGCTGCTCGACGAAATCTCCGAAGGCCTCGCCCCTGTCATCGTGCAGGCGCTGGCGCGCATGATCACGGCGCTGAAGCAGCGCGGCTACACCATCGTCATGGTGGAGCAGAACTTCCGCTTCGCCGCGCCCTTGGCCGACCGCTTCTATGTCATGGAGCACGGCCAGATCGTCGAGCACTTCGAAGCCGCAGAACTTTCAGAAAAACAGGACACGCTCAACGAACTGCTGGGCGTCTAGAACCTGTGTCATCCGCCGGAAATCCGGCAACACTACACCGTAGGGAAGAGAGGAGTCATCCCATGAAGCTGCACACCATCACTGCTGCACTGGCCATGGCGGGCCTGGGATTTGCTGGGGCAACCGCCCACGCGCAAGGTATCTCCGACGATGTCATCCGCATCGGCTTCATCACTGACATGTCGGGCGTGTATTCCGACATCGACGGCAAGGCCGGTCTGGAAGCCGTGCGCATGGCAATCGAGGACGCCGGCGGTTCGATCAACGGCAAGAAGATCGAAGTCGTGTCGGCCGACCACCAGAACAAGGCCGACGTCGCCTCGGCGCGCGTGCGCGAATGGTTCGACGAACAAAAGGTGGACGTCATCATCGCCGGCACCAACTCGTCGACCAGCCTGGCCATGGCCGGGGTGGCCGCCGCGAAGAAAAAGCCCTTCATGGCGATCGGCGCGGGCGCGTCGGACCTGACCAACGCCCAATGCTCGCCCTACACCGTGCACTACGCGTACGACACCGTGGCCCTGGCGCGCGGCACCGGTTCCGCCGTGGTGAAGGACGGCGGCAAGAGCTGGTTCTTCCTGACCGCGGACTACGCCTTCGGCCACGCGCTGGAACGCGACACCATGGCCGTGGTCAAGGCCGCGGGCGGCGAGGTCAAGGGCCAGGTGCGCGCGCCGCTGGGCGCGTCTGACTTCTCGTCCTTCCTGCTGCAAGCGCAAGCCTCCAAGGCGCAGATCCTGGGCCTGGCCAATGCCGGCGGCGACACCATCAACTCGATCAAGGCCGCCAATGAATTCGGCGTGACCAAGACCATGAAGATGGCCGGCCTGCTGGTCTTCATCAACGACGTGCATGCGCTGGGCCTGCAAGCCACCCAGGGCATGTACCTGACCGACGGCTGGTACTGGGACCAATCCGACGCCTCGCGCGCCTGGTCCAAGAAGTTCGAAGCCAAGGTCGGCCGCAAGCCTTCCATGCTGCAGGCGGGCGACTACTCAGCCACGGCCTTCTACCTGAACGCCATCAAGTCCACCGGCACGGACGACGGCGACGCCGTGATGAAGTGGATGAAGTCGAACAAGGTCAACGACTTCTTCGCGCAAGGCGGTTACGTGCGCGAAGACGGCCGCATGATCCACGACATGTACCTGATGCAGGTCAAGACGCCAGCTGAATCCAAGGCCCCGTGGGACTACTACAAGGTCGTGGCGACGCTGCCCGGCGACGAGGTCTACACCAAGTTGTCCGAGTCCACTTGCAAGCTGGTCAAGAAGTAAACCAGCTCGGGTGATCCCAGACGCGACCCGGCGAACCTACACGCCGGGCCGCGTTTTTGACCGGCTCTTGCTTCACGCCGGGTCGCATTCTGACCAGGTCAGGTTTTGACTAGCTCGCTTCCATTCGTACGCGCAGGATTTTCACAAGATGACTGACATTTTCGGCATCCCCATACAGGCCTTGTTCGGCCAGCTGTTGCTAGGCCTGGTCAACGGCTCCTTCTACGCCATGCTGTCGCTTGGGCTGGCCGTCATCTTCGGGCTGCTGAACGTCATCAACTTCGCGCACGGCGCGCTCTACATGCTGGGTGCGTTCGTCGCCTGGATGGGGCTGTCCTACCTGGGGTTGAACTACTGGGTCATGCTGATCCTGGCGCCGCTGATCGTCGGACTGTTCGGCATCATCATAGAAAAGCTGTTGCTGCGGCACCTGTACAAGCTCGATCACCTGTACGGGCTGCTGCTCACCTTCGGCCTGACGCTGCTCATAGAAGGCCTGTTCCGCAGCTTCTACGGCGTCTCGGGCCAACCCTACCCCACGCCCGACGCGCTGCGCGGCGCCACCAACCTGGGCTTCATGGTCCTGCCGAACTACCGCGGCTGGGTCGTGGCGGCCTCCCTGGTGGTGTGCCTGGCAACCTGGTTCGTCATCGAGCGCACCCGCCTGGGCGCCCTGCTGCGCGCCGGCACCGAGAACCCGCGGCTGGTGGAGGCCTTTGGCGTCAACGTGCCGCGCATGATCACGCTGACCTATGGCTTCGGCGTGGCGCTGGCGGGCTTTGCCGGCGTGCTGGCCGCGCCCGTGCTGCAAATTTCTCCGCTGATGGGCTCCAACCTCATCATCGTCGTGTTCGCCGTGGTCGTGATCGGGGGCATGGGGTCCATCATGGGCGCCATCGTGACCGGTCTGGGCCTGGGCGTGATTGAAGGACTGACCAAGGTGTTCTGGCCCGAGGCCTCCAGCACGGTCGTGTTCATCATCATGGCCATCGTTCTGTTGATCCGCCCGGCCGGGCTGTTCGGAAAAGAAAAATGAATCGTCAATTCCTGGGCTATGCGGTACTGGCCGTCGTGGTGGCCATACTTCCCTTTGTCGGGGTGTATCCGATCTTCGCCATGAAGATCATGTGCTACGCGCTCTTCGCGTGCGCATTCAACCTGCTGCTGGGCTTCACCGGCCTCCTGTCGTTCGGCCACGCCGCCTTCCTGGGCAGCGCGGCCTACGCGACCGGCCACGCGCTCAAGGTGTGGGGCTTCCCCACCGAGATCGGCCTGCTGTTCGGCGTGGCCGTGGCGGCGCTGCTGGGCCTGGCGATGGGCGCCATCGCCATCCGCCGCAGCGGCATCTACTTCGCCATGATCACCCTGGCGCTGTCGCAGATGGTGTTCTTCTTCTTCCTGCAGGCGAAGTTCACGGGCGGCGAGGACGGCCTGCAAAGCGTGCCGCGCGGCACCCTGTTCGGCTTGATCGATCTTTCCAAGGACCTGAACCTGTACTACGTGGTGATGGCCATCTTCATCATTGGCTACTTCATCATCTGGCGCACGGTGAACTCGCCCTTCGGCCAGGTGCTGCAGGCGCTGCGCGAGAACGAGCCGCGCGCCATCTCACTGGGCTACGACGTCGACCGCTTCAAGCTGCTGGCGTTCGTGCTGTCGGCCGCGCTGGCCGGCCTGGCGGGCGCCACCAAGACCCTGGTCTTCGTGTCCGCCACCTTGTCCGACGCCACCTGGCAGATGTCCGGCCTGGTCATCCTGATGACGCTGATCGGCGGACTGGGCACCTTGACCGGCCCCATCCTCGGCGCCTTCATCGTGGTGCTGCTGGAAAACAAGGTCGGCGACTTCGGCCAGATGATGGCCAGCCTGACCGGCGTGGACTGGTTCCTGCGCCTGGGCGAATCGGTCACCATCGTGATCGGCCTGATCTTCGTGATCTGCGTGCTGGCCTTCCGCCGCGGCATCGTGGGCGAGGTCGGCGCCCTTATCAACCGCCGGCGCGCCGCCCGCGCCTGATCCAGGCAACGCAAGTAACCCGGGGCCGCAATCCGCGGCCCCGTTTCATTTGGCGCGCCGGCTGGCACCCGTACAATGAACGGCACCCAACCCAACAGGTGCTGACCATGCGCAACCCGCATCCGCTCGCCCCCGTCCTTGGCGCCTTGGCGCTGGCAGCCGCCCTCATCCCCGCGGCCGCACAAGCCGCCGATCCCGTCTGCGAAATCGACCGGCCGGTCCGCTTCAGCGGCCTGAACTGGGAATCCAACCTGGTCCTGGCCGGTATCGAACGCTACGTGCTGGAACATGGCTACGGCTGCAAGACCACGGTCGAAATCGGCGAAACCCTGCCCATGCTGGCCGCGCTGCAACGCGGCGACGTCGACGTCACCCCGGAAGTGTGGCCCGGCCAGATCGAAGGCGCATGGAAGAAGGCCCTGGCCAGCGGCAAGGTGCTGGGCGTGGGCCACGTATACGACGCCGGCGAGGGCTGGTACGTGCCGCGCTACACCGTCGAACGTCACCCCGGTTTGAAATCCGCGGCCGACCTGGCGCGCTTCAAGGAAGTCTTCGCCGATCCCGAGGAGCCCGGGCGCGGCCGCATCTACGGCTGCCCCGCAGGCTGGGCCTGCGGCACCCTGAACGAGAACCTGCTGCGCGCCTTGAAGCTTGAAAAGGACTACGCGATGTTCGCGCCCGGTTCCGGCGCCGCGCAGAAGGCCGCCATCGTGTCCGCGTACAAGCGCAAGCGCGACATCGTCTTCTACTACTGGACGCCCACCTCGCTGGTCGGGGCCCTGGACCTGGTGAAGCTGGAGCTGCCCGCCTTCGACCAGGCCGCCTACACCTGCATGACCGATCCCAAGTGCGCCCATCCCGTGGCCACCGAGTTCAAGCCCAACCCCGTGGTCACCGGCGTGAATGCGCAGTTCGCCAAGCAGGCGCCGCAACTCGCCGAGTTCCTGGGCAAGCTGACCGTGCCCAGCGACGCCATCGACGCCACGCTGGGCTGGCTGGAAAACGAAGGCAAGGAACCCGAGGACGCCGCGCGCTATTTCCTCAAGCAGTATGGTCCCGTCTGGCGGCAATGGATGCCGGCGCAGGCGGCCGACCGCGTGCAGGCGGCGCTGGCGCGCGAATGACAACCGGAACCCGGCCGCCGCCTCATGTATCCTGACGTTTCGGCGCGCCGATAGCGCCAACCCGATTCAAGTGAAGGAAGACAACCATGGATGCCTTGTTCTGGCACAACGGTCACTGGACCACTGAAAACCCCAAACTGCTCGGCCCGGCCGACCACGCCTTCTGGATGGCCAGCATGGTGTTCGACGGCGCGCGCGCATTCCGCGGCCTGACGCCGGACCTGGACCTGCACTGCCAGCGCGTGGTGCGCTCGGCCGAAAAGATGCTGATGAAGCCCCAGCTCGGCTGGGAAGAAATCCAGCAGCTGTGCCTGCAGGCAGTCGCGAAATTCCCGCAAGGCACCGAGCTCTACATCAAGCCCATGTTCTATTGCGCCGACGGCTTCCTGCTGCCGGACGCCGACAAGACCCAGTTCGTGCTGCATGTGTTCAAGGTGCCGATGCCGGGCGACCAGGGCTTCTCCGCCTGCTTCTCCAGCTTTGCGCGTTCCTGGCCCAATATGGCGCCGACCGACGCCAAGGCGTCCTGCCTCTACCCCAACGGCCAACGCGCCATCCGCGAAGCTGCCGAGAAGGGTTTCGACAACGCCATCATGCTGGACGGCGCGGGCAATATCGCCGAATTCGCCACCAGCAATCTGTGGATCGCGAAGGACGGCGTGGTGTCCACGCCGGCCGACAACGGCACCTTCCTCAATGGCATCACGCGCCGCCGCGTGCTGGCCCTGCTGAAGGCCGACGGCGCCGACGTGCAGGAACGCAGCCTGACCCGCGCCGACATCGAGCAAGCCGACGAAGTGTTCTCGTCCGGCAACTACGGCAAGGTAGTGCACGTGAACCGCGTGGAGGACCGCAAGCTGGAATACGGCCCGATGGCCCGCCGCGCGCACAAGCTGTACATGGACTACGCGGAAAGCACCGGCGCGAAGTAGGATCGCCGCCGCCCCAGCCGCCTCTCCACGCTGCCCGCCCTGTGCGGGCAGCTTCGTTCTCAGGAATGCCTCATGCAGACCCGACGTGACTTTCTCCGCAGCGGTGCCTCGCTGGCCGGCGCCGGCAGCGCCCTGGCCCTGCTGCCCGCGTCCATCCGCCGCGCGCTCGCGATCCCGGCCGCGCGCCGCACGGGCACGATCCGCGACGTGGAGCACATCGTCATCTTCATGCAGGAGAACCGTTCGTTCGACCATTATTTCGGCGGGCTGGCGGGCGTGCGCGGGTTCGGCGACCGCTTTCCCATACCGGTGCCGGACAGCCCGGGCGCGCGCCGCCGCACCGTCTGGGCGCAGTACAACGACAAACCCGATGAAGGCGCGCCGCGCACGGTGCTGCCCTTCCACCTGGATACGCGCGAAGCTTTCGAGACCATGCGCGTAGCCAGCACGCCGCACACCTGGTCCAACGCCCAGGACGCGTGGGACGCGGGCCGCATGGGCAACTGGCCGGCCGCCAAGAAGAACCACTCGATGGCGTACTTCTCAGCCGAGGACATGCCCTTCCAGTACGCCATGGCGCGCGCCTTCACGGTCTGCGACGCCTACCACTGCTCGTTCACCGGCGGCACCAACACCAACCGGCTGTTCGTCTGGACGGGCACCAACGACGGCCTGGGCCGCGGCAACGGTCCGGCCTTGGGCAATACCTACAACAAGCTCACCGGAGGCGATCCGGCTCGCGCCTATACCTGGACGACCTATCCCGAGCGGCTGGAGGCGGCGGGCGTCAGTTGGCGCATCTACCAGAACATGGCGGACAACTATTCGCTCAACCCCACCGCCGGGTTCAAGGCCTACCGCGATGCCTATCAAGGCCTGCCCGGGTCAGTGGCCGCGCTGAAGGACAAGGCGCTCACCACCCGCGACCTGGACCTGCTGCGCCAGGACGTGCTGGACGGCACCCTGCCGCAAGTGTCCTGGATCTGTGCGACCAAGGCCGGCTCCGAGCACCCCAGCCCGTCCAGCCCGGCCCAGGGCGCCGATTACACGGCCCGCGTGCTGGATGCGCTGACGGCCAACCCCGAGATCTGGAGCAAGACCGTCCTGCTGCTGATGTTCGATGAGAACGACGGCTTCTTCGACCACATGCCGCCGCCTGCGCCGCCCTCGCGCGATGCCTCGGGCGCGCTGGCCGGGGCCTCCACGGCGGATACGCGCGGCGAATATCACGAGATCGTCGCCGGCGCGGAAAAGGACGACACCCTCGCCCACTTGCACGGCGTCTACGGCCTGGGTCCTCGCGTGCCCATGTATGTGCTGTCGCCCTGGACCAAGGGCGGCTGGGTCAACTCCCAGGTGTTCGACCACACTTCCGTGCTGCGCTTCATCGAGCAGCGCTTCGGCGTGGCCGAGACCAATATCTCGCCGTGGCGCCGCGCCGTGTGCGGCGACCTGACCTCCATCTTCGATTTTTCCGCGCCGGACGGCGCTGGCCTGCCCAGCGGCTTGCCAGCCACGGCCGAACGCGCCGGGCTCGCCTCGGCGTTGCCCGGCACGGTCACACCGCCCGCGCCGCTGCAGCCGGGACCGGCGCGGCAACAGGCCGGCACGCGCCCATCGCGTCCGCTGCCCTACGCGCTGCAGGTCCATGCGGCTGTGGACAGCGAGCGCGTGACGCTGCGCTTCGAAAACACCGGCGCGGCTGGCGCGGTGCTGCATGTGTATGACCGGCTGCACCTGGAGCGCGGCCCGCGCCGCTACACCGTGGAAGCGGGCAAGCAGCTGGAAGGCGCATGGCAGACCGCTGCCGACAATGGCCGCTACGATCTGTGGGTGCTGGGTCCCAACGGCTTCCACCGCCATTGCACCGGCCGCGCCGGCCTGCAACCGCTGGAAGTCACGGCCAGCTATCAGGGGCCGGGCGCGTCGCTGCAACTGACGCTACGCAACCCCGCCCCGCAGGCCCGCTCGTTCCGGGTGGAGGCCAACGCCTATGGCCATCCCCGCGAAGACGACGCCACGCTTGCCGCCGGCGAGACGGTCAGGCTGGCCTGGGACCTGACCCGCAGCGCCGGCTGGTATGACCTGACGGTGCGTGACAGCGGCGACCCGACCTACACTCGCCGCCTGGCCGGACGCATCGAAACCGGCGCCCCCTCCACTTCCGACCCCGCGATGGGACAGGAGCTGATACTGCAATGGACAGCGCTGACATGAAACCGCCCGCCCCCTATGAGAACGCCGTGACCTTCCAGTTCGGCGATTCGCCCGAACTGGCCGACGAGTTGCTGGCGCTGGTGCTGGCCGGCACGAAGACGGCCACCTGCGGCGCGCTGCGCGATTTCAATGAACAGGAACCCGTGCCTCAGGCCGGCCGGCGCGACGTGGTGCTGGACGGCCTGGGCCGCCCCGCCTGCGTGATCGAGACGCTCAGCGTGCTGATCCAGCGTTTCGACCAGGTCGACGAAGCGTTCGCGCTGGCCGAAGGGGAAGGCCCCTACGAGGCCTGGCGCGACGCGCACATCGCCTACTTCGGCCGCAACGGCGGTTATGCGCCGGACATGATGCTGGCGTGCGAACGCTTCCGGGTGGTCGAAGTCTTCGAGCGATAAAAAAAGCCGGATGCCTCGCGGCGTCCGGCCCTTCAGGCGCTTGGGGTCGATCAGCTTTGCTCGCCGCCCTTGCCCAGGCCCAGATAGCTTTCAATGACCTTGGGGTCGCCGGCCAGTTCGCGCGCCGGACCGTGCAGGATGACCTCGCCGGTTTCCAGCACGTAGCCGTAGTCGGCCACTTGCAGCGCCGCGCGCGCATTCTGTTCGACCAGCAGGATCGCCACGCCGGTCTCGCGCAGGCGCGCGATGATGTGGAAGATCTCGCGCACGATGCGCGGCGCCAGGCCCAGGCTGGGCTCGTCGAGCATCAGCAGGTTGGGCTTGGCCATCAGCGCGCGGCCGACGGCCAGCATCTGGCGTTCACCGCCCGACAGGGTGCCGGCCTGCTGCGCACGGCGCTCGCGCAGCCGCGGGAACAGGTCGAACACTTCGTTCAGCGTGTCGCGCCAGCCGCTTTCGCGGGCGCGGTAGCGGCGGAAACCGCCCAGCAGCAGGTTGTCTTCCACCGACATGGTGCCGAACAGTTCGCGGCGCTCGGGCACCAGCGACATGCCGGCCGCGACGCGGCGTTCGACCTGCCAGCCCGACACGTCGGTGCCGGCGTACTGCACGGTGCCGGCCGCGTGGCCGGTCTGCGGCAGCGCCCCCATCATGGCGTTCAGCATGGTTGACTTGCCGGCGCCATTGGCGCCGATCACGGTGACGATGCTGCCGGCGGGCACGGTGAGCGAGGCGCCCACCAGCGCGCCCACCTTGCCGTAGCGGGCGGACAGGTTGGTGACTTCGAGTACGGGAGCGCTCATCACACGCCTCCTGCCGACACGGGCTTGGCCTGGTCCGCTTCGGGCAGGTCGTCATCGATGCCGCCCAGGTAGGCTTCCAGCACCGCCGGGTTCTTTTGCACGTCGGCCGGCACGCCTTCAGCCAGCTTGGTGCCGAAATCCATCACCACGAGGTGGTTGGTCAGACGCATCACAAAATCCATATCGTGTTCGACGAGCAGAATGCTCATGCCCTCGGCGCGCAACTGTTCCAGCACACGCGCCAGGTCCTGCTTTTCCTTGTAGCGCAGGCCGGCGGCGGGTTCGTCCAGCAGCAGCAGCACCGGGTCGGCGGCCAAGGCGCGCGCGATTTCCAGGATGCGTTGCTGGCCCAGCGCCAGGTTGCCCGCCTGCTCGTACAGGTACTCGCCCAGGCCGACGCGCTTGATCTGCTCGGCGGCTTCGTGCAACAGCTGCGCCTCGCGGGCGCGATCCGAATGCAAGGCGCCCGCCAGCACGCCGACGTCCGAGCGCAGGTGCGCGCCCAGCGCCACGTTCTCCAGCACCGTCATGCCGGGCAGCAGTTGCACGTGCTGGAAGGTGCGGCCCACGCCCAGCTTGGCGATGTCGCGCGCCGAACGGCTGTCGATGCGCTGGCCCATGAACGTGACCTTGCCGCGCGTCACCGGCAGCACGCCGCTGATCAAGTTGAAGGTCGTGCTCTTGCCGGCGCCGTTCGGGCCGATCAGGCCCATGATTTCGCCGGAGGCGACCTTGAAGGAAATGTCGTTGACCGCGACCAGGCCGCCGAATTCCTTGCGGATGGCATCCACTTCGAGCACCACCTGGCCGGCTTGCGGACGCGCGCGCGTCGGCAAGGCCGGCGCCGGCGCGGGCGGCGCCAGGTTGCGGCGCGAACCGTCGGCGCCGGTGATGCTGCCCCACCAGCCCGCCAGGATCGGCCACAGGCCGTTGCGGGCGTATTGCAGCATCAGGATCAGCAACACGCCGAAGACGATCATCTCGAAGTTGGCGTTGGTGTCCAGCAGCTTGGGCAACAGGTTCTGCAGCTGGTCCTTCAGCACCAGGATGACGCTGGAGCCCAGCAAGGCGCCCCAGACGTAGCCCGCGCCGCCGACCACCGCCATGAACAGATACTCGATGCCGTAGTTGATGCCGAACGGGCTGGGGCTGACGGCGCGTTGCATGTGCGCGTAGAGCCAGCCGGAGACGCAGGCCAGCAATGCCGCCCAGACGAAGATCACGACCTTGTAGGCGGCGGTGTTCACGCCCATGGATTCGGCCATGCCGGCGCCGCTCTTGAGCGCGCGGATGGCGCGGCCCGGACGCGAGTTCAGCAGGTTGCGGGTCGCCCACAGCGCCAGCAGCACGAACACCCAGATCAGGTAATAGATGTGGCGGCCGCTGGCCAGCGACATGCCGAAAATGCTGATGGGCTCGATGCCGGCGATGCCGTCATGTTTGCCCAGCCAGTCGATGTTGCCGAACAGGAAGTACAGCGACAGGCCCCAGGCGATGGTGCCCAACGGCAGGTAGTGGCCCGACAGGCGCAAGGTGATGGCGCCCAGCAAATAGGCCACGACGGCCGTCAGGATCAGCCCGGCCGGCAGCGCCAGCCAGGGCGAGACATCGTATTGCGTGGTCAGGTAGGCGGTGGTGTAGGCGCCCAGGCCCACGAACGCGGCTTGGCCGAACGAGGTCAGGCCGCCCACGCCGGTCAGGAGCACCAGGCCCAGCACCACCAGGCTGGCCAGCCCGATGTAATTGAGCTGCGTGACCCAGAATTCAGGCGTGGCCGACACCAGCGGCAGGCCCGCCAGGACGACGAGAAAGAGGACGAGCAAAATGCGGTTCATGACGTTTATTCCTCTTCGTCCACGTGATGGGTGCTGAACGAACGCCACACCAGAACCGGGATAATCAGGGTGAAGACAATCACTTCCTTATAGGCGCTGGCCCAGAAGGACGAGAAGGATTCCAGCACGCCCACCAGCAGCGAGCCCGCGGCGGCCACCGGGTAGCTGGCCAGGCCGCCGATGATGGCGCCGACGAAGCCCTTCAGGCCGATCAGGAAGCCGGTGTCGTAGTACACCGTGGTGATGGGCGCGATCAGCATGCCGGACATGGCGCCGATAGCGACGGCCAGCGTGAAGGTCAGGCTGCCGGACATGGTGGTGCTGATGCCAACCAGGCGGGCGCCGCGGCGGTTGACGGCCGTGGCGCGCAGCGCGCGGCCGTACAGCGTCTTGCCGAAGAACAGCCACAGGCCGATGATCAGGATGGCGCAGGTCGCCACCACGAACAGGCTTTGCGCCGACCAGGTCATGAAGCCCAGGTCGATCTGCCCGCTGACGAAGGCCGGCGTGCGCCAGCCTTCGGCGCCAAAGAACACCAGCGCCAGGCCGGTGAGCGCGAAGTGCACGGCCACGGAAACGATCAGCAGCACCAGCACGGTGGCTTCGGCCAGCGGCTGGTAGACGATGCGATAGACCATCGGACCCATCGGGATCACCAGCAGCAGCGTCAGCAGCATGTTCAACCACAGCGAATTGCCGGGCGCGGTGTAGGTCACGGTCAGCCAGAGCAGCGCCAGCGGCAGGACCACACAGGTCACGATGGCCTTGGGCAGCGCGGCGGCGCTGCGGGTGCGCAGCGCGCGCAGCAGCTCGAGCGCCAGGCAGACCACGCCCAGCAGCGGCAGGAGATAGGCGGTGCCCGGCACTTTGCCGTCCACCAGCATGGCCAGGGTCAGGGCGCCGAACGCCACGAACTCGCCCTGGGGAATGAAAATGACGCGCGTAACGGCGAATACCAGCACCAGAGCCATGCCCAGGAGGGCATAGATGGCGCCGTTGACGACACCGTCTTGCAGCAGGATCAGCGCAATTGTGGAATCCATCTAACAACCTTATTTATTCTGGTGTTCCGGCCGCACCCGGGACACTGATACGACACACCGGCCGGAAAGGCCGGTGCGAAGCATTGCTGGGGTGCCGCGCGGCGGGCGCCGCCGCGCTTTGCGCACCCTTGGATCGGGCGATCCTGGGGATTACAGGCCGGGCTGGTAGACCCACTTGCCGCCTTCCACCTTGACCATCACGCGCGAGCGCTCGTCAAAGCCGGCGTGGTCCGTCGGCGACATGTTGAACACGCCTTGCGAGGCGGCCAGGTCCTTCACGCCTTCCAGGGCGTCGCGCATGGCGGCGCGGAACTCCGGCGTGCCGGGCTTGGCGCCCGACTTCAACGCCACCGGCAGTGCGGCCACGACCAACTGGCCGGCGTCCCACATGTGGCCGCCGAACGTGTTGGTGGAACCGGCGCCGTTGGCTTTTTCGTAGGCCTCCACATAGGCCAGGGCCGATTTCTTGACCTGGTTGCTGTCCGGCAATTGAGCCGCGACCAGCAGCGGGCCGGCGGGCAGCAGCATGCCGTCGCAGTCCTTGCCGCAAACGCGCAGCACGTCGTTGTTGGCGGCGCCGTGCGTCTGGTAGATGGTGCCGCCGTAGTTGCGGGCCTTCAGTTCCTTCTGCGGCAGGGCCGACGGGGTGCCGGCGCCGGCGATCAGGATGGCGTCGGGCTTGGCGCCGACCAGCTTGAGCACCTGGCCCGTCACGCTGGTGTCGGTGCGGCTGTACTTCTCGATGGCGACGATTTCGATGCCCTTGGCCTTGGCGGCCTTTTGCATCACATCCAGCCAGCCGTCGCCGTAAGCGTCGGCAAAGCCGATGAAGCCCAGGGTCTTGACCTTGGACTTGGCCATGGCGTCAGCCAGGGCGCCGGCCATCAGCGCGTCGTTCTGCGGGGTCTTGAAGACCCAGCGGCGCTTGTCGTCCACGGGTTCGACGATCTTGGCGCTGGCGGCGACGCTGATCATCGGCACCTTGGCTTCGGCGGCCACGTCGACCATGGCCAGCGAGCCCGGCGTGACCGAGGTGCCGATCAGCACGTCGACCTTGTCGTCGGTGGCCAGCTTGCGCGAGTTCTTGACGGCTTGCGTCGTGTCGGTAGCGTCATCCAGGACGATCCATTCGATCTTCTGGCCGGCCACTTCCTTGGGCAGGAGGGCCACGGTGTTGCGCTCGGGGATACCCAGCGACGCGGCGGGGCCGGTGCTGGACACGGTCACGCCGACCTTGACCTGGGCGCTCGCCAGTAGCGGCAGGGCCAGGGCAATGGCGGCAGCCGCCGCGGACAAGCCGAAGTGCTTGCGCATATTTTTGTCTCCTGTGGTGGCTCTTGTGCGCCTCGGTCGAGGCTAAGGCGAGCCTAGTTAAAGTTATACAGAAAAAAATATTATAGGGTTAAAACAGTATCAGATGACGATGCGCAACTCCGGTAATTCCCTGATGTGCTACCCAAAACACGTTTTAGCAAACGCATTCGTTAATGGCGAACTTGTACTAGATAAGTTCGCCAGCCGTCAGTTGGGGGATTCCCTTGGAAAGCGGCGCGCGTCTCAGCGCCCCAACATCGGCCACACGCGCTCAACCCGCGACGCCACCCAGGCCGCGACCACGGCCTTGGCCAAGTCGCCGGGCAGGAATACAGCTACCGCCATCGCAGCCTTGGCCAAGCCCATCTTCGTCACCGCGGCCAGCCATGGCACGCCGCAGGCGTAGACCACGGCGATGCCGCCGACCACGCATGCGAGCACATAGCCGGCGAACTTCGCCCAGCCGCCAACGGCGCGTCCCGCGAGGCTGCGCGCCAGCCAGCCTGTCACGAAGGCGCCCACTACCAGGCCGACGAGGAAGCCGCCCGTTGGCCCGAAGAAGGCGCCCAACCCTCCCCGGCCGCCCGGCAGCACGGGCAGCCCGACCGCCGCCAGCGCCAGGTACAGCAGGCAGGCCAGCGCGCCACGGACGGGTCCGAGCATCGCGCCCGCCAGCATGGCCCCCAGGGTCTGCAGCGTGACCGGCACCGGAATTGCCGGCAGCGGAATCGGCGGAATCAGACTCAGGACCACGATCAGCGCCGCGAACAGCGCAATCAGCACGGTATTACTGGATTTCACGGTTTTTTCCCCTTTGGGAGATGGAACAGGGCGCGCGGCCCTCAGTGGCTGCGCGCGTCTATTGCTTCGGATACTTCCTGCGCCCTTTTCAGCGTCAGGACGATCAAGGGCACGATCAGCGCCACGGGATTGGCGCCCAGCCCGCGGGCCGCCTGCGCTTCGCGGATTTCCTGGAAGTTGCGCCAGATCTCGGGCACGAAACGCAGGGCCAGCGCCAGGGCCAGCGCGACCTTGCCGGCATCCACCAGCCGCATGCGTTCAAGCGGCATCAGCGCCTTTTCGCAGACGGCGATCAGATCGGACGTGCGGGTGGCGAGCGTGACCGCCAATGCCAGCCCTACCATCGCCGCCACGCGCAGCAGCACGGCCAGCGCCTCCATCCCGCCCTGGAACCAGGCGGTGAACGCGCCGATGGCCACCAGCACCCAGGCCAAGCCCTTGATTTGCCGCCAGACGGCGATCGCGGCGACACCCGTCGACCAGACCAACACGGCGGCGACCAGGAAGGCCGGCGCCAGCCAGCGCGGGTCGCGCAACAGGAACAGGCCCGCGCCCGCCGCCATCAGCGCCAGCAGCTTCAGCCACGCCGGCAGCCGGTGCAGGAAGGAGTCGCCCGCGACGTACAACGGTTCCATCATGCGCAGTGCTCCCGGTACCAGCGCAGCGCCGCGGCCGGCTTGTCGTCGGCCGCGATATTGCCGTCGCGCACCACCACGACACGGTCGAAATCCTCCAGCAGCTCCAGATCGTGGCTGACGACGATGGCGTCATGGGGCAGGCCCGCGATGGCGTCGCGCACGCGATTGCGGTTGCGCAGATCCAGCTGGGTGGTGGGTTCGTCGAACACGATCAGCGCCGGCTCCATCACCAGCACCGCGGCCAGCGCCACCAACTGGCGTTCACCGCCGGACAGTGTGTGGCTGGTCCGGTCCGCCAGATGGCCCACGCCCAGGTGGCTCAATTGGGCATCGATGCGGGCCTCGCGTTGTTGCCGGTCCGGGGCCAGATGCTTCAGGCCGAACGCCAGGTCCTCGCGGACGATGGGGAAGACGATCTGATTTTCGGGATTCTGGAATACGAAACCGACCTGGCGACGGACGGCCTTCAGGTCGCGGCGGGTGTCCAGCCCGCCCACCCTGACGCTGCCGGCGGAAGGCAGCACCAATCCGTTGATCAGCCGCGCCAGCGTGCTCTTGCCGGCGCCATTGGGGCCGACGATGCCGATGCGGCGTTCGGCCAGCGTCAGGCTCACCCCATTCAGCACTTGCGCCTGGGGCGTGGAAACAACCGCCTGGTCAAACTCGATTAACATGGGGCGGGATTATGCCCGAACCATTTCGGGCATCGGGACTCCAAGAGCTCATATGGACAAAGTACGAAAATCCGACGCCGAATGGCGTGCCCAGCTTTCCCCCGAAGAATACGTCGTCACCCGTGAAAAGGGTACCGAACGGGCCTTCACCGGGCGCTACTGGAATACGTTCAGCCACGGCATCTACCGCTGCGTGGGCTGTGGCACGGCGCTGTTCGCTTCCGACACCAAATTCGATGCCGGCTGCGGCTGGCCCAGCTATTTCCAGGCGCTGGATCCGGAACTGGTGCGCGAAGAACGCGACACCACCCACGGCATGGTCCGCACCGAAGTGCTGTGCAACGTCTGCGACTCGCACCTGGGACACGTCTTCCCCGACGGCCCCGAGCCCACCGGACTGCGCTATTGCATCAATTCCCTGTCGATGACGTTTGAACCCATAGAAGACTGAATGAAGAAGTTCCTGTTCGACCTGTTTCCGCTGTTCCTGTTCTTCATTGCCTATCGGTACACGGACATTTTCATCGCCACGGGCGTCGCCATGGCCGCGGCCGTGCTGCAGATCGTCTGGCTGAAGGCGACGGGCCGCGCCACCGAGGCCATGCACTGGATCAACCTGACCGTCATCCTGGTATTCGGCGGGGCCACGATCTGGCTGCACAGCGATGTCTTCATCAAATGGAAGCCCACGGTGCTGTATTGGCTGTTCGGCGGCGCGCTGGTGTTTGCACGCCTGCTGTTCGGCCGCAACCTGATCCGCCGCCTGATGGAAAAGCAGATCCAGCTGCCTGACGCCGCCTGGGAGCGGCTGAACCTGGTCTGGGCCGGCTTCTTCCTGATTGCGGGCGCGCTCAACCTGTATGTGGCGTTTTCCGGCCATTTCACCGAATCGCAATGGGTCAGCTTCAAGGCCTTCGGCCTGATGGGCCTGATGGTGGTCTTCGTGATCGGCCAGTCGATCTGGCTGGGCAAGCACATCCAGACGGAGGATCAGGCCCCCTCCTCCGACACCCCGCCCCGCCAGCCCTGAAGCCATCCGATTCCCCGGCCGGCGCCCTCTGCCCGCGCCGGAACTAAACCTATACCTCCATGTCAGACACCACCGACCGCATTTCCCTGATCCGGGAGCGGCTAGCCGTCCTGGAACCCGTCAGCCTGGACATCCTGGACGACTCGCATTTGCATGCCGGCCACGAAGGCAGTAAAAACGGCGCCGGCCACTATCGCGTGATCATCGTAGCGCCTTGCTTTGCGGGGCTCTCGGCCGTTGCGCGGCATAGGCTGGTGTATCATCATTTGCAAGATTTGATCCCCTATCCGATTCATGCGCTTGCGCTAGATGCCCAGGCTCCCAAATAGAAAGTAAAAGGATATTCATGAAACGCATCGTCATGCTGGCTGCAGCCTGCGTCATCGCCGTGCCGGCTTTCGCTCAGAACGTGGCTACCGTCAACGGCAAGGCCATTCCGCAAAAGAGCCTGGATCAATTCGTCAAGCTGCTGGTCAGCCAGGGCGCCACCGATTCGCCGCAACTGCGCGAACAGGTCAAGCAGGAAATGATCAACCGCCAGATCTTCGTGCAAGCCGCCGAATCCAGCGGCATCGCCAAGCAGGCCGACGTCCAGACCGAAGTCGAGCTGGCCCGCCAAGGCATCCTGGTCCGCGCCCTGATGGCCGACTACCTGGCCAAGCACCCGGTGTCGGATGCCAAGGTCACGGCTGAGTACGAGAAGATCAAGAAGGAACAGGCCGGCAAGATGGAATACAAGGTCCGCCACATCCTCGTCGAAGACGAGAAGACGGCGAACGACCTGCTGGCCCAGATCAAGAGCAACAAGAGCAAGTTCAACGACCTGGCCAAGAAGAACTCCAAGGACCCTGGCAGCGCCGAAAAGGGTGGCGACCTGGGTTGGGCTCCCCCGACCAACTACGTCCAGCCGTTCGCGCAAGCCGTGACGCAGCTGAAGAAGGGCGAACTGGTCGACAAGCCGGTGCAAACCCAGTTCGGCTGGCACATCATCATGGTCGACGACACCCGTCCGGTGGAATTCCCGCCGCTCGACCAGGTGCGCCCGCAGTTGGAAGAAATGCTGCGCCAGCAAACCCTGGCCGACTACCAGAAGGAACTGCGCGAAAAGGCCAAGATCCAGTAAGCCTTGCCGCACAGATGAAAAATGCCCGCGCAAGCGGGCATTTTTTCGCCTGCATTTCCTGGGCTGGGCCGGCTCCCCGCCCGCTAGGTCAGCGCCTGCCTCAGATAGGCATTCCAGAGAGGCCCCTCCAGCAGCGGCGACAGGTGGCCGTAGCGTCCGGCCACGCTGACCTGAACGACATTGCCAGGATACGGAAGCTGCGCCTGGACGTCCGGGTCATCCGGCGCGAACAGCTCGTCCGACGCGCAACGCAGCCAGCGCACGGGCGTGGACGAAGCCAGCAACGCGCCGCGCGCGTCGTAGCGGCAGGCCGACGTCCTGAGCGCCGCCATGGACCAGGGCGAGAAGCGCGCCGCCCAGGCCCCTGCCTCGGCCCGCAGGCGCGGCTCCAAGTCGGACTCGCCGGCGGCGGCCAGCCACCGGGCATAGCCGTAGCGGCGCAAGGTCGCGCAGCGCAGTTCGACCCATTCGTTCCACGCATCCGCATCTTCCGAGTCAATCGCAGCAGCGAGTCGCCGCAGGCGCTGCGCGTCCGCCATGCTGCCGCCGCCGCGCGGCGCCGAGGCCAGCGCCACGACCCGTCCGACAGGTAGCGGCGCGGCCACTGCCCATTGGAAGGCCTGGTAGCCGCCAAAGGAATAGCCCACCACGGCATCCAGCCGTTCGACGCCGATCGCGCGCAGCCATTCCCTCTGCAGGCGCACGCCATCGGCGATCGATACGGCTGGAAACGCGCTGGCCGCGGCGCCGGTCGGCGCGCTGCTGCCAAAGCACGATCCCAGCGCGTTGGGCGCCAGCACGCAGGTGTCGCGCGTGTCCAGCGCCGCCCCCGGCCCCAACCAGGGGCTGGCCCAGCCGGCATCGGGATAGACCTCCCCCTCGTCCGTCCTCAAGGCCTGCTGGCTGCCCGATATGCCATGCAGCAGCAACACCACGGCACGCGCGCGCTCTGGCGGCGGGCCGTAGCGGGCCCAGGCCAGCCGGGCTGGCGCCAAGGCCTCGCCACTGTCCAGCGGCAGGGAGTCGACCTGCGCCACGCCAGCGGCATGATCGATGAGCTGGTTTGCGGCCACCGGCGGCTCCTAGACGGGACGCTCGCCCATGACCGTCGTGCGGTAGATCGTGCGTCGCATATTGGCCGGCAGTTCGCGGGTGGTGGCCTTGTGCATCACGCAGCGGTTGTCCCACATGACCACGTCGCCCGGTTCCCATTGCAGCGCGTACTGGTACTTCTCCTGCGTGCAATGCGCGAACAGGCGCTCGAGCAGTTCCTGGCTGCCCGCCTCGCCCCAGCCGGATACCTCGGCGGTCATGCCGGGATGCACATACAGCGCTTTGCGGCCCGTCTCCGGATGCGTGCGCACGATGGGGTGCTCCACGTCGGGCGTGCCTGCCAGTTGGCTGGCGTCCATCTTCACCTGGGTGCCCTCCTCGGCCCTGGTGTTCTTGGGCCGGTAGCGGTGCACTGCCTGCAGGCCCGCCAGCTGGGATTGGACGGTGCCGTCCAGTTCCTCGTAGGCCCGGTACATATTGATGAACAAGGTGTTGCCGCCTTCCGGCGGTATCAGCTGGGCATTGAGGATGGTGGCCTTGGCCGGACATTCGCGGAAAGCGAAATCCGAATGCCAGTAGGAACCGCCATCGGCGATGCCTGCCGGCACGCCGTTCTTGACCTCGTTGGACAGCACGAATATCTCGGGATACTCAGCGTGGTTGTACTGGGCCAGCACGTGGATATCCAGCTCGCCCAGGCGGCGGCTGAAGCGCAGCTGGCCTTCGGGCGACAGGCGCTGGTTCTTGAAAACCAGCAACTGATGGCGCAGGAACAGCGCGTTCACATCCTCGAACGCCGCGTCGTCCAGCGTTTCCAGATCCACGTCATGCACGGCCGCGCCGATCAGCGGGCTCAGGGGTATCGCTTTCATCATGGAGCTCCTGCCTAGGTTCAGGGAAGACGGTGCACGCGGGCCTCGGTGCGCACCAGCGGCTCCGCGCCGTGCTCGCCGATCAACACCGGGTACTCCAGCCGCATGCCGCCCAGGCCCGGACGGTACAGGTGCGTACCCAGAGCCACCACCATGCCGGGCGTGACGAGGTCGCGGCTGCGCAGGTTGATGAAGGGCCGGGTACGCGCGCAGGTGCCCAGGCCATGGCCGAACAGGGGCAGGCCGAACTCGCTCAAGCCATGCTTTTCGAACACGGCGATGCCACGGCTGGCGCACTCCGCTATCGGCCGGCCAGGCGTCAGGGACGCGAGCATGGTCTGCGCAGTCTCTTCCCAGCAATCGATCAGCTTGCTCTGGGCCGAATCCGGCTTGCCCAGGAACACGGGCAAGGCGGTATCCGCCATGTAGAGATCCAGCAGCGGATGCAGGTCCAGGATCACGAATTCGTTCGGCCGGATGGCGCGGTCGGTCGCCTGCTGGGTCACGCCCCGCAGGAAACCCGTGCGCTCGCCCGCGCCGACTTCGGTGCCGCCGGTCACGGCCCAGGACCATGTGCTGCCCCGCCGCCGGATCGCGCGCTCGATCTCGCCGGCGATCTCGTTCTCGGTCGCCCCGGCCCGCACCGCGTTCATGCCCTGCTCGAAGCCGTAGTCCGATACCTCCGCCGCATGGCGCAGGCGCTCGATCTCGGCCGCGTCCTTGATCAGCATGACGTCGTCGATCACGTCCACGCCGTTCTCGAACTTGATGTCGGGCAGGTGGCTGGTCAGGTCGAAGTATTCCGCGGCCGTCAGCATGCCCGGCGCTACCTGCGCCGCCCCCGGGTGCGACAGGTCCAGCGCGACCTTGCCCCGCGTCAGCCCGTGGTGCTCCAGACGCTGGCGTATCAGTTGCGGAAAGTCCGAGAACTCGAACTCGTACATTTCCATCTGATGGCCTTCGGCCCGCACGCGCGAGGCGTCCATGGCCCAGTAGATGAATTCGCAATGCCCGTCGGCGGTGACCAGCACGGCGCCGCGCCAAGGCATGAACGCGCCGCTCAGGTAGTGCAGCGCGCCCTGGCGGGTGCCCAGGTAGGCGTCAAAGCCGAGTTCGCGCGCGTGCTGGGCGACGCGCTTGCGGCGGGCCTGAAAATCGATGGACTGCATGTGTCACTCCTCTTTGGGGATTCAGGAAACCGATGCGCCGGAAGCCTTGACCACGGGCGCCCATTTCCCGGTTTCGTCGGCGGTGAAGCGGGCAAAGTCGTCGGGCTTGCTGGCTACAGGGTCGGCGGCCTGAGACACCAATTGCTCCCGCACGCGGGGATCGGCCAGCGCCCGGGCGATTTCCTGCTGCAGGCGTTCGACGATGGGGCGCGGCGTGCCTGCGGGCGCGAACACGCCTATCCAGGACGTCATGGCGTAGCCAGGCAAGGTTTCGGCCACGGTCGGCACGTCGGGCGCGGCCGGGGAACGCTGCGGACCGGTCACGGCGATGGCGCGCAGCTTGCCGGCCTTGATCAGGGGCTGGGCGATGACCAGGCTGTCGAAGGCCAGGTCGGCCTGCCCACCGATCACGTCGGTGAGCGCGGGCAGGCTGCCCTTGTAAGGGATGTGCTGCATCTGCACGCCCGCCATCTCGTTGAACAGCTCGCCGGACATGTGCATCGAAGTGCCGCTGCCGCCCGAGGCGCGGTTGAGCTTGCCGGGGTTGGCTTTGGCGTAGGCGATCAGGTCCGCCACCGAGTAGATGGGCAGCTTGGGGTTGACCACCACGACCAGTGGATACGACACGACCTGCGTTACCGCCGCGAAGTCCTTCAGCGGCTGGAACGGCATGGACTTGTACAGGGTCTGGTTGATGGCATTGGTGCCTATCGTGCCCATCAGGATGGTGTAGCCGTCCGGCGCCGCCTTGGCCACGGCGTCCGCGCCGATGTTGCCGCCCGCTCCGGGCTTGGCCTCGACGATGACCGACACGCCCATGCTCTGGGTCATGCGTTCAGCCAGCAGGCGGGTGACGATTTCAGTGGGCCCGCCGGCCGCGGCGGGTACCACGAAGCGGATCGGTTTGCTGGGATAGGCCTCGGCCGCGCTGGCGGCGGAAGTGGCCGCCATTCCCGCCGCCAGGGCGCATGCGCCCAAGGCGCTCAGTAGTCTCCTGCACATGGCATGTCTCCGTTGTTGCGGGACGTACCGGGCGTGTGCCCTGGTCGACCCATCTAATTAACGAACAATTGTTCGCTAATTGGCATTTTATGGAGATTGCGGCGGATGTCAAACTACAATCGAACTTCCAACGACAAGACCGCCGA
Source organism: Achromobacter sp. SD115 (assembly GCF_017355315.1). Lineage (NCBI taxonomy): Bacteria > Pseudomonadati > Pseudomonadota > Betaproteobacteria > Burkholderiales > Alcaligenaceae > Achromobacter > Achromobacter sp. SD115. The sequence continues at coordinate 18,546 of NZ_JADIJM010000016.1, read as the reverse complement.
TACATGGACACGACATTGCCGGAACCGAAAGAAAGGAAAGAGGAGTTTCTGGACAGCCTGGCCAATGGCCTGCAATTGCTGCAGATCTACGCCACGGGCGTGGCCAGCGTGACCGTGCAGGAGGCCGCCGAACAACTGGACGTGACGCGCGCGGCGTCACGGCGCATCCTGCTGACGCTGGAAAAGCTGGGCTATGTGCGCCAGGACGGCAGGGATTTCTCGCCCACGCCCAAGGTCATGGACCTGGGATACGCCTATTTCGCTTCGCTCAGCCTGCCCAAGCTGACCCGCGCGACCATGCGCGAAGTCGCGCAAACCGTGGGAGAAACCTGCTCGCTGGGCGTGCTGGACCGGCAACACGTCGTGTTCCTGGCGCGCGAGGAAGGCCCCAAGCTGCTCAAGCTGGACCTGTCGGTAGGCAGCCGCCTGCCCGCCTACGCCCATTCGCTAGGCCGCACGCTGCTATCCACGCTGGATGACGAGGCGCTCGACGAGTATCTGGAAAACGCGGACCTCAAGCGCCTGACGCCCTACACGACGGTGTCGCGCAGCGCCCTGCGCAAGCTGATCCGGCAGGTGCGCGAGGACGGCTACTGCATTTCGGTCAGCGAATTGGTGGACGGTTTCGCGGGCGTGGCCGTGCCGCTGTACAACCACGAGGGCAAGGCCGTGGCGGGCCTGAGCGTCAGCATGGTGCTCGGATCGCGCGAACCCGAGGAATTGAAGCGGCAGCATCTGCCGGCCTTGCAGCGCGCGGCCGCCGCCATACGCGACATGATGCCGCGCAGCACCATCTGATTTGGATTTGGCGGCCGGGCGGCCTCAGCCGCCCTGCTCGCCCAGCAAGGCTTTCAGCCCATCTTCATCCAGCACCGCCACACCCAATTCCTGGGCCTTGGCGAGCTTGCTGCCGGAATCTTCGCCAGCCACCAGATAGGCCGTCTTCTTGGACACCGAGCCGCTGACCTTGCCGCCGGCGGCCTGGATGCGCATCGAGGCTTCTTCGCGCGTCCAGTTGGGCAGCGTGCCAGTCAGCACGAAGGTCTTGCCGGCCAGGGTGGTCGCTTGCGGCGCCGCCTCGGCCACGGGGTCCACGCCCTGCGCCTTGAGCTGTTCGATCACATCGCGGTTGTGCTGCTCGGCGAAGAAGCGGCGAATCGAGGCCGCCACCACCGGACCCACATCAGGCACGGAGGACAAGGCGTCCTCATCGGCGTCCATGATGGCGTCGATGCTGCCGAAATGGCGCGCCACGTCGCGCGCCGTGGTCTCGCCCACATGGCGGATGCCCAGCGCGTACAGCAGGCGGTTCAAGGCCGGCGCGCGCGCCTTGTCGATGGCGGCCACCAGGTTGTCGGCGGACTTCTGGCCCATGCGGTCCAGCCCCACCAGCTCCAGCGGGCGCAGGCTGTACAGGTCAGCCAGGGTCTTGACCCGGCCGCTGTCGACCAGTTGGTCCACCAGCTTCTCGCCCAGGCCTTCGATGTCCAGCGCCTTGCGGCTGGCGGCGTGCCAAAGCGTCTGCTTGCGCTGCGCGCCGCAGAACAGGCCGCCAGTGCAACGCGCGATGGTCTCGTCTTCCAGGCGTTCGATGGCGGAGCCGCAGACCGGACAGGCCGTGGGCATGACGAACTCGCGGGCGTCGCCCGGCCGCTTTTCCAGCACCGGGCCCAGCACTTCGGGAATCACGTCGCCCGCGCGGCGCACGATGACCGTATCGCCGATGCGCACGTCCTTGCGGCGGATCTCGTCTTCGTTGTGCAGCGTGGCGTTGGTGACGGTGACCCCGCCCACGAACACCGGCTTCAGGCGCGCGACGGGCGTGATGGCGCCGGTGCGGCCCACCTGCACCTCGATGTCGAGCAAGGTGGTGGTGGCCTCTTCGGCGGCGAACTTGTGCGCCAGCGCGAAGCGCGGCGCACGCGCCACGAAGCCCAGCACCTTTTGCGCCGGCAGCGAGTCCACCTTGTAGACCACGCCGTCGATGTCATAGGGCAGCTCGGGCCGCAACTTGCCGACCTTGGCATAGAAGGCCATCAGGCCCTCGGCACCGCTGGCGCGGTGGTTGTGCTTGACGTTGACCGGCAGGCCCAGCGAGGCCAGCCAGTCCAGCATGGCGCCGTGGGATTTCTCGGGCAACTGCGAGGCCTCGGCCGCGCCCGCCGACGCTTCGGCGAACAGGCCGCCTTGCGTGCCCGCCGCCAGGCCCTGGACCTCGCCCCAACCATAGGCAAAGAAACGCAGCGGCCGCTTGGCGGTGATGCGCGGATCCAACTGACGCAGGCTGCCCGCGGCGGCATTGCGCGGATTGACGAAGACTTTTTCGTCGCGCTTGGCCTGGGCCTGGTTCAATTTTTCGAAGTCGGCGCGGTTCATCAGGACTTCGCCGCGGACTTCCAGCACCCTGGGGAACGTCCCCTTGAGCTGCAGCGGAATCGCCTTGATGGTGCGGATGTTCGAGGTGACATCCTCGCCGGTCTGGCCGTCGCCGCGGGTGGCGGCCTGCACCAGCCGGCCGTCCTCGTAGCGCAGGCTGATCGCCAGCCCGTCCAGCTTGAGTTCGCAGAAGTAATCGGCTTGCTGCGCCGGACCCAGCAAGCCTGCGCCGCGCAACGTGTCGGTGACGCGCCGGTCGAAAGCCGCCACGTCCTCTTCGTCGAAGGCGTTGCCCAGGGACAGCATGGGTACCACGTGCCGCACGCTGCCAAAGGCGGAGACAGGCGCCGCGCCCACGCGCTGCGTGGGTGACTCCGGCGTCACCAGTTCCGGGTGCTCGGCCTCCAGGGCCTGCAATTCGCGCATCAGTCCGTCGTACTCGGCATCCGAGATCGACGGCTCATCGTAGACGTAATAGCGAACGTTGTGCTGTTCGATTTCGGCGCGCAAGCGCGCCGCGGCCTGCGCCGCGCTTTCACCGCCAGACTTGCTGTTCATTTACGCAAACACCCGTTGGGCGCGTTCGCTGCCGGCGGGCAGGCCCGCTTGTTCAAGTTGGCCGAACAGCACCTGGAGCCGTTCGTCGATCACCGTTTCCGAACCATCAGCCAGCGGCTTGCCCTGGTCGTCGACCAGGTCCGCGCGCAGACGGGTGGCCAGATCGCGGCCCACATCGACCATGCGGCCGAAGGCGCGGGCGTCCGCCGGGCTGCAAGGCACGTCCAGCAGCAGATACAGGCGTTCGATTCCGCCCATGCCGGCATCAAAGGCCGCGCCGTCGCCGCGCGCCAGCGTGAAGCGGGCCACGCCGTTTTCCGCCGGCCAGGCCAGGCGGTTGCCGTCGGCGACGAAACCGAGGTCGCGCGCCACGGACAGGACCTCGGCGGCGGGCTGGGCTGCGCCCAGCAGCAGAGTCAGGCCGACCTGGGTGTCCAGGGCGGCGCAGGTGTCGTCCAGACGGGCGCCTTGCTCAAGCACGGCCTGCTGGTCCGGACCTTCGATGGTGGCATCGAAACGTTCGGCCATGTCCTGGGCGCGGGCCCAGGCTTGGGACCATTCGATGGCGGTCAGCGGACCGCTGCGGTTGGCCAGCAGCACGGCCAGTTGCATGGACGCATAGGATTCGCCGGCGTGGACGCGCGCGCGGTGGCGGCGCTGGTCGGTTTCGGCGAACACGCGCATGGGCTTGCGGCCGACGTGGCGCAGGCTTTGCATGTAGGGCAGCAGATCGGCGCCGCGCACGGCTTCGGCGAAGTTGATCTCGATGACCACCTCGCAGGCGGGATCGGGCTCTTCGGTATCGTCGGCATCGCTGCCGGGGTCGACCGGGGCCGGCTGGCCGGGCTGGGCACGGGGGGCATCCCCGCCCATGCCGGGTTCGCGCCGCGCCGCCGCGGCGCCCGCTGCCGACGAAGCGCCGGCTGCCGCGCCAGCGCCCAACAGCGGATCCTGTTCGGTGGAGGGGAAATGGGTCTGCATCTTGCGCCGGACCCGCCGGTCCTGCCACCAGTTGAATCCCAGCACCAGCAGTATCAGCAATACGCCCAGGGCTATCAGCCCGATCTGCAAATCACTCATGTATAAATCCCGCGCCGAAACCCCGACGCCCTTCTGAATATTGGGTTTATGCCGCTTCGGAGGCCATCATCTGGACGGCCGAGTCTATGTCTACCGCAACGATACGCGAAACCCCTTGCTCTTGCATGGTTACACCGATCAGTTGCTTGGCCATCTGCATCGCGATCTTGTTGTGCGAGATGAACAGGAACTGGGTCTGCTCGCTCATGTTGGCGACCAGATTCGCGTAGCGTTCCGTGTTGGCGTCGTCCAGCGGCGCGTCCACCTCGTCCAGCAGGCAGAACGGCGCGGGGTTGAGCTTGAACAGCGCGAACACCAGGGCGGTCGCGGTCAGGGCCTTTTCGCCGCCGGACAGCAGGTGGATGGTGCTGTTGCGCTTGCCCGGAGGCTGGGCCATGACCTGCACGCCGGCGTCGAGGATTTCCTCGCCCGTCATGCTCAGCTTGGCCTCGCCGCCGCCGAACAGCTTGGGGAACAGCTCGCCGAAGTGGCCGTTGACGACGTTGAAGGTCTCTTGCAACAGCTCGCGCGTCTCGCGGTCGATCTTGCGGATGGCGTCCTCGAGGGTCTCGATGGCGCTCATCAGGTCCTGGTTTTGCGAATCCAGGAAGCCCTTGCGCTCGCGCGAGGTGTTCAATTCGTCCAGCGCGGCCAGGTTGACCGAGCCCAGGGATTCGATCTGGCGCGAAATGCGGCCGACTTCGGACTGCAGCCAGCTGGCGCGGCGCCATTCGTCGGACTGGTTGGCCAGGTCCTGGGCCAGCGCCTCGCGATCGACCTCGCGCGCGTTCAGCTGTTCGGTGAACTGCTCCTCGGCCAGGCGGGCGGCCTGTTCCTGCAACTGCAATTCCATGATGCGGGCGCGCCGCGGTTCCAGCGTCTGCTCCTGCTGCAGGCGGTCTTCGTCCGCGCCGCGCAGCAGGGCCGCCAGGTTTTCGAGTTCCTGGCGCGCGCGCGACAGCGCTTCCTCGCGCTCGGCGCGCGCTTCCAGGGCGTCCTGCAGGCCGGCTTGGGAGGCCGAGGCGTCCAGTTCGGCCAGGTCCACCAGCAACTGCTCCAGCTCGACGCTGCCGCGTTGGCTCTGGTCGGCGGCCAACTGCTGGTTGCGCTGCAGGTCGGTGATGCGGACCTGGATGCCGCGTTCGGCGAATTCGGCTTCCTGGGCGGCGCGTTCCAGTTCGCGCAGGCCAGCACGGGCCGCTTCGGCCTGGGCCGCCAGGGTTTCGCCGTCGATCTCGGCGTCGGCGAAACGGGATTGGTGTTCGGCCAGCTCTTCGTCCAGGGCCTCGAAGCGGGCCTCGGCCTCTTCGCGGGCGGCGCGCAGGTCTTCTTCCTGGACCTTGATCTCTTCCAGGTCCTGGCGCAGGCGCGAGGCACGCTCGCCGGATTGCTCGGCCTGCTGTTGCAGGCGCGAGTGCTCCAGCTGGATGTCATGCACCCGGCGGGTGACCTCCGCCACGCGCTGGCGCGCCGGGGCGATGGCCTGGGACACCTGCTGCCAGGCGACTTCGGCGCGGGCGACCGCGGCGCGCGCCTGGTCGGCGATCAGTTGCTGCGCCTTGATCTCGCGTTGCAGGTTCTCGATTTCCTGCTGGCGCGCAAGCAGGCCTGCCTGCTCGGAATCCGGCGCGTAGAAGCGCACGCTGTGGGCGTCAACCAGGTGGCCGGCCTTGACCACGCAGGCGCCGCCGGCGGGCAGGCTGGCGCGCATGGCCAGGGCCTGGGTCACGTCGGTGGCGGTATAGATGCCGCCCAGCCATTCGTTCAGCAAGGTGCGCAGGTCGGGATCGGTGATGCGCAGCAGGCTGGCCAACGGCGTCAGGCCGGCAGGCGCGGCGGGCGCCGGCGCCGCGACCGGCAACTGGTAGAAGGCCAGACGGGCCGGCGGCGCATCCTCGGCGAAGGCGCGGGCCCAATCCAGGTTGCGCACTTCCATGGAGGCCATGCGCTCGCGCAAGGCGGCTTCGAGGGCGGTTTCCCAGCCGGGCTCGATATGCAGCTTCTGCCACAGGCGCGACAACCCGGCCAGCTCATGCTTGGCCAGCCAGGGCTCCAGCGCCCCCTGCTTCTGCACGTCTTCCTGCAGCTTCACCAGGGCCGACAGGCGGGCCTCCAGGCGCGCCAGGTTTTGCACATCGGTCTGGGCGGCGGCCTGGGCGCGGCTGCGCTCGGCGTCCGCTTCCGGCACGCGGCCTTCCAGGGTGGCCAACTCTTCCTGGGCTTCCTCGAGCTGGTCCTCGCCGGCGACGCGGTCGCCGGCCAGTTGCTCCAGGCGCACCGGATCGGGGCTGTGCAGTTCGCGCAATTCCTGCTGCAGGCGTTCGCGGCGCTGGTCCAGCGCCTGCATCTGGCGGTCGGCGTCGCGCTGCGACTGCGCCACCAGGGCCAGATTCTGTTCGACGCGGGCCAGCGCGGCGCGCATCTCGTCGCGCCCCGAGGCGGCTTCGCGCACGCGCTGCTCCACGGCCGGCAGCGCGGCCTGGGCGTCCTCGGCCTTGGCGCGCGCCTCTTCGGTGCGGGCGGCGCCGGCAGCCAGGTCTTCCTCGGCCTGGGCGATCTGTTCGGTGCAATGCTCGCGCTGGGCGGTCCACTCGCCGATCTGCTGCTGCAACTGGTCGCGGCGCGCCTGCAGGCGGTTGCGGGAATCCACCACGTGGCGGATTTCAGCTTCCAGGCGGCTGACCTGGGCGTTGGCTTCGTACAGCCCGCCCTGGGCGGTATGCACTGCGTCGCTGGCGGCGTAGTGGGCCTGGCGCCGGGATTCCAGCGCGGCCTCGCCGGCCCGCAGGCCGGCGATGGCGGCTTCCAGCTCGTTCTGGGCCTGCGCCATCTCCTGGGCTTTCTTGGCGCGTTCTTCGCGCGCCCCGGTTTCCTTCAGGAACCACAGCGCGTGCTGCTTCTTTTCGCCGTCGGCCTGGAGCTCGCGGTAGCGCGTGGCCACTTCGGCCTGCGCCTCCAGCTTTTCCAGCTGGCTGTTGAGTTCGCGCAGGATGTCTTCGACACGGGTCAGGTTCTCGCGCGTGTCGGACAGGCGGTTTTCGGTCTCGCGGCGCCGTTCCTTGTAGCGCGACACCCCGGCCGCCTCTTCCAGGAACACCCGCAATTCCTCGGGGCGCGCCTCGATCAGGCGGTTGATCATGCCCTGGCCGATGATGGCGTAGCCGCGGGCGCCCAGGCCGGTGCCCAGGAAGATGTCGTGGATGTCGCGGCGGCGGACCTGCTGGTTGTTGACGAAGTAGCTGCTGGTGCCGTCGCGGGTCAACACGCGGCGCACGGCAATTTCGGCGTAGGTGCTCCACTGGCCAGCGGCGCGCCCTTCGCTGTTGTCGAACACCATTTCCACCGAGGCCCGCGCCGCCGGCTTGCGGTTGCCGGAGCCGTTGAAAATGACGTCCTGCATGGACTCGCCGCGCAATTCCGAGGCCTTGGCCTCGCCCAGCACCCAGCGCACGGCGTCAATGATGTTCGATTTTCCGCAGCCATTGGGACCCACCACGCCCACCAGCTGGCTGGGCACGGGAATCACGGTGGGATCGACGAAGGACTTGAAGCCGGCGAGTTTTAGCTGAGTAAGACGCACAGTACGATGACGACGGGGTGGGTTGAACGAAAGGCGTTAACGGACCTGCCGCACAGATTGCAAACCGGCCCCTGGAGGGCCGGCGCACATATGGGTCGTATGATACCGCAGGCAGTCTGTCCCCAAACGTCAGCAAGGGTCAAGACGAGTTGTCCCTGAGGCTTGCCGGCAGTCAACCCGCGGGCAAACGCTCAATGGCCGCCACCTGAGGTCCGGCTATACTCCCTGACACTTTTTTGCGCGACACATAAATTTTCACGCGGACTGGCCGGGGCCAGACCTGAGAACGGGGACATTCTTGAAACGTGGTTTCTATCTGGTCATGGCCGCGCAGGCCTTCTCGTCATTGGCGGACAACGCGCTGTTCATTGCAGCCATCGCCTTGATACAGGAGCTGCATGGGCCGGACTGGATGGCGCCCATGATGAAGTGGTCGTTCGCGCTGGCCTATGTGGTCCTGGCTGCCTTCGTCGGGGCGCTGGCGGACTCCTTCCCCAAGGGCCGCGTGATGTTCTCCACCAACGCGCTGAAGGTGGTCGGCTGCATGCTGATGTTCTCGTATGCCAGCATCGGCGTCGCCCCCCAGTACCAGACCTACCTGATCTGCGCGGCATACGCCATCGTCGGCATCGGCGCCGCGGCCTATTCCCCCGCCAAGTACGGAATCGTCACCGAAATGCTGCCCCCGACCATGCTGGTCAAGGGCAATAGCTGGATCGAGGGCCTGACGGTCTTCTCCATCATCCTGGGCACGGTGCTGGGCGGCGTGCTGATTTCGTCCTCCGTCTCCAGCGCCCTGCTCAGCCATTCCTTCATCGGCAAACTGGTCCACACCCCGGCCGAAGCCGCGATCCTGGTCATCGCCTTCGTCTACCTGCTGGCGGCGCTGTGCAACCTGCTGATTCCGCATACCCATGTGCGCTACCCGCCGCAGCAGAAGAACCCGGTGCGGCTCATCCGCACGTTCTGGGGCTATGTCTGTGTGCTCTGGAAGGACAAGCTGGGCCAGATCTCGCTGGCCGTCACCACCCTGTTCTGGGGCGCTGGCGCCACGCTGCAGCTGATCGTCATCGAATGGGGCCGCAGCCACCTGGGCTACCAACTGGACAAGGCCTCGATGCTGATGGGCGTGGCCGCGCTGGGCACGGTGGTCGGCTCCATCCTGGCGGGCCGCATTCCGTTGCGGCGCGCGCTGGCCGTACTGCCGGTCGGCGCCGCGATGGGCCTGGTGGTGCTGCTGATGCCGCTGGTCTACTCGCCCTGGAGCGTCTACCTGCTGCTGCTGATCACGGGCGGCCTGGCCGGCTTCTTCGTGGTGCCGATGAATGCGCTGCTGCAGCATCGCGGCCACGTGCTGCTGTCGGCCGGCCACTCCATCGCCGTGCAGAACTTCAACGAACAGCTCAACATCCTGCTGATGGTCGCCATGTACACGCTGCTGTTGTGGCTGCAGCTGCCCATCAACATCATCATCGTCATCTTCGGCACCGTGGTTGCCGTGCTGATGGTGGTCTTCATGCGCTGGAGCAAGCGCAACCTGCAAGCCAATCCCGAACTGCACGACCAGATCGGCCAGGAAGGCCACGGCCGCGCGCTGGATTCCTCGCACTAGGCGCGACGGTTCCGCGGCAATGAAAAACCGGGCCGAGGCCCGGTTTTTCTTGGTCCGAAGATCAGCCGCGCCAGGCTCAACCCAGCCGCGCCACCGCCAGGCGCAGATCCTGCCAGGCGCGCGCCTTCTCGCTGGGACTGCGCAGTAAATAGGCCGGGTGGTAGCTGACGACCACCGGAATCTCCACGCCCTCGTCCGTCTTCAACTGATGGATGCGCCCGCGCAGGCTGCCTATCGTGGCGTCCGTGCCCAGCAGCGTCTGGGCGGCGAAACGGCCCAGCACCAGGATACGCTCAGGCTTGAGCAGCGCGATCTGGCGCATCAAATAAGGGCTGCAAGCCGCGATTTCCTCCGGCTTGGGATTGCGGTTGCCGGGCGGGCGGCACTTGATGACGTTGGTGATGAACACATCGCGTTCGCGGCTCATGGACACCGACGACAGCATGGCGTCCAGCAACTGGCCCGAGCGGCCCACGAAGGGCTGGCCTTGCCGGTCCTCTTGCTCGCCGGGCGCCTCGCCCACCACCAGCCAGCGCGTGGGCTGGCCGCCATGGCCGAAGACCGCGTTGCGGCGGCCTTTGCACAGGCCGCAGGCGGCACAGGCCACGACCTGGTCGTGCATTTCTTCCAGCGTGGCATTGCGGATCGCTTCGGCCACGGGCACCGGTGGCGGCGGCGCAGCCTCCTCCGCCGCCTTGGGCACAGGACGCGGCGGCGGGCCGCTGCGGTTCAGGATCGAAGCCGGTATGCCGCCGGGACGGCCGGAAGCTGGCGCGGCGGGAGCCGATGCTGCGGGAGCCGCCGCGCCGGGAGCCGGAGCTTCAGAAACTGGCGCCGCGGTGGCCGGCGCAACTGCTGCCGGCATTGGCGCCTTGGCGGATGGCGGCGCAAGCGGCGGCGATCCGGCCGCGGGCGCCTGCGCGCCTCCCGTCAAAACTTCCTTGGAAACAGGGACTTGCGGCTCAACCGCTGGCCGACTGGGCGCGGGCGCCGGGCGCAGCCATAGCCGCTCCATGCCGATCTCGCGCAGCCAGATGCGCTGCAGCGGATTGACGCGAGGCGCGGCCGACGGCGGCGCTGCAGTAGGCTGGCTCATGCCGCCGCTCCGTCCGCCGCGAAACGCTTCTGCATGACCAGGGCATCTTCCCTGCCGCCTTTTTCGGCCGGGTAGTAGCCCCGCCGCACGCCGATCTGCAAATACCCGTGCCGCTTGTAGAAATTGATGGCCGACTCGTTGGACGGGCGCACTTCCAGCAGCACCCCCTCCATGCCGCGTTCACGCGCCTGCTGCTCGCACCAGTCGAGCAGCACACCGCCCAGGCCCTGGCGGTGCAGCGGCTTGGCCACGGCGATCACCAGCAGGTGCGCCACGTCGGGCGCGAACATGAGCACGCAGAATCCGACCAGCTTGCCCTCGCGCCGCAGTACCCAGGCGCCATAGCCTGCCGCCAGGGCATCGGCGAAATTGCCGCGCGTCCAGGGAAAGGCTTGCACGTGCGCCTCCAGCGCCACGACCTCGTCCAGATCGGCGTCGGTCATCGGCTGCGGCACCCAGGGCGCCAGCGACGGCAGGGCCTTGGGATTGCCGCCCTCCCCGCGCATGCGCTCGGCGGTGGTGAACGCCACCTTGTCGCGCACATAGAGCGGCGCGGCCAGCTCGGGCGCCACGGCCTCGCCCCGCATCCAGCCCTGCCGCGCCAGGCGGGCGACGCTGGCCGCCTCCGGCCGCCGCGCGCCGTCGGCGCGGCGCCACTCTACGGGATGCTCCATGTCGGACGCGTAGGCATCCCATGCGTCGCCGGCCAGCAGCAGTTCCAGCGGCTGGCCCGCTGCGGTCGACCAGGCCGGCAGATGATGGGCAGTCCAGGGCACGACTTCGGCCGCCGCGATAAGCAGGGGCGCCTGCAGGACTTCCCAGGAGATTTCACCATCCGCAACGCCGGCTTGGCGGTAGACGGCCAGATAGACCTCGTTCATGCGGGCATCCAGCGCCACCACGATCGCATGCGCCGGCGTCGCCTCCACCTGTGCGGCGACCGCCTGATGAGAGACAATGGGAAGTACCGGGATGCCCAGGCCCAGGCCCATGCCTTGAGCCACTCCGCAGGCCACCCGCAGGCCGGTGAATCCGCCCGGACCCTGGCCAAATGCCACCGCGTGCAAGGCGGCAGGCGCCAGTCCGGACTCCGCCAGCAGCTCGTTGGCCATGGGCAAGAGCCGTTCCGCGTGCTCCTGGGAACCTTCATGCTCCCTGACGCTGACCTCCAGGCGGCCATCGACCGCCCGCAACAGGGCCACGCCACAACGGGACGAAGAGGTTTCCAAAGCCAGCAGGTTTAGTTCCATAGATGCAGATTGTACGAAATACCGTGAGTCCGCCCCCGGTTATCAGGCTGATGCCGGGGGGATTTCAACCATGGTTCGCAATGTGTAATATCTTGTGAACGCCCACTAGCCGCTGGTTCTCGCCACTGTTACATTTCCGGCCATGAATACGCAAAACACCACTCCCACCCGAAAAATCCTCGTCGTCGACGATGATCCGCGCTTGCGCGATTTGCTGCGTCGGTATTTATCCGAGCAGGGATTCAACGTTTTCGTTGCCGAAGACGCCAAAGAGATGGGCAAACTCTGGCAACGCGAGCATTTCGACCTGCTCGTGCTGGATCTGATGCTGCCCGGGGAAGATGGCCTGTCCATCTGTCGCCGGCTGCGCGGTGGTCACGACAATACCCCCATCATCATGCTGACGGCCAAGGCGGAAGAAATCGACCGCATCGTCGGCCTGGAAATGGGCGCGGACGATTACCTGTCCAAGCCGTTCAATCCCCGGGAACTGCTGGCGCGGATCAACGCGATCCTGCGCCGCCGCGGCACCGAGGAACATCCCGGCGCCCCCAGCCAGGAAAACGAATCCATCGCCTTCGGCCCCTACACGCTGAACCTGTCCACCCGCACGCTCACGCGCAACGGCGAACAGGTGCCCATCACCACCGGCGAATTCTCGGTGCTGAAGGTGTTCGCCCGCCATCCCAAGATCCCGCTGTCGCGCGACAAGCTCATGGAACTGGCTCGCGGCCGCGAATACGAAGCCTTCGATCGCAGCCTGGACGTGCAGATCTCGCGCCTGCGCAAGCTGATCGAACCGAACCCGTCCAAGCCCGTATTCATCCAGACCGTCTGGGGTCTCGGATACGTGTTTGTGCCGGACGGTGGTAGCTGACCGACTCGCCCGCCCCGGGCAGGAGCGCAGCCTCGTGCCCCGCTTGCGCAGAACCTTCAGGAACCTGACATCACGTTTGCGGCTCGGCTTGTTCGGCCGCACGTTCCTGTTGCTCGCCGCGCTGATGCTCGTCTCCCTGGGCGCGTGGCTACAAGTATTCTTCAGCATGGAGCTGGGACCGCGCGCCAATCAAATGGCGCAGCGGGTGATCACGGCCGTCAATATCACGCGCACCGCGCTGATCTATTCGCACAACGACGAACGCAGCAAGCTGCTGCTGGACCTGGCCACCAACGAAGGCATCCAGGTCTATCCGCGCGAGGTCACCGACTTCGCCGAAGCCCTCCCCGACGACGACTACTGGCAACGCGTCGCCCAGCACATCCGCACGCGCTTCGGCCCGGAGACGCAGATCGCCTGGGGCGTCAACCAGGTGCCTGGCTTCTGGGTCAGTTTCCAGATAGAAAAAGACCTGTACTGGCTGGTGTTCGAGCGCGAGCAGATCGGCCTGACGGGCGGGATCGAATGGCTGGGCTGGGGCGCCACGGCGCTGCTGCTGTCCCTGGTGGGGGCCGCGGTCAGCGTGGGCTTCGTCAACCGGCCGCTGTCGCGGCTGGCCAGGGCCGCCCAGGTGCTGTCGCGGGGTGAAAACCCCGCGCCCCTGCCCGAACAGGGGCCGCTGGAGATCCGCGACCTGAACGCCTCGTTCAACCGCATGGCCAAGGACCTGAGGCAGGCCGAGGCCGACCGCGAACTGATGTTGGCGGGGATCTCGCACGACCTGCGCACGCCGCTGGCGCGCATGCGGCTGGAAATCGAGCTGAGCGGGGTGTCCGAGGACGCCCGCCAGGCCATCGACGAAGACCTGGGCCAGATCGATCACAGCATCGGCCAATTGATGGAGTACGCGCGCCCCGCCGGCACGCTGCCGCAACTGGCCACGGACATCTCCGCGGTGCTGGCGGAGCTTTACGAACGCGAACGCAGCCATACCGCATCCCTGGGCGGAGAGCTGGATGCCACGCTGGAACCCGGCCTGCGCGCCCGCATCACGGCGCTGGACCTCAAGCGCGTCGTCAGCAACCTGATCGAGAACGCCCGCCGCTACGGCCGTTCCAGCGATGGCATGGCGCGTCTCGTCATGACACTGCAAGCTGAAGGCTCCATGATCGTGATCGAGGTGTCCGACCGCGGTCCCGGCATCGCCCCCGAGGACGTCGACCGCCTGCTGCGGCCGTTCTCGCGCGGCGAGGCGGCGCGCACCGGCGTCAGCGGCGCGGGGCTGGGCCTGGCCATCGTCGAACGCCTGCTCAAGCACGTGGGCGGTTCACTGCGCATGCTGCCTCGCGAAGGCGGCGGCCTGACCGCCAGGATAGAGTTGCCCAAAGCGAAGTTTAGGAATTATCAATTAGACAACGATAATCCATAGCGTAGAATTTATGGTTTGAGGCACAGCCTTAATTCCACCAACAACTGGGAGTAAACATGAAAACTGTTGGCGACAAACTCGAGCCCTTCAAGGTCACCGGCGTCAAGCCCGGCTTCAACCAGCACGAAGAAAACGGCGTGTCGGCGTTTGAAGACATCACCGAAAGCTCGTTCCCCGGCAAGTGGAAGGTCATCTACTTCTACCCGAAAGACTTCACGTTTGTTTGCCCGACCGAAATCGTCGGCTTCAACAAGCTGGCCAAGGATTTCGAAGACCGCGACGCCGTCCTGCTGGGCGGTTCGAGCGACAACGAATTCGTCAAGCTGGCCTGGCGCCGTGAGCACCCGGACCTGAACAAGCTGGGTCACTACCAATTCGGCGACACCACCGGCGCCCTGATCGACCAGCTGGGCGTGCGCGAAAAGGGTGCTGGCGTTGCCCTGCGCGCCACCTTCATCGTTGATCCGGACAACACGATCCAGCACGTTTCGGTGAACAACCTGAACGTCGGCCGTAACCCGGAAGAAGTTCTGCGTCTGCTCGACGGTCTGCAAACCGACGAGCTGTGCCCGTGCAACCGTACGGTTGGCGGCGCTACGCTGTAATTTCCAGCCCGGCCCGGGACCCGCTAGCGGGTCCTGCGCTGGGCTTTAACTGCTCTAGATTATAGGTAAAAGCTATGGAATTTCTTACGACCATTAAGGAACAACTGCCGGATTGGGCCAAGGATATCCGCCTGAATCTGGACGCCGTGATCGCCCGTTCGACCTTGGCTCCTGAAGATGCCGTCGGCGCCGCCCTGTCCGCCGCCTACGCCGCGCGCAGCCCGGTGCTGGTCGAAGCCTTCAAGAGCGGCCTGTCGGAAGGCGACGCCAACGCCGCATTGACGGCATCGGCCCTCATGGGCATGAACAACACCTGGTATCCCTACGTCGAAATGACCGGCGACGCCCAGTTGAAGAGCCTGCCGGCCCAATTGCGCATGAACGCCTACGCCACCCACGGCGGCGTGGACAAGAAGCGCTTCGAGCTGTTCGCGCTGGTGGCCTCCATCATCGGCAAGTGCCATTTCTGCGTGGCTTCGCACTACGAGAATCTGAAGAACGACGGCCTGTCGACCGAACAGCTGCGTGACGCCGGCCGCATCGCCGCCGTGGTCAACGCCGCCGCCCTGGCGCTGGCTGCCCAAGGCAAGTAAACAGCCCCGCGCAGTAAAAAACCCGCCTGCGGCACATGCGCAGGCGGGTTTTTTTATGCAGGGCCGTCGATCGCTTATTTCTTCGGCATGCTCGACGTGGTGGGCAGGCCGTTCGCGGCCCAGGCCTCGACGCCGCCGCGGTACCAGTACACGGTCCAGCCCAGCGTGCCGGCGCGCAGCGCCGCGTTGTAGGCGGAACGATCATTCATGCCCGCGCCCAGGATCACGACGGGCGCCTTGCGATCGCCGCCGTTGTTCTTCAACAGCCAGGCGTCGAAGCCTTGTTGCAGGTGATCCGTGACGCTGCCATCCGAGCCCGCATCCGCCAGCGGATAGCCGATGGGCACCGTGTCGCGCAGTCCGCTGGTGTCGACGATCAGGAGGTTCTTGTCCTTCTTGATCATCCCGACCAGATCGGCGGTCGTGATCACCTGGGCGCGGTAGATCTTGTTAGGCGTCGGCCCCTTGTACGGCGCGGTGAACAGCATGGTCGTGGCCGGTACGCCAAAGTCTTTCAGTTCGTCGATGGCGCTGGCAGGCAGGCCCTGCCCCGGCGCCGGCGCTGGCTGCTGACGCGGCGCGGCCGAGCTTGGGGCGCCGCCGCCCTGGGCCGCGACCTCGCCGCCCACGGTGCCCATCTCGATGTCGGAAATCATCACCGCGATGTTTTCGATCAGCTCATAGCACATGGTGATCGAGCCTTCGCGCGGGCTGTACCAGGCATTGAGCTGGCCGCAGTCCTTGAACACCACGTTGACCGGACGCGGCAGCACGTAGCGTTCGCCCAGCAGCTTGATGTTGTTCGAGATCGCTTCGGACAGATTGTTCGCAAACAAGTTGCCGATCTTGCGCTTGGACGGCTGGAACACCACCTTCACCGGCGCGCCGGGCGCATTCGCCGGCTGCTGGCCTTCGGGCGTCCAGGTGCCCACGCGCGTGTGAGGCGCCAGGATCTTGTTCCAGGCGCGGTTCTGCTTGTTGAATTCATCCGCGCAACGCGCCCGGGTCCGGTCCTCCAGCCCGACGTGTTTGGCAATGGACTCGAACACGGCGGGGTTGCCGCCGTACATGATGCAGAGCATGTTGCGAAAGCGCTTCAGGTCGCCAGTGTGCTCGTCTTGCCAGGCCGAGGAGGCGTCGGCCCCCCTGCGTTCGGCCACCTTGCCGCTGTAGTACCACTGCAAGGCCGCGTACTTCGCCGCGTCCTGCGCCATCGTGTTCACTTCCTTGTTGTCCGACGGATACATGGTCGGCTCGACGATCTGCAGCGCCGAGTAGATGTCGACCGCGTCCTCTTCCGCCCCCGTCGAGGGCAGCTCCAGCTCGCCGATCAGGGCGTGCCCGAACTCGTGCATGAAGATGCTGCGCATGATGCCGATGTACACCGACACGATGCGCATGGTGTCGCCGCCAAAACGCGGATAGGGGCCTTCCCCCGGCAAGGCCGGGTTGTAATCGCCGCCGCCCTGTCCGGCGGCCGGAGCCGGCGCCTGGGGCTTTTGCGCCGTGCCCCCGCCGGTGTTGCCGCCCCGCGCGGGCAAGGTGCCGGCCGCCGGCGCCGCGCCGGATTGGCCGCCTGTCATCGTGATCTTGAAGTCGGCAATGCCGAAGGTGCCTACGTCGTAGGCCATGATGCCCAGCTCTGCGCCCGTGGCGGGCTCATTGCTGACATCGCCGATCTGCTGGCCGTTCACGATGAAACGGGCCGCGCCGGGCAGTTCGACCACTCTGATGCGGTCGGTACCGTCCAACTTCGCTATGTTGGGCAGCGAAGCGATGTCGCGGCGATTCTGCCCCTGCAGACAGAACAGCAGCGTGTTCTTGTCGGCCGTGAGTTCGAGCAGGCACAGGCTCTTGTTGGCGCGGTTGCTCAGCGCCACGCCGATGGACGCTTTCGGATTCGGAGACTTGACGACCACATTGACGTCGGTCACCCGGCCCGATTCCGGCGCCGGCCCGACATTCATGTACAGGGTCTGTTCGCTGTCGGCCTTGTTCGCATTGTGCAGGGTGAACCATCCATCCTGCACGCCAACGGTCCAGCCCTCCAGCATCTGCTGCTTGACCGCGCCGGCCAGCGGCCCCAGCTGCTGCTCGTACTGCGCATGCGCGGGCAGGCTTACCGCGCTGAAGATGGAAGCCAGGGCGATGCCACGTAAATGCATCCGAATGTCTCAGTAGTCGAATTGAAGTAGCGCAGAATATGCCAGATCAATTCGACCCGCTTATTCATTTGTTAAAGATGTATCCAAACTAAATGAACAGCGGAAAAGCGCCTTCGGTCGTGTTGCGCGGAGCCCTCGCGCGAGCTAGGAAGCCGCGCGCGCCAGCAAGGCCACCACCGTCGCCGCAATGCCTTCCTTGCGGCCCAGGTAGCCCAGGCCCTCGTTGGTCTTGGCCTTGATATTGACTTCGGTCTCGGCCAGCCCGGTGTCGGCGGCGATGTTCTTCACCATGGCCGGCGCGTGCGGACCGATCTTGGGCGCCTGCGCGTGCAGCGTCGCGTCGATGTTCACCGGTTCCCAGCCCGCGGCGCGCACGCGCGCCATGGCCTCGCGCAGCAGCACGCGGCTGTCGGCGCCCTTGAAGGCCGGGTCGGTATCCGGAAAGTGGCGGCCGATGTCGCCCAGGCCGGCGGCGCCCAGCAACGCATCGGTAATGGCGTGCAACAGCACGTCCGCGTCCGAATGCCCCAGCAGGCCATGCGTGTGGGGAATCGTGACGCCGCCGATGATCAGCGGACGGCCCTCGACCAGCGCGTGCACGTCGAAACCCTGGCCGACGCGGAAAGGAATACTCATAGCCATTTTTCCATCAGTTCGAAATCGTCCGGCCATGTCACCTTGAAATTGCGCATGGCGCCGGGCACCAGCAGCGGCGCGTAGCCGGCCGCCTCGATGGCCGAGGCTTCGTCGGTGACGGCCGCGCCGCTCACGGACGCCGCCGTCAGCGCATCGCGCAGCACGCCGGCCCGGAACATCTGCGGGGTCTGCGCCAGCCACAGGCCATTGCGGTCCAGCGTGCGATCCACGCGCTCATGGCCGCCCTTGACGGTGTCCGCCACGGGCAGCGCCAACAGGCCGCCCACGGGATCCGCCAGGCATGCGTCGATCAGCCGGCCTAACGCCGCCGCCGGCAGCCCGGGACGCGCGGCGTCATGCACCAGCACCCAGGCGTCGTCGGCCACGCCGCTGTCGGCCAGCGCGCCGGCCACGGTATCCGCGCGCGTTGCGCCGCCGCAAGCACGCCACACGGTGCGCGGCAGGCCGGCCAGGGCCGCGTCCACCCAGCCGTCGCCGGGCGTCACGGCCACGCGCACCTGCGAGATGCGCTCGTCGGCCAGCAGCGCGCATACCGCGTGGCGCAGCATGGGCTGTCCGCCCAGCGGACGATATTGCTTGGGCACGGTTTCGTGCCCGGGCCGGCTGGCGCGGGCCCCTACGCCCGCAGCGGGCACGATTGCAATGAGAGAGGCAGACATGGTGCGGTG
>NZ_JADIJM010000015.1:0-176381 GCF_017355315.1 Achromobacter sp. SD115 | reverse complement strand
CACGACGTCTAGAAAGTCCAGCTCCGTGTATGCCATAGAAGTCCGTACATCGTCATGACGCATCGCCTTGGCGACCACCCGCACGTCCACTCCCATCGCGGTCAGCTGCCGCCCGAACGTGTGCCTTAGCCAGTGGGTCGACGCCCGCTCCAGCAGCACTGCGTCCTGATCCCGGCCAGCGCTACGAAACCCCGCAGCACATCGCTGAAAGGCGCCCGTGAGTATGTCCCAAAGGGTGGCGCGACGACGAATCTCGGCCCATCGGCGCTGACTACGGCGTCCTACCACGGTGGACGGGCAGCGCGCCGGCCCGTCCACCTTGCGAGTCCGCGTCGACAGGATGAGCGCCGTAGTGTCACCACACACGGGATCTGGCGGAAAGTTAAACGCGTATCGGTATGCACGAAGATCGTCCATGACTGCGGGTGGAAGAGCTACGCGGCCTGTTTTTCCTCCCTTCCCATGCCTCACAACTAAGGACCAGTGCGCGCGCCCGGACTTCGGATCAGCATAGAGCTCGACATCGCCCATACTTGCGAGAACCACTTCGCTCGCCCTCATTCCTGTGAATTGCAGCAGTCGCAAGATAAAACGATCCCGCAAGAACATGAGCTTCTTCTCAACCGATGTGCGGGAGGCCTTTTCCATCGAATCTAGAACCTCCTCAATCAAGTCTGGTGGCACTGCATGCCGGCGTGGAGCATCCCGGCCCACTCCCCCACCACTCCCAATCGATGCCATCGGATTGGCCCGCCGATACCCTGCCTCAAACCAAAACTTGAGGAGGGCATGCAACACTTTCTGAGCATTCGCCAAGGCAGAAGCACCAAGCCTGGCGCGAAAAGGCGTCCAATCGATATCACCAACGCGTGCTGCACGTCTTCCGCAGATGTGGTCGCCTGAATGCTCCCGCAAGAATTTTAGATAGCGGGTAACGTCGGGAATGGACCATCGACTCGGCCCATCAGACCCGACCAAGTCGCAATACCATCGGATGCGGAAGATCTCGCGCTGATAGTTCGCCAGTGTGTGCCGGCTCACCGGCGGCCTTCTTGCAGCGAGCGCCTGAAGCCAACGCTCTGCCGCCTCCCAGTCATCGCTAACATGTCCAAGGACGCAAGAAACGGCCTCAGAGCCGTTTGCAGTGACGAACTGGGGGAGAGGTGCCACTTCGCTCATCGCGGCGCTCCTGCGGCCCCCACCGCCGCTCTTCGGTACGATTCGAGCAGCGCCTGTTCCTCCTTCCTTAGCGCCTGCAGCCCCTCGTAGCGCTCCCTCCACAGCCGGCTTTCCGCGCGTGCTGCCTCAATCGCGCGCAGAGCAAACGCCCGACCGCCCTTCTCCGCTTCCGTGACGTTCGTCACGGTAGTCACAAGCGCAGAGAGCTTATCCGCCATCGCGGCCAACGCCCGCTCGGCGCTGTCGGCCTGACCTTGCACGCGGGCGAGCTCACACTGCTGGGCCACCATCGCAGCCTCTAACCGAGCGTTGTCAGCCTCCAGCACCTGCCGCCGGCGGCGGTGCTCCTCCAACTCAACGGCAAGCAGTCGAAGGGTAGTCGGATCATCCTGCCTCGCCGCACGCTCTGTCACTCGCGGAAGCGCAGTCGCGCGGAGATCCGGATCGACCTGCCCAGCAGAGGTACGAGCCAGGCGCTCTTGCACGCGAACCAACACGGAAAGGATGGTGGTCGTGGAAGGTCTTCGGGTTGGCGCGTAGGCACGCAGTATCCGTTGGTATGTTGGAACGCCGTATAGGCGGCCCGTGACCTCTAGCACCGCGCTTATCAGACCACCAAGAAAAGCGCGGTTATCTGCGACGTCAGGATAGGCAGCCTGGAGGCGAGAGATCTCCGCCATGATTTGCCGCGCCTGGTCGTCCGTTAGCTGAAACGCAGGCCTACCCATTGCCGCAGATCTCCAAGCTATTGATCACGAAAATCGTCATATTTATGATGCTGCTTCTTCACTACCGTACACACCGCGCAGTGTGTACGCTAAACAGCGAATACCGCACCTACAGGTTCTGCAGTGCTAAACAGCAGCCTGCAGGCCGTCCAAACGCTGGCGTCGCTCGACCGCGAGAGTCACGTCCATCATCCCGTCCACAAGCTGCCGTAGTGCCGCAACGTCAAGACTGGCAGTAACTGCCTCCCCGCATGCCCCAACCCCCAAGTCAATAGATAAGCTGGCTTTTGGCACTTGAAGGCTGTCATAGTGGTCAAAGTTCAGAGACACACGCCCTATGGTTCCAATAGCTGCCCTGAAAGGCACGTCCACCCTAATTCGACGCATGACCTTTCTCCCATTCGAAATGACGGCATTTAGGGAACTTGCTGCAGCCTAGAAAGCGCCTGGGCGACGTGCTCGAAGCCCGGCTCACGAGCTTTCCCGAGCCGCAAGTCGGGCACGCCGCTCCGGCAGCGCCACCGGGCGCCTCACGGCTGGCAGATAGCTGCAACGCCTCCGCGACCGGCATGGATGCCGTGACCGTCGCCGTGCGAACGCCTGGCTTTCCGCCATCGTCGGGCTGAGTGTGCTTGCACTGCGGATAAGCTGAACATCCCCAAAAGGCTCCCTTCGAGCTCTGCCGCAGGCGCAGCGGTTGCCGGCAAAGCGGGCACGGATAGCGCTTCTGCGTACCACCGAGCGTCACACCGGCGCCCGTATTGGCGTCACCTCTGGCCTCGAATTCAAACTCCAGACGCCACTCTGCATTTACCTTGAGCTTGGCACTGAACAGTCGCTTCGTCTTGCTGACGAAGCCTTCCAGCAGCCCCGTTTTCCCATCGATGTACAGAACAGTCAGCTCTGCGTCGGAAAGTTCGCGTCCTGCCACCAATCTAACCTGGCGAAACCCACATTCTGCGCTGCACGAGACTTGTAGCGTGCCCGCCTGCAGCGGCGCCTGACACTTTGGGCATGGCGCTGCAAGCCTGGTCTTTGGCGTCGCAGGGGCGGCCGCGGCCCTGGCCTTCAATGTCTCAACCAGGCGACGTGCAAACTGAGCGGTTTCGGTCATGAAGCGCGATCGGTCGTACTGGGCGCGCTCCATAAGTCGCAGTTTGCTTTCCCAATCCCCGGTCATCCTGGGCGAAGTCAATTCTTCAAGTCCGTTGGATTCCAAGAACTGCACAAGCTGAATGCCCTTGTCGGTGGGCACGAGATGCTGCTCCTTTCCCTCCCGCCGCAAATAGGGTTCAATCGGTCGTTTGGCACGATCATGATCCGCTAGGAGTACTTCGATAATGGCCGCGCGAGTGGCGGGCGTTCCAAGCCCTCGCTCTCGCATCGCCTCTCTCAGATCATCGTCCTCCAACAACTTTCCAGCGGTCTCCATTGCCCCCAGCAACGTGGCTTCGTTAAACCGGGCGGGCGGCTTCGTCTTCTGCGCCACGAGCTTCACGCCGCGATTCGCCGCGCCTTCGCCTTGCACCAATGGGCAAAGTGATGTGGAATCGTCCTCCGGATCAAGGTCTCGCCCATAGACCGCCATCCATCCAGCCTCTTGAAGCACTCGGCCCGTGGCCGTGAACTCGTGCCCTGCCATGACTGTCGTTCGCTCGGTCTTAGCGTAGACCGCGGGCGGGTGAAAGGCAGCCAGGAACCGTCGCACGACCAGGTCGAAAACCTTAGCTTCGCCTTCGGTCAGGCCTTCCGGAAGCTTCCCAGTTGGAATAATGGCGAAGTGATCGGAGATCTTCGCATTGTTGAAGATCCGCTTGTCCGGGCGCACCCAGCTATTGGCAATGATCCGTCCAGCATGCTCGCCGTACGCACCCACAGAGAGCGTCTCCATTACTGAGGCAGCTTTCCCCACATAGTCCTCCGGAAGCGCATTGGAGTCTGTGCGCGGGTAAGTTACAGCTTTGTGCTTCTCGTATAAGGCCTGGGTCAAGTCCAACGTTTTCTTGGCGGAGAATTTGAACCGCTTGTTGGCCTCACGCTGAAGCGTCGTCAAGTCGAACAACTTAGGCGGAGCGCTTGTTACTGCCTTGAACTCATCTCGCACCGTGGAGGGCTCCGCAGCGCGGCATCGTGCGTGCAGGGCCTCGGCCGCGGATTTGTCCCATATGCGGTGAGTCGTGTCGCCAGAGTCCCCCGAGTCGATAGACGGACCGCGCCAACGCGCGACATATTCGCCCGCCTGCACGGCGAAAGTCGCATGCAGTTCCCAGTATGGCCGCGGCACAAAGGAGCGAATGGCAAGCTCCTGGTGAACAACAATCGCGAGCGTCGGCGTCTGGACTCGCCCCAGCGAATTCCGCTCGCGTCGATCGGTCAGCACTTCAACCAATGCAGATACCGCTCTTGAACCATTAATGCCAACCAGCCAATCCGCCTCGGACCGGCTGCGCGCCGCATCGCCCAACCTGGCGAAGGCTGAGGCCGGCCGAAGCCCCTTGTAGGCCTCGCGGATCGCCGCAGGAGTCATGGACTGAATCCACATCCGATACACCGGCTTCTGCGCCTTGTGAAACTCATAAATCAGATTGAAGATCAGCTCACCTTCACGGCCCGCGTCGCAAGCGTTGACCACCGAGATCACATCCGGGCGTGCAATCAGCTTCCCGAGCAGCTTGAGCTGGTCGACCGTTCCGGGGATAGGACTCAGCACAAATCGGTCGGGAATGCGGGGAAGGCCACCGAACCCACCAGCAGGCTGACCAGGATCGGGGTCGGCAATCTGAACTAAGTGCCCTATGCCAGAGCTGACAACAAACTGCTCACCTTCCAGCCAGTTCCCGGCCTGACGGCACCCACCAAGCGCCGCAGCGATATCGCGAGCGACAGAGGGCTTCTCAGCGATTATGAGGGTCTTCGTCATTTCCGCTCCTGAGGGATACGTCGCGGCCAGTTCGTGCGCTTTCCATTCATTCGCAAGAAGGACGCCCGCGTCATTTCCTCGCGGCCCAACCGTCGAACAACCGAAAGCAAGTTCCAGGTGCCGAAGCAGAGCACGTACCCGAGGACATAAGCGATGAGGGCCATGTTGAAGGGATGTGCGGCAAACCCGGCAAGACCCTCATGCCCAGACTCGCCGCCAGACACGAAATAGGCGATAAGGTTTGCGAAAAGCACACCAGAGCAGAAAAGAGCCAGAACGCGCCACCACCGGCGCGGCGCTCCCATCGCAGCGATGCGCCCCTTCCTCGCCAGGGCGGCAGTCCCGAGAACAGTCTCAAGAGTGGCTAGGCGCACGCGCGCCAAATACTGACCAATAAAGTTACGCATGGCCCGCCCCTATGCGGCCCGGGCCATTGGACTTGCCGCCATGCCTTTGAGCACCACCACTCCACCGCCCAGCCTAAGCAAGTCCTCAACCTTCCGCTTGGCCTCTTGAAGGCTGTAGGCGACATCCGTCTTATCGGCCGTCTGCCACCAGTACCCCACCGAGCCAATCACGTCGACTCTGCCCACCACTCGCTGCTCTTTCCCGACACGCAGGACGTACGACTCGCGAAACTGCTCCCACTTCGGCCTTCTCGTGCTGATACGCATATCAATGTCCTCCACGTCAGAGGTGGCGGAGCCACCCCCGACCGATCGAATAATGGTTAGAGAGCGGTCGGCGCCGCCTCGGTAGCTCGGGGTGCTTCCGGCTGCGCCTTGGCGCGGTACTGCACGGCTTCAATCCGCTGAAGGCCCAGGGTGACTTTCTCGGCGTCCATGCACATGCCGGCCTCTGCCTGACCGCTTTGCTCGTTGATCCATGGCCGCACATATGCGGCCCCGACCACGCTGACGGCTGCCCCAACCCGCACCACCTCGTACACCCGCTTTGCAGTTCCCTCATGCCAGATGGTCACTTGGACGGGAAACGTCCGTGAGTCGTCCTGCACGTACCCCCCATTGCCATCAGATTTGTATTCCGAGCACATCACTCGGAGCTCGCAAATTTGGCGATCATCACCCTTCACCTTGACGGTCTTCAGCACTGGATTCACCAGAACATTTCCGCCCATCTCGCTTCTCATAGCCATTTCAATGCTCCAAAAAAGTTGATCCTCGTAGAACTCTCTTACCGCGTGGACAGGGTCGTTCGCCCGTTTCGGCAGCTTCAAGATTGCTGGTTTCGTTCATAGGTTCTTGTGTTTTGCTGCAAAACGGCGCGCGGCACCAAGTTTCCAGCCCGTTGGCGCAGCGCACCATTTCGCAAGTACGATTCCACTTGGTCGACGGCTTGGCGCAGCACGCTTTCAAGCGCGTTCAATTCCATCGCGCGAACGTCGCAGTTGCGGAAGTGCTCCACGACCGATGGCGGGAGCGTCTCCAAGATTCCTGCCAGCGCTTCAAATCGCACGTAGCGCGCATGGCCTCGAATGCACCAACGCAACCGCGCCCGTCCCAGCGCCCCGCGGCCACGCTCTTCTACTAGGCGCAAGTAGCAGCCGACTTCGAATCTGGTGGTATCCAGCGCCAGATCGCTCATGGCATCCCTTGCCTGCGCCACCGAATCAGCGAACTGCCGCGACAGGGAGCGGAACGCTCCCTTACCCTTAAAGGCTTTTATGTCCACGGATACGGACGAGCACGAGAACGATGGGACACTGGCGACCGCTCGCGCACCCTCCAGCCCGGAAGGTGACGGCAAACCTGTCATGCTGGTGAGACCATCTGCGACAGACTTTGGCGACATGAGCGTCTCCATCTAGGTCAGAAGGTTCTTGTCGACGCCTGTAGCAACTGCATCCGCTAGCGGCACCGCATCCAACAGTCGCAATTCGGCAGCAGATAGATTTAGCCGGCGCTTCGTATGGCGAGGAGCCTCCTCACCCATGAACACCGGCTTGGGCACCTCCCCGAATATGGCTTTCACGGCGCTCACGCGCTGCTGGGCTGACGCTTCTGCTCCCGCGACAAAGTCGACGCGACTTAGGGTGACGAGCTCGTCCTTCATCAGATACTTCTGCCAGTACAGAACGCGTTCAAAGACGCTCCGACATTTGTGCTTGACGGCCTGCAGTAGCGCATGACCTTGGCGTCCCGAAACTAGGTCGCGACGTTGAGCACTCTTCAACACTCGTGTGAAGTAGTCGACTTCCACGATGAGTAGCGCCACCATATAGCCATAGGGCGAGGCGAAGCCGAGCTGCATTTGCGCGGGCTCCCGGGACTGCAAAACCGAGTACGCGAGGCCCTTGGCTCTCATCTCGTCCAGCTTCAACAGCAGTTGCCCTTGTTCGGATTTGATGTATGCGCGCACTTCCTCAATGCGGGCCTTCGTTTCGACCAGAGCCCAGTCTGCATAGGGATTGTCATTCGACGACAGCGACCAAAGGGATCGAAGTGCTGCCGCAACACGCTTTCCACCCGCAATCGGAGCGCCGGGCTTGCCGGGCTCGACCGCCTTTCCCATAAACAGCCGAAGGGCCTCCAGCGTGTGAAGAGACATAACGTCCTGGCTCTCGGCGACCAGCGACGGCAACGTCTTTATCTGGCGCGCCTCAGAACTCCCAACCAAGGGGTCGGCGCCGGCACGCGCTTCATGGGCCTGACGCATACGCGTAAATTCGGCCTCGCGCTCGTAGTAGAGTTGCAAGCGCCCGAAGAGAGGATGGGCCGGGTCGGGGTCATCGTCGTTGAGGAGGGAGCCCAGTATGCGGCGCTCACCGTCGAGGTCGTAACGATCGGGAAATGGGGAGTTGTCCGCCGTCGCAAATGCGGACAGGGAAGAATCAACCGCCGTTTTTTTCGGTGCCATCAGGCGCTTCTCCGTTGTTGAATGTGTTTATGGGTGATGCTGGCCCGCATCGTTAGGAAATTGCTCCAGGGCGACAGCGTGGTCGCGAATGTCAATTTCCTTGTCGACCTGTTTTGCTGCAAAACACTCATGGCCGAGCCCTCCGCTCCGCCATCACCGCGCGTAGCTCTGCGATTCGGGCGCGTCCCTCTTCCTTCGACGAAGGCTGAGGACCCGGGCAGGCCTTCGCCGCCACCACAGCCTCCGCCGCCCGCACCGAGGCGGAAACCGCAACCAGGTTGCGACGACGCTGTTCTTCAAGATGGGCAAGCTCGGGCACGAATCGTCCTTGCTGGGCCAGGAGAACCAGTCGCCTCAGGTATCCGAGCGGGTTCTCCACAGATTGCCGTCTTGCTCGCGCGCCAAACTCGTCGAGCAGGGTTTGCCGGACAGCAGTTGGCGCGTAGCCAAGAATCGTGATCGCGCCCTGCCTGCTCTCTTGCGGAAGCACGTCTGGCCACAGAAGGGAGTCCAAATCAACCACCACTGACTCGTTTCGCTGCAAAACGGCCTCCCGTGCGCGCGCGTGGGTTGTGGTCGTTGCTGTATTCGGACCTGTAGTCGTATCCCTTATAGAAGTGGACGAATCTGGCAAACTGCTATGCATGTTTCCAGCAATCTGCAATGTACGAATCCCACAATCTGATATTTCCGGTTTGGCATTACCAGTTTGTCGGTTTCGTACATTGGCAGGCGCGGGGCCCGCTTGCGGCATAGTCTGCCCCGGCTCGCCCCTAGACATTTGGAATGCCTGGTGGCGCCGCGTGGTCGCCAAACCTTCCACCTCAGCCCTCTTTCGGGCTGCTGCTTGAGATGCGAACTGTGCTTCCAGAAGCTTGCAGAGCAGTGCGGGATCTACTTGCGTGTAAACGCGCTTGGCGCCGCGGTTCAGGTAGAACTCCTGTACGAGACCTAGCTCTTTCAGCTTATCCTTGGCGTTCTCCAACGAGCGTCTATTCAGCGCGAGATCCTCTTGCCAGTTGAGTGCGGTCAGGCTGAACCAGGGATACCCGGACTCGACGGACTTGCGCTGAAGCTGGAGCAGTCGCGACAGAAGTAGACCGGCGTTCACTCCGCCGGTCACGTCTGCCAGGATGCGGTGATACGCCGTAGTTGGCCCGAGCAGATCCCGCACCGCGCGCTCAGGCGCGCGCATGAACTCAAATGTGAGTTCGACAGGAAGGGCCTCCTTCCTGCACACCTCCAAGGCCCTCGCTATGTTCGGAAGGTTCATTCGATACCACAACGTGGCTGGCCGGCCCGCCAATGTCTCCTCTACGAAGCCGAGATTGCGGAGCCTGCGGCGCGCGGTGTCGAGCTCCGCGCGCGACAGGCCTGTCTCAAGCCACCACTGCTGCTGAGTTTTAAAGATCCAGCCGTTGGTTTGAGCTACGTCTCGTCCGGTTCGCGTCCAATGCGCGAGCTGGGACAGTACGATCGCCGCCTTCGGATTCCCGGTCATACGTGCCAAGAACAGTCCAAAGGCGATAGGCCGGCTCCGCTTCAGGGCCAGCCAAAGTCGGTCGTAGGCGATGTTGGTCGACATACGACTGTCAGCTACTCAGGCTCGGAGATGGACGCGCCAGCGCCGCGTTCGCGGCCTGTACGCGTAGTTCCCTATCCACTACCAGCCAGTTGACGCGAACGGCCGTTCGCGGGGGCATTCCGATGCGCATCGTTTCCAGAAAGCCGTTCCGCTCCAATAGTCTTCGCGCTGTGAGCTGCTCTTTGTAGGACAGTCCCAGGCGCGAACGCCATTCCTCCGCGTCGATATAGACCCAGTCGCCCGCTAGTTCGGTCAGGTCGGATTGGGCGGCAAGGTCGCTCAAGATGGCCGCAGCGTTGAGACTGCCTGCGAGCTCTACGAAGGCGCGATGGATGGTGATCGGCGCGTCCAAGACTCTTAGCAAGTAATGCTCGTTGGCCTGGTCGCGCTGGGCGACGGCATCCGTATCGGCGTTCGCTGTGTACTGTCGCCCGTAGGGATCGAGCGCAAAATCCCATGCTGTCATTGCGGACTCCCGTCTGGGCACACGTGCCGACCCTCGGTGACGAACTGAGGATCGTTCGCAGCGCTTCCGCGTCGATCAAAGAGGCGAATTGGGAACCACGCAGGGTCGATGGGCGAAGCCAAAGGTCCCAAGCCCCTCCTGGGCATTGGGAAGCAACTCAACAGCGACAGGATCCTAATCACGGCCGGCCCTCCACAGGCCGGCACGGCCTGACATCGCCTTCATAGGGGGCTGATCTGCCGCACGTTCCACGACCCGTTGCATCGCGAGTGTGTACGTCAGCGGGCGAAACGCCGGCGTGCCCTTGAGGACGGTGACCATGGCACCAGGAGCATCCTCGCCAGCGTTTGCGGGTAAGGCCCGCGGTGATTTTGTCGAAGTCATCGGCGATCTCCAGTTAGCGCTGATTGAGCGCGGCGAACAGTGTGAGAAGCGTGTGCTTTGGAAATGCCTCATGGAGTGCGAGATATCGCTCCCGGACGTCAGAAGTGGTCCCCTGCAGCTCCTTCCAAATGCTGTGCACCCGAAGGTATTCCGCTGGATCCAGCTCAACGGCTGGGCCAGGCGGACTTAGCCGCATATGCGCCCGCATCTGGTCCACTTCCGCTGCCGGTATTGCCGGAAACAGCGCGCGGATCAGCGATCCGCCCGCTTGTGCGCGGAGAAACCGTCGAAGCTGCGCCATGAGCTCCTGGCGTCGCTGGTGCTCGCTCTGTTGTTCCACCAGTGCTTCGGGGTCCACGTAGATGCGCACCGTGACTGCTGGAAGCATTGCATCAAGCCCTCGATCGCGAAGGCCAGCCAATAAAAGTTCCGCCGTGTGCTGTGGTAGCGCCCCGTCGGCATGTGCGCGCCGCCGGATCTGTTCGTTCAGCTCTCGCAGCGCTTTGCGTTTCAGGGTGGGATGGGTCAACTCCAGGAAATTCATGACGCGCCTCCAGTCAACTCCACCGGCACGCCCACCGATTGCCAGAATGAGTCCTTCGAACGCTCAGGAAATGCTTGATTGAACTGTCGGACGGCTTGGATCACCCTGAGATACACAAGCCCAGTGGCATCATCCGGGTCCGTCATTCGACGCACGACGTGGTAGGAGCCGTCTGCGTAAACCGGGTCTCCCAACAGGTTGTCGCACGCATCCTGCCAGGAGTCAGTGCTTTCGGCGTGGAGCTTGAAGTCTGACTCAAGGGACAGAGCCGCGAGGCCTGCGGGCGTGTTTTGTTGCGACAGAAGGACCAGCCACCACCACGCGTAATAACGTTCGGCGTAGTCCCCACCCTGCAGAGCTTGTTCTTGCAATGAGCCCAGGTCGCCGCCAACATCCTTGGGTATCTCGACCATGAAGCGCAAAGGCAGCTCGTCAACGGACAGGAGGCACCCTTGAAGATGGCTGACCGTCACGAGTTCCTCCAGCGCATGCCAGAGTTCCCGTTCGGCGGAGCCTCGACTGTCGGCGGGCGGCTGCTTCGAACTCGGCTGCGCGCCGGCGGCTTCAGTGTCGTGCTCACCATTCCGCCGCGAGGTTGAGGCATTGGAGGTTTCATGCTGCGGAGGCAGCTTCATCTGCGTGGCCACGTTCGCTGAATCACGGCCTGAACTTTCATCGGCACCGTCCGAGGCTTGCGTGTCTGCCAGGGAGCTGCCTGGTGCTGGCGCATGCTGCTTCGCGTCACGCACCAAGCTCGCGGATTCAGCGTCCGGATTAGCCTGGAGGATCTGCACCGCGCGTTGGAGCTCGTCCACCGTAAGACTGATGCGCTGGGCGAAGTTCTCGTCAAGACGAGCAGTGAATGCCGCGAAGTCCAGCGACTTGGTCGCGACGTAGCGCTCTCGCATGTGATCGATCGCGAGCGTCCAAGCCTGGTCGAGAGCCTCCTCGGCACCAAGCTTCGCCGCAATCGTCGCCAGCCGACTGCGTGCCGGTATGAAGCGGTCCTGCACATCGCGCCTGGAGAGCTGGCTGGCCGCGCACGCCAGGTCGGCCAGATGCTTCATGGTGAAACCATAGTGGCTCAGAAGCGCAGGGGACGCCTGTATTCCTTCACCTGCTTTGAGGTGTTCGGAAAAGTCACGCAAGCTCATCGGGCCGCCGCGTTCGCGCTCCACCTCCTGCTTCAGGTCAAAGGTCGAACGCGCTGCGTCCCAAAACAGCAGGCCCGAGCGTTGGTCGTTCTCCACCATATGGGCCGCGAGAAGGGCTGCCTCGCTGCGGTACGGAACCTTCACGAAGTCCATATGCAAGAACTGCATATGGCCTTCGGCGACCAGTTCCTGCAGGATTTCCAAGCGGGTGTTGCCGCCCTTAGCCGGGATGTACTGCTTCTCGCCAGGTCTCTGCGTAACAGCAATCATCTGATCGAGGCCGCGCGTGCGGATCGACTCCTTGATCTCGTCGTACTTTTCATTGCGAACCGTCCGCGGGTTGCGCTCGTACAGACGGCAGTCGTCTCGGACATTGAGGGTAATCACGTTGGTCAACGCCGAGTCGATTGCGGCAGGGTCCGGCGACCTTTCGCTCAGCCGCGAAGCGATCATTTGGTCCAGGTCTACTTTCTTCGATGCGGGCTTCATCAGTTGCCCCTCAGGATTGGCAGCTTTTCGTCCTCGCCAGCGAGGGCGGTGGCCATGAAAAGCAAGTCGTCTTCATCAAGCACGCCGAGGTTTCGATACGCGCTCACGGCGCCTAACACCACGCCCAAGTGCAGGGCGCGTTCGGGGGAGCCCGCGGTTGCACGATGCAAAAGATCGAGCTCGGTGCTCAAGTGCAGGAGAGCAAGCTCCTTGTTCGTGCTCATGCCTCTACCCTCCCCGAGCTGATGGCGGACCACGCTTTCAAGTAGGGCGTTGGGTCCGGCACGATAAAGATCGGGCGGTGGACCCAGCGATGGAGGACTGGGTCTTCAAAAATTCTTGCGGCCTCGGTCTCTGAGACGCCCATAAGGCTCATTTCGCTGAAGCTCACGACTTCGGAGGGAGCCGTCGACGTAGAATCAAGGCCGACGGGTCGCATCGCGAGGAGAGCGGTCTGCACTACGGCAGCAGCACGCGCGCGTCGCATTTCCAGGGGCGCGTGATCTGAAGACACGGCCACGTAAAACGTCAGGGGCGGCTGCTCTCCTCCAGCAGGCGCGGTTGCGCGGAACACGTCTCCGATGTCCGGCAGTTCGGGAAGTCTAATGGCTCTTTTCATTGCTCAAGCCCCCGCGTCACTAGGCTGGCCCTGACCGTCCACGTAGATGCCGTTCAATGCGGGGAAGAGCTCCCAAGCCAAGCGGTGCATGACGTCCCAGGGCGACTTGTCCCCCCTGCGACGGTCGTATTGATGAACCGGAATTCGTGCAGTCGTCGCAGCGGTATAGGCGGCTGCATGCGGAACGACCGTCTCTAGAATGCCCTTCACCTGCCGATGACCGAGGAAGCTTCGGCGAATTTGATCCGCAACGTGACGCGCGTTGTTGTTACGCTCCAGGGCGCTGATGACGACGTATAGGTCCCCACTGCGGAAGTCGGCGCCGAAGTCGGACAGACTGTTCAAAGACTCCATCATGCGCAGCGTGCCGTCTGCAAATTCAGCCGCAGACAGAACGTCAGGCTTGATCGGCGACAGGATCACGTCCGCCGCCATCGCCGCCGTCTTCTGCAGCTCGCCCGCCGCGCCCTGGGTGTCGATGATGATCGCGTGGTATTTCTCGACGGCCGCTGAGCGCCTCACTGCCCGGCGCATTATCAACAGACGATCTTCACGATCCTTCAGCCACGTTTGCAGATTCCCCGCGACAGCATCCGAGCAAACGATGTCGATTCCCGGAATCGCGGTCTTGCTGATGCAGTCTTCGGTGACGAGGCCACCGCGCGTAATAACTCGCGTCAGCCCGTGTTCAGCGCGCTGTTCGATGGGGTAGTACTTCGTCAGGCTGTTCTGTTCGTCCGCGTCGAACAACAGCACCTGCATGCCGAAATCGGCAAATATTCCTGCGAGATTTGCGCAGGTTGTGGTCTTCGTGACTCCACCTTTGGTGGACGCGACAGCGATCACGTGTGGCATGGCGTTCCTCTTTTCGGCGCTAGGCCATTCGGCCCAGTTGCATACCCGTTCAAGGGCGGTTATCGTTAGTCAAAACACGGTTCCGTGTTACACGATTTTGTGTAATTCAGGGCGACATTACCCGAATCCGTGTAATTCGGCAAGATAGGACTGGCGATGGAATATCAGGAATTTGTAGAAGCCGCGCTCAAGGGGCGCAGCGTGAACAGCATGGCGAAGGCGTGGGGTCTGAAACAGCAGACCCTGGATCGCTATGTGAAGGGCACGCACCTTCCGGACTACCGGACTGCTATGCTGATGGCTCAGGAAGCGGGCGTCGCGATCGATGCGACGTTCATCTTGCTGGCACAGGAAGAGAGCAAACGCAAAAAAGCCGGCGCCGCTTTCGCGGTTCCGGCTATTGCTGCTGGTGTCGAGAACACCACCAAGAATTCGACCACAGATAAGTGGTCGGGGCGAGAGGATTCGAACCTCCGACTCCTGCGTCCCGAACGCAGTACTCTACCAGGCTGAGCTACGCCCCGAGTCTTACTACCTTACTGCTGATCTCGTTGCGCTCAGTGCAACCAAACCATCTTCGCTTTGACAGAACCGCTACGTTTCAGGCTGCTGGGTTTCCCCAGATTTTTCGCCTAATTCGCTTAGCGATCTCTATTCACCGCGAAAGCGCAGAATTCTAACAGAGAATTTAGAAAAGGGGAAATGGGGTAGCCAGAAAGTGCCTGGCGAGCCAGATCGGCCTCGGCCACGGCAGCCTGGCGGGCGTGCTCCAGGGCGTCGGTGGCCTGGATGGCGGCGGCCACGGCGGCGAAGTCGGCGTCGCCGGTCTTGATGGCGTCGCGGATCAATTGCTGCTGTTCCGGGGTGCCCACTTCCATCACGCGGATCAGCGGCAGCGTGGGTTTGCCCTCGCGCAGGTCGTCGCCGACGTTCTTGCCCAGGGCAGCGGCGTCGCCGCTGTAGTCCAGCACGTCATCCACCAGCTGGAAAGCGGTACCCACGTGGCGGCCGTAGGCGGCTGCGGCGGTTTCCTGTTCGGGGGTGGCGCCCGCCAGCACGGCGCCCACCTGGGCGGCGGCCTCGAACAGCTTGGCGGTCTTGTAGCGCACGACTTGCAGGTAACGTTCCTGCGATACGTCCGGGTCATGCACGTTCAGCAGCTGCAGCACCTCGCCTTCGGCGATCACCGTGGTGGCCTCGGACAGGATGCTCATGACACGCATCGAGTTCGCTTCCACCATCATCTCGAAGGAGCGCGAATACAGGTAATCGCCCACCAGCACGCTGGCGGCGTTGCCGAAGACCGCGTTGGCGGTCTCGCGGCCGCGGCGCAGGTCGGATTCGTCCACCACGTCGTCGTGCAGCAGGGTGGCGGTATGGATGAACTCGACCACGGCGGCCAGCAACTGATGGTGCGTGCCCTCGTAGCCCAGCGCGCGCGCCACCATCAGCACCATGGCCGGCCGCATGCGCTTGCCGCCCGCTCCAATGATGTAGTCGCCGATCGTGCGGATCAGGACCACTTCGGAATTCAGCCGCTCGCGGATGACCGCGTCGACGGCTTTCATATCGTCTGCAATGGGGGCAACAAGCTCGGGGAGATTCAAGACGTATCCGGGAGAGTGAAACGAGCCGTGGCGCGGACGCGTGCCGGCTCTTACCGCTGGGCCCGCCGCAGAGGGCGGGGGATTCGACCAAGGATTATACGGGGAGTGACGGACCTGAGCCGTCACCCTGGCAGAATCGCCGACGGGGACGGCGCCCAGCGCGCCCTCCCCCTGCCCGGCGCCATCTTGCAGCGGATCAGGCCTCTTGCCGCAGCATGCCGCGGCCGGCCAGATTGGCATAGAGCGCGCGCACCCCGAAGGTCCAGGGCTCGATCTCGGTGGCCAGCCGCACTTCGTTGACCAGCGCCCCCAGGCGTTCGGAGGCGATCACGACGCGGTCGCCCAGCTTGTGGGTGAAGCCAGTGCCCGGACCCATGCGATCCTGGGTGGGCGAGAACATGGTGCCCAGGAACAGCATGAAACCGTCCGGATACTGGTGGTGCCTGCCGCAAGCCTGGCCCACCAGGTCCAAGGGATCCCGGCTGATTTCGCGCATGTGGCTCACGCCGTCCAGTTCGAAGCCGTCCAGGCCCTCAATGCGCAGGGACACATCAGCCTGGCGCACGCTGTCCAGGTTGAAGCCGCCATCGAACAGGCGGATAAAGGGGCCGATGGCGCAAGAGCCGTTGTTGTCCTTGGCCTTGGTCAGCAGTAAGGCGGAGCGACCTTCGATGTCGCGCAGGTTGACGTCGTTGCCCAGGGTGGCGCCGACAACTTCGCCGCGGCTGTCGACCGCCAGCACGATCTCGGGTTCGGGATTGTTCCAGCGGGATTCGGGCAGCACGCCGATCCGCGCGCCCGTGCCCACCGACGCCATGGGCGGCGCCTTGGAGAAGACCTCGGCGTCCGGGCCTATGCCCACCTCCAGGTACTGCGACCACTGGCCCCGCCCGGTCAGTTCGGCCTTCAGCTTGGCCGCTTCGGGCGAGCCCGGTCGCAGGCGGGACAGGTCCGAACCGATCAGCGCCTGCATGCGGACGCGGATTTCCTCGGCGCGGCTGGCGTCGCCGCCCGCTTCTTCCTCGATCATGCGTTCCAGCAGGCTGATGGCGAAGGTGACGCCCGCCGCCTTGACGGGTTGCAGGTCGCAGGGCGCCAGCAGGCGCAGTCCGTCCTGGCCCGCCAGGCTGGCGGCCATCAGGGTCCGCACGTCGCCCAGCGACTCGCCGGTGGCGCTGGCCGCCAACGCCACGCGGTCGGGACGGTCCAACAGGTCCGCCATGGTGGGCACGGCCGCCGTGATGTCGATCACCTCGCCCTGGCGGACCGCCACCACGCTGGGGCCATTCACCAGCCCCGGCCGCCACACTCGCCCCACCAGCAACGCCTGTTCCAGGTCGGCAGGTAGCGCCTTTGCTTGATCCATGAGTCTCCCTCGCCTTGCTCGAATGATGTGCGGGGCAGTCTAGGAGAGTTCGATTATCATGTCCAACACCCTGAATTAATGTCCAATATATTGGACAATCAACATGACTTCCGAGTACGACGTCCCCGCCATCCGCCGCACCCACGACATCCTGCGGGTGCTCGCCAGCCGCCGCGCGCCGGTCAAGGCATCCGAGCTGGCCGAATCCTGCCAGCTGGCCCGCAGCACGCTGTACTTGCTGCTGGATTGCCTGGAGCAACGGCGCTGGATCGAACGCCGCGAAGGCGGCTACGTCATCGGCATCGAACTGATGGCGCTGGGCTACGCCTACTTGCGCCAGGACGGGCTGCAAACCGCTTTCCAGGCGGCGGCGGGCGCCTTCGTGGCGCGCCACAATGAAGTGGTGCAACTGGCGACGCTGGACGGCTTCGACGTGGTCTATCTGGCCCGCGAGGATGCGCGCCGTCCGGTGCGGCTGGTGTCGGACCTGGGCTTGCGCCTGCCCGCGCACGCCTGCGCGCTGGGCAAGGCGCTGCTGGCCAGCCTGCCACCGGACGAACTGGCCGCCTGCCTGCCAGACGCGTTGCCCCGCGTCACCGAACGCAGCCTCGCCACCCGCGCCGCGCTCGACCAGGAACTGGAACAGGTGCGCAGCACCGGGCTGGCGCAGGACCAGGAGGAAGTGGCCACGGGCCTGGTCTGCTATGCCGCCTACGTCGGCATGACGCCGCTGGGCAAGCGGGTGGCCGTCAGCACCTCCATCCCCACGGACCGGCTGGATGCGGCGCACCGCCGCGACGTCATGGCAGGGATCCGGCTGGTGGCGCGCGACATCGCCCTGCGCGTGATCCCCGGCGCTTGAAGCGCGCACGCCACACCTAAGCCCTTAGCCTGCAACAGCTTTTTGACTTTCCGAAAGTCCCAGGCTAATATTCCTGATTCGGTCAGCAATGCTCGAATTACGTCGGTTGCATTTGCGTCACCCCTCTGGGTGCAGAGGTAGGCTTAGACCCGGTCTTAAATCCGGTTTTGGATCTTCCTCAAGCATCAAGGCCTTTTTTCTTTCCGCCAAACTCTGGCGCCAGATGAAAAGAGTGTCCCGCCAGAGCGGCAGTCCCGCCCAGCAGGGCAGGCAGCGCGGATGAACCCATTTACCTATTTAAGGAACACCCCATGTACGCGGTCGTAAAAACCGGTGGCAAGCAGTATCGCGTTGCCGCTGGCGAAAAACTCAAGATAGAACAGATACCGGCAGACATTGGGCAAGAAATCACCCTGGACCAAGTGTTGTCCGTGGGCGAAGGCGACCAGCTGAAAGTTGGCACGCCCCTCGTCTCCGGCGCCGTGGTCAAGGCAACGGTTCTTGCGCAAGGCCGCCACGACAAGGTCAAGATCTTCAAGATGCGCCGTCGCAAGCACTATCAGAAGCGTCAGGGCCACCGTCAGAACTACACCGAAATCCGCATCGAAGCCATCACGGCTTAAGAAGCGACTCGGTACCACTTAGCAGGAGCTAAACATGGCACAGAAAAAGGGCGGCGGCTCTACGCGGAACGGACGCGACTCAGAATCGAAGCGTCTGGGCGTCAAGGCATTCGGCGGCGAATTGATTCCCGCTGGTTCGATCATCGTGCGTCAGCGCGGCACGCGCTTCCACGCTGGCGTGAACGTCGGCATGGGCAAGGATCACACCCTGTTCGCGCTGATCGACGGCAAGGTTCAATTCGGCTTCAAGGGCGCGTTGAACAAGCAGACCGTTTCGATCGTCGCTGCCGAGTAATCGGACAAGCACGGTCAGCAACGCGGTTCGCCGCGTTTCAGAACGGCAAAAGCCCTGTCGCATGCGGCAGGGCTTTTTTGTTTTAGGCTTTTTCGTTTTAGGGCAGCAGCCGGACGGTTCCGGCCCCTGCCTCCTGGCGGCGCCCGATGACGGGCGTGCGCCCCACCACTCACTACACGCGCGGACATCATGAAATTCGTAGACGAAGCCACCATCGAAGTCGTCGCCGGCAAAGGCGGCAATGGCGTGGCGAGCTTTCGCCGCGAAAAATTCATTCCTCGAGGCGGCCCGGACGGCGGCGACGGCGGACGCGGCGGCACCATCTTCGCGGTGGCCGACCGCAACATCAATACGCTGATCGACTACCGCTACGCGCGCCTGCACCGCGCCAAGAACGGCGAAAACGGCCGCGGCTCGGACCAGTACGGCGCTGCCGCTCCGGACATCACGCTGCGCGTGCCGGTGGGCACCATCATCCATGACGCCGAAACCGGCGAAGTCCTGTTCGACCTGAACCAGCACGAGCAAAAAGTCGTGCTGGCCGCCGGCGGCCAGGGCGGCATGGGCAACATCCACTTCAAGTCCAGCGTGAACCGCGCGCCGCGCCAGTGGACGCCGGGCAAGGAAGGCGAACACCGCTACCTGCGCATGGAACTGAAGGTGCTGGCGGACGTGGGCCTGCTCGGCCTGCCCAACGCCGGCAAGTCCACGCTGATCACCCGCATTTCCAATGCAAAGCCGAAGATCGCGGACTACCCCTTCACCACGCTGCACCCCAACCTGGGCGTGGTGCGCACCTCGCCGTCGCGCAGCTTCGTCGTGGCCGACATTCCCGGCCTGATCGAAGGCGCCTCCGAAGGCGCCGGCCTGGGCCACCTGTTCCTGCGCCACCTGGCGCGC
Source organism: Achromobacter sp. SD115 (assembly GCF_017355315.1). Classification (NCBI taxonomy): domain Bacteria; kingdom Pseudomonadati; phylum Pseudomonadota; class Betaproteobacteria; order Burkholderiales; family Alcaligenaceae; genus Achromobacter; species Achromobacter sp. SD115. Next base: position 156,928 of record NZ_JADIJM010000015.1, on the reverse strand, counting down.
ACCCGCGTGCTGCTGCACCTGGTGGACGTGTCCACGCCCGATCCCGATGCGGATCCGGTCGAGCAAGCCGTGGTGGACGCGCGCGCCATCGTCGAGGAACTGCGCCGCTACGATCCGGAACTGGCCGCCAAGCCGCGCTGGCTGGTGCTGAACAAGCTGGACATGGTGCCCGATCCCGAGGACACCAAGCGCCGCTTCCTTGAACTCTACGACTGGAAGGGTCCGGTGTTCGGCATTTCCGGCCTGTCGGGCGAAGGCACGCAAGACCTGATCTACGCGCTGCAGGACTACCTGGACGCCGAGCGCGAAAAGGAATACCTGTCGCAAGATCAGGCCGAAGCCGACTATGTCGCGCCGGACCCGCGCTTCGACGACAAGCGCTCGACCGCCGACCAGCGGCCCACGCCGCGCGGCGACGACGAATAAGCCATAATCGCAGTCCTTACGATTACGCCTTTTTTATCGCCGCAGCCGGCCGCCATCATGTCTGCTGAAACACCCGCCGTTTCCGTCGTCACCAACGCCCAGCGCCTCGTCGCCAAAGTCGGCTCGTCGCTGGTCACCAACGAAGGCCGCGGCCTGGACCGCGCCGCCGTGGCGCACTGGGCCGCGCAGATCGCTGCCCTGCACAAGCAGGGACGGCAGATCGTGCTGGTCTCCAGCGGCGCCATCGCGGAAGGCATGGCGCGCCTGGGCTGGCGCAAACGCCCGTCGGTCATGCACGAACTGCAGGCCGCCGCGGCCGTGGGCCAGATGGGCCTGTGCCAGGCCTATGAGGCGGCTTTCGCCGAATACGGCCTGCGCACCGCCCAGATCCTGCTGACCCACGAAGACCTGGCCGACCGCCACCGCTACCTGAACGCGCGCAGCACGCTGTTCGCACTGCTGCGCCTGGGCGTGGTGCCGATCGTGAACGAAAACGACACGGTCGTCACCGACGAAATCCGGCTGGGCGACAACGACACGCTGGGCGCGCTGGTCACCAATTTGATCGAAGCCGACACGCTGGTCATCCTGACGGACCAGCGCGGCCTGTACGACTCCGATCCGCGCAAGAATCCCGAGGCGAAATTCATGGCGCACGCCCAGGCCGGCGACCCGGCGCTGGAAGCCATGGCTGGCGGCGCTGGCAGCGGCATCGGCACCGGCGGCATGCTGACCAAGGTGCTGGCGGCCAAGCGCGCCGCGCACAGCGGCGCGCACACCGTGATCGCGTCGGGTCGCGAACGCAATGTGCTCACGCGCCTGGCCCAGGGCGAATGCATCGGCAGCGAATTGCGCGCCGTGCTGCCCGTGTGGTCGGCGCGCAAGCAATGGCTGGCCGATCACCTGCGCCTGCGCGGACGCGTGGTGCTGGACGACGGCGCCGTGCAGGCGCTGCTGCGCGAAGGCAAGAGCCTGCTGCCCATCGGCGTGACCGAGGTGGACGGCGAGTTCGGCCGCGGCGACGTGGTCGCCTGCGTGGATGGCCAGGGCCGCGAATGCGCCCGGGGCCTGATCAATTACTCATCGGCCGATACCCGCCGCATCCTGCGCCAGCCTTCGTCGCAGATCGCGCGCATCCTGGGCAGCATGACCGAACCCGAACTCATGCACCGGGACAACCTGGTAGTGCTCTGAAGCCCTGCCCTCTCGCAGCGCCCTCGGGCAGCAGGATGTAGCCCCATCCGCGCACCGCGAGCACGGGCAGGTCGATATTGAGACGACGCGCCTTGCTGCGCAGCCGCGACAACAGCACATCCACCCGCCGCGCCCCATCCAGGGATTTGCGCGTGCCGGCCGGGAAGAAGCATTCCCGGCGCAGGCAATAGCCTGGCGCGTTCAATAAGCGGACAAAAAAAGCGCGCTCCGTTACCGTCAACGGCAGGTACTCGCCAGCAGGCCCGGCCAGTGCGCCAGCATGCGGGTCGAGCCGCCAAGGCAGTGCGACGGCCGGCGTGCGCCGGTGCAGATTGCGCAGCAAAGCATCCCATTCCAGCACGTCCCTGTCTGCGGACATACAGACGTCCGCGCCCGCATCCAGCGCGGCGATGCGATCGGACGCGCTGGCCGCCGCGGCATGCCACAGCACCGCCGCGGCTGGCGCCGCACGACGCAACATGGCGATGAGAGCCGGCACGCCCTTGATACCTCCCAAAAGTACCAGGGCATCAGCCGCCTGGGCCTGCAAGTGTTCCAATACCCCGGCGGACGTATCGAAGACCCGGGCCTGCCAACGCAACAGACGCAAGGCCTCGGCGAAATCCTCGCCCGCCGTTTCGTCGAGCCGTACGACGAAGACGCTGCCTCGTTGCTCCATGCGCTCACCTTTGATAAATATCACTTAAGTAATATTTATAACCACCAAAGCGCGTGACCAGCAAGCTTCAATCGCCGGTGTGAAAACATTCTCAGACCGACTGAAGCATGCGCGCCTGCTGCGTGGCCACACGCAGAAGGATCTCGCCCGTCTGGCGCGCATTTCGCAAAGTGCCATCGGCAGCTACGAAAGCGACTTGCGGCATTCAAGCCGTTCGGCCCGCAAGCTGGCGCAAGTCCTGAAGATCGAGGTCGAATGGCTGGAAACCGGCAAAGGCCCCATGGAACTCCCCGTGGAAGGCTACGACCTCAGCAACACCCTGCCTGCACCTGGCGTGGCCGAACCCGCGCCGCGCCCCGGCGGCCGGCCGCGCCCGATGGCGCCCTGGCCCTTCCCGAATATTTCGCCTTCGCAGTTCGAATCGCTCACGGCTGACGACCGCCTGATCCTCGAATCGATCACGCAGGCCTATATCGAAAAAACCATCCTGCTCCGCCGCGGCACGAAGACGCGCGGCCGCAAGCCGGGTTGATCGCCGGCCATCTTTCCTGCAGGCGTAAAAAAGCCCGGCATTGCCGGGCTTTTTTTCGCTTGCTTCGCTCAGGGCTTGGCAGCGGGCGCCGGGGCGGCGCCGCCAGCCGGCGGCGTGGCAGCGTCGCCGCGGATCTTGGCGGCGATTTCGGAGGCGGCCTGGGCCGAGGCCACGCCGAAGGCGAGGACGCCGCGGTTCAGCGGTTCGCCGATGAGCGGGGCGGCGACCAGTTCCTGGTCGATCACGAGCGCCAGCATGTTGCCGACGTTCTTGGTGCTGACGTCATTGAGCTTGCGGGCGCCGGCTTCCGAGAAGCGCAGGCCGACGAAGTTCTGACCTTGGCGGTCGACCAGCGCGGCGGCGTCGGTGAGGTCGGCGCGCGTCAGGACAGGCACGGACTGCATGTAAAGCTTGCCGTCGGGCAGCGCGATTTCACGCAGGCCAGCGCCGGGCTGCTTCTGCGCCAGATAAAAGTCCACGGAGGCCGCGGCGGCGGGCTTGGTCGCTTCTTGGCCAGCTTGCGGCGTGGCGGTGTCGCCAGACGTCTTAGTCGGGGCGGTCTTGCAACCCGCTAGCGCCAACGTCACGACTACCAGGGCGGGCGCCAATTTGCGTAGGGTCAGTTGCATGCTCGATTCCTTCTTAAGTGGACTAAGACCAGGCCACTTCTCCATGGCCGGTAATGGGAAAAGTGTACCGAACCTGAATGACAGTGTCGCCCCAGTCTGAATCCAATTGTAAAGCGGTAATACCAGCTTCGGCCTGCACCGGTCTTCGCGGCGCAGCAGCCGCGCGATTCGTCGGAACGCGCGCCAGCCTCTATACTTCGGTTTCGCGCAGGGGTACTCGTCCCGCCTACAGGGCAGGACGTGTTGAGAGAGTCCCTTCGTACCAGTACGGATAATGCCGATGCTGGGAGCCGTATTCCCGCCATGCGTCTTTGCGCGCGCGGCGGGAGTTCCTTCCCGATCGGCTCCAACCACTCGCTTGGAGCTTTCCATGAACGCCAATCCCAAATTCCTGGCCGCTACCGCCGAAGTCGACGCGGCGGCCGTCGCACCGCTGCCCAAATCCCGCCGCGTGTATGAAGTGGGCTCGCGCCCCGACATCCGCGTGCCGTTCCGCGAAATCGAACAGGACGACACGCCGACGATGTTCGGCGGCGAGAAGAACCCGCCCCTGACCGTCTATGACTGCAGCGGCCCCTACACCGACCCGGAAGCCAAGATCGACATCCGCCGCGGCCTGCCCGAACTGCGCCGCGGCTGGATCGAAGAGCGCGGCGATACGGAAGTGCTGTCCGGCCCCACCAGCGACTACGGCAAGGAACGCCTGACCGACCCCAAGCTGACGGCCATGCGCTTCGACCTGCAACGTCCGCCGCGCCGCGCCAAGTCCGGCGCCAACGTCTCGCAGATGCATTACGCCCGCCGCGGCATCATCACGCCGGAAATGGAATACGTGGCGATCCGCGAAAGCCTGCGCCGCGAGCACTATCTGCAGACGTTGCGCGACAGCGGCCCCGATGGCGAAAAGATGGTCAAGCGCCTGCTGCGCCAGCACCCGGGGCAATCGTTCGGCGCCGCCATTCCCGCCGCCATCACGCCGGAGTTCGTGCGCGACGAGATCGCGCGCGGCCGCGCCATCATTCCGGCCAACATCAACCACCCGGAAGTGGAGCCGATGGCCATCGGCCGCAACTTCCTGGTGAAGATCAACGCCAACATCGGCAACTCCGCGGTCAGCTCGGGCATCGGCGAGGAAGTGGAAAAGATGACGTGGGCGATCCGCTGGGGCGGCGACACGGTCATGGACTTGTCCACCGGCAAGCACATCCACGAAACGCGCGAATGGATCATCCGCAACTCGCCGGTGCCGATCGGCACCGTGCCGATCTACCAGGCGCTGGAGAAAGTGGACGGCAAGGCCGAGGACCTGACCTGGGAGATCTTCCGCGACACGCTGATCGAACAGGCCGAACAAGGCGTGGACTATTTCACCATCCATGCGGGCGTGCGCCTGCCGTTCATCCCGATGACGGCCGACCGCATGACCGGCATCGTCTCGCGCGGCGGTTCGATCATGGCGAAGTGGTGCCTGGCGCATCACAAGGAAAGCTTCCTGTACGAGCGCTTCGAGGAAATCTGCGAAATCATGAAGGCCTACGACGTCAGCTTCTCGCTGGGCGACGGCCTGCGCCCGGGTTCTGGCTACGACGCCAACGACGAGGCGCAATTCGCCGAGCTGAAGACGCTGGGCGAGCTGACGCAGGTGGCGTGGAAGCATGACGTGCAGGTCATGATCGAAGGCCCGGGCCACGTGCCGATGCAGATGATCAAGGAGAACATGGAGCTGCAACTGGAACACTGCCATGAGGCGCCGTTCTATACGCTGGGGCCCCTGACCACCGACATCGCCCCGGGCTACGACCACATCACCTCCGGCATCGGTGCGGCGCTGATCGGCTGGTACGGCACGGCAATGCTCTGTTATGTGACGCCGAAGGAACACCTGGGCCTGCCGAACAAGAAGGACGTGAAGGACGGCATCATCACGTACAAGATCGCAGCCCACGCGGCGGACCTGGCCAAGGGCCACCCGGGCGCGGCGATCCGCGACAACGCGCTGTCCAAGGCGCGCTTCGAGTTCCGTTGGGACGACCAGTTCAACCTGGGGCTGGACCCAGACACCGCGAAGGAATTCCACGACGAAACGCTGCCCAAGGATTCGATGAAGGTGGCGCACTTCTGCTCGATGTGCGGACCGCATTTCTGCTCGATGAAGATCACCCAGGACGTGCGGGATTATGCGGCGGCTCAGGGGGTTAGTGAGAAGGATGCGTTGCAGAAAGGGATGGAGGAGAAGTCGATTGAGTTCGTTAAGAAAGGGGCCGAGGTTTATCATCGGCAGTGATGTTCTTGGGGCGTCTGTTTTGAGTTCTTGAGACGCACGGCGCGGCAGCGGCTTGCCGGGTGCGGGGCAACGATTGCGGTCCGGAGCGTTCGCTCCGGACTGCCCCGTCGTCATCCTCGTCCTCGCCTTCGGCGACTCCTTCGGATTCCCTCGGGCTTATCGACGCCCCGCACCCGGCAAGCCGCTGCCGCGCCGTGCTCTGTTTGTTGAATCTTCACGGACGCCGGGTCGGGCAGTGTGCTTGGCGTTTTCGCCACCGGTGGGGGTGGGCGAGGATCTTGCGGGGCCCGCCCCCGGCCGGCCGCGCGGGCGGCCTTTGGGGGCTTACGCGGTGTCTGACGTCAGGTAATGACGCTGCGCGCTGATGATGATCGCGTCGAATGGATGAAGTGGGTACAGGGATGCCCACAAGCGACGACACATTTCGCACGTACCCCATCATCGATGCATGCAGATCATGTTGGGGTGCTGGCAATTCGTCATTTCAACCCCGCCGCCGGATGGGCGGCGCGCGCGAGAGAATCTGCGCGCGCAAGCCACCATCCATCGCGCGCCGCCCATCACCGCCCCTCCCCCAAAACGGCGACAACCACTAGCAAACCACCCGCCGCATTCGCGCCAGCGCAACCTTCACAGCGCGCGAAACCGCGTATGCCGATTACGGCCGCCCGGGCGGCCGTAATCGGCGGGCCCCGCAAAACTCGCAACCGACCACGGCTCTAGCAGCGCATCAAACCGAAACGCGGGTAGCACGGCGGCGCGGGCGGCATGGCGGCGAGCAACCTCGATGCGCCCGAGGGAATCTGAAGGAACCGCCGAAGGCGGTGACGAAGATGACGAAGGGGCAGTCCGGAGCGAAGGCTCCGGACCGCAATCGTGGGCGCTCCCCGCCATGCCGCCCGCGCCGCCGTGCGGCCTACGAAGCCTCGTTCATACAAACCGAGCAGCAACCCAAAAGGCTCCGCTAAAAAGCGCCCCAAGAAATTACAGCAACTTCCCAGGATTCATAATCCCCGCAGGATCAAGAACAGCCTTTATCTCCCGCATCAACCGCAACTCCAGTGCATCCTTGCTATGCAAGAAATGGTCCCGCTTCAACTGCCCGATCCCATGCTCTGCAGAAATGCTCCCGCCATAACGATTCACCTCGTCCAGCACCGCATCCGTGATCGCCGCCCCATGCACCGCCACCCAGTCGCGGTCCGCGCCGGCGGGGCGTGACAGGTTGTAGTGCAGGTTGCCGTCGCCGAAGTGGCCGAAGATGAAGGGGCGGAGGTCCGGGTACAGCGCGCGCACGCGGGCTTCGGCGGATTCCATGAAGTCGGGGATGCGTTCGATCGGCAGCGACACGTCGTGCTTCAGGTGCGGGCCGTCGGCGCGCTGGGCTTCGGAGATTTCCTCGCGCAGCTTCCATAGCGCCTGCAGTTGCGCCAGCGATGCGGAGACAGCCGCATCCAGGCACAGGCCGCGTTCCAGCGCCGTGCCGATCACGTTTTCCACCAGGCCGTTCAGCGCGGCCTCGTCGGCTGTATCCGCCAATTCCACCAGCACGTAAGCCGGATAGCGCTGACCGAACGGTTCCTGCACGCCAGCGGCGTGCGCCAGCACCAGGTCCAGGCAATCGCCCGAAAAATACTCGAACGCCTGCAACCGCGCGCCGCATTGTTCGAACAGGATCTCGAACAGTTGCAGGGCCTGCGCCGGCGACTCGACGGCGGCCAGCACCACCGAGCGCACGTCGGTGCGCGGGAACAGACGCAGCGCGACCGCTGTGATGACGCCCAGCGTGCCTTCGGAGCCGATCAGTAATTGCTTGAGGTCGTAGCCGGTGTTGTCCTTGCGCAGCGTGCGCAGGCCATGAAAGATTTCGCCCGTGGGCAGCACGGCTTCCAGGCCCAGCACCAGTTCGCGCGCCATGCCGTAGCGCACCACGTTCACGCCGCCGGCGTTGGTGGCGACGTTGCCGCCGATCTGGCTGGAATCTTCCGCCGCCAGGCTCAGCGGCAGCAGGCGGCCGGCGTCCTGCGCGGCGCGGCGCAGGTTGCCCAGAATGGCGCCGGCCTCGGCCACCATGGTGTTGGCGATGGTATCGATGGAACGCACCGCGTTCATGCGGTCCAGGCTCAGTACCACGTTGCCCGCGCCGCCGTCCGGTGTGGCGCCGCCGCACAGGCCGGTGTTGCCGCCGCGCGGCACCACCGGCACGCCTGCCTCCTGGCATAGCGCCAGGCAGGTGGCGACCTCGGCGGTTGTGCGCGGGCGCACCACGGCCTGCGCGCGGCCCTTGTACAGGCCACGCCAGTCGGACAGCCAGGGCGCGATGTCGGCCTCGGCGGTGATGACGGTGTCGGGGCCCAGGGCCTGGACCAGGCGTTGCGGAAAGTCGGATGCGCTCATGATGTCTGCCTTGCGGCGGGAGGAAGTAGATCGAGTTGCAGGCGGCTGGCCGCCTGTTGCAGATGGCGGGCGGCGGCTTGCCGCGCCCGTTCGGGATCGCGCGCACGGATGGCATCGAACACGGCCACGTGCTCCTGGTGCACGGTGGCCGTCAGGCCGGCTTGCAGGCGGCTGTTGCTGCGCGCGGTACTGACGGCCAGCCTGAGTTGCAGGTTCAGATACTGCAGCAGGTCTTGATAGCAGCTGTTGTGGGTAGCGGCGGCAATGGCGCGGTGGAAAGCGATGTCGTGCTCCACGCCCCGCTCCGGATCTTCCAGATGCGACTCCAGGTCGGCCAGGGCGCGCGCCATGGCGGCCAGATCGGCGTCGTCGCGCCGCAACGCGGCCAGGGCTGCCGCGCCGCCTTCCAGTTCCATGCGCAATTCGTACACGCCGGCCAGTTGCTGGCGGTCCACCGCGATGCCGGCGGATAGCTGGAAGCCCTGCGCGCCGGTGCGCGACAGCACGGTGCTGCCGGAGCCCTGCCGGCTCTGGATCAGTCCTTGGGCGCGCAGGCGTTCGGTGGCCTCGCGGATGACCGCGGCGCTGACGCCGTATTGCTCCGCCAGGACGCGGCCCGCCGGCAGCTTGGCGCCCACGGGGTAGGCGCCCCCGGCGATGTCGGCGGCGATCTGGCGGGCGACCTGTTCGGTCAGAGTGAGGCTCTTGGTCAGCATCGGGACATTATAGACACACTTCTCAGGTTATCTGATAACTTTTGAGAAGCAAATCGCATGCGATCGAGGTTCAGGTTTCGTGGACCGCCGCGGGCAGCGTACTCAGGCGACGGCGGGTTCGCCGTCCGACACGGTCGTCTCGGTCTCTTCGGCCCCAGCCACGGCGCAGCAGCGGCCGCCTTGCGCCTTGGCGCGGTAGAGGGCGGCGTCGGCGGAATGCAGGGCCGTTTCCGGGTTGCGGTTGGCGCCGGACACGATGGAAATGCCGATGGACAGGCCCACACTGACCCGCGTGCCGTCCGCCAGCGTGATCGGCTGGGAGGCGTCATGCAGCAAATGTTCGCCCAGCTTCAACGCCGCCGTGGCGTCGATGCCGGTCACCAGCACGATGAACTCGTCGCCGCCGATGCGCGCGGCCACGTCGTCCACCCGCAGCATGGAGCGCATGCGCTGGGCGATGGTCATCAGCACCTGGTCGCCCGCTGCATGGCCGTAGGTGTCATTGATGAGCTTGAAGTCGTCCATGTCCATGTACAGCAGCGCCGCGGAGCTGTCCTGGCCGCGCGCGCTGGTGCAGACGCGCTCCAGCGCGGCCTGCAGGCCGGCGCGGTTGGCCAGGCCGGTCAGCGCGTCCTGGCTGGCGCGGCGCTCGCTGTCGCGCTCGGCCAGCATGGTGGACACCAGGATGCGGTTGAGCCGGTGCGAGGCGACGCTCATGCTGACCAGGTAGAACGGTATCTGGATGAAGACAATGGCCGTGACGTATTCGCCAGTGAAGGCCGCGCCCAGGCACATCGGCCCCAGGCTCAGGAAGATCATGGCGCCCACCAGCCGCGGCGCGCCGTAGTTCCGGAAGCAGATGCCGCCGGCCATGGCCCCGCAGGACACGCCGGCCAGGGTCGCGGCCAGCCAGTCGCCGTTGATGAAGGTGACGAAGACGCCGTAGCCCACGCTGAACGCCCACAGCAGCGCCAGCAGAATGTAGATGTCGGTATGGGTGTTGCCGCCCTTGGGCGCGGCGCGCAGGGCGGATCGCAGTATCAGGACGCGGACCAACGCCAGCACCACCTCCATCCCCAGCCAGGACAGGTACAGCGGCTCGGGGCGGCGCCAGGCGACGACGCCGGAAATCATAAGGGTGTTGATGACGCCGCCGGCAAAAATGGGGAGCGTGCCGAACAGACTGGCGATCAGGGCCGAGCGGATATCCGTGGGGGTATCGTGCCCGGAATGCGTCAACCAACGCGTCAGGCGCCATTTGGGCAAGCTGAACTTAAGTGCTGTATCCACGCGGTAACGTCCCTGGCCATCCACCCGATTTCGGGTAGGCTGGCTGGCGTTATAGCAGGTATTTCAAGCCTTTAATATTGTCCGCGGGGCCAATCCAGGCCATCGGATCAGTGCCCGCGATGCCCGCAGACGGCGCATTCGGGGTCGCGCTGGACGTTGACGCTGCGCCATTGCATGGTGCGCACGTCCAGCCACAACAGGCGGCCGGACAGGCTTTCGCCTACCCCGGACAACAGCTTGAGAGCCTCGGCGGCCTGCATGCTGCCAATGATGCCGACGACCGGCGCGAACACGCCCATGGTGGCGCAATTGGCTTGCTCGACATCGTCGCCTTCCGGGAACAGGCAGTGGTAACAGGGCGCGTTGTCGTCGCGCAGATCGTAGACGCTGACCTGACCGTCGAAGCGGATCGCGGCGCCGGATACCAGCGGCTTGCGGTGTTGCACGCAGGCGCGGTTGATGGCGTGGCGGGTGGCGAAATTGTCGGTGCAGTCCAACACCAGGTCCGCCTGCGCAACGGCGTCGGACAGGGCATGGCCTTCCAGCCGCTCGACGCGGGCATGGACCCGGGTCTGCGGATTGAAGGCCGCCAGCATGTCGCGTCCGGACTCGGCCTTGTGGCGGCCGACGCTGGCGGTAGTGTGCAAGATCTGGCGTTGGAGGTTGCTCAGCTCGACGACGTCGTCATCGGCCAGGGTGATGTCGCCCACGCCGGCGGTGGCCAGGTAGAGCGCGGCGGGGGAACCCAGTCCACCCGCCCCCACGATGAGCACACGCGCCGCCAGCAGTTTTTCCTGCCCTTCTATTCCCAGCTCGTCGAGCAGGATGTGGCGGGCGTAGCGCAGCAGTTGCTCGTCGTTCATTTGTCCTTGTTGGGCTCGACTCCGGTCGGCGTGATCTTCATGCGCTGGGGCGTGCCGCCGCCGGCCTTGGCGTCGGCCTTGGCCTGGGCGCGGGCCGAACCCTTCTGCACCGGCTTGCCGGCCAGCACGTTCAAGGCCTGTTGCAGCTGGAAGTCGTCCTTGCCGCCAAATTCGAACACCTTGGTCGGCACGTCGGCGTTGTCGTCGCCGCCGCTGGACTTCACTTCGTTGGCGGTCTGCTGGTTGGACAGGTGACGCTGCAGATCGGCTTCGCGCGGCAGGCGGAACAGGTCGCCTTCGGCCGTGTCGGCAACGACGTAGTCGGGTTCGATGCCGGTGGCCTGGATGGAGCGGCCGCTGGGCGTGAAGTAACGCGAGGTGGTGAGCTTGACCGCGGTGGTTTCGGACAGCGGCAGGATCACCTGCACCGAGCCCTTGCCGAAGGTGCGATTGCCCAGAACCTTGGCTCGCTTGTGGTCCTGCAGCGCGCCGGCCACGATCTCGGAGGCCGAGGCGGAGCCCACGTTCACCAGCACCACCATCGGCACCGTCTTGGTCCAGGCCGGCAGGCCGGCCAGGTAGTTGCTTTCGCCGCGGGCATATTCCGACGGCGTGGCCAGGTACTTGTGGCGGGCGTCGGGGGTGCGGCCGTCGGTGGTGACGACTACCGCGTCGGGCGGCAGGAAGGCGCCGGACACGCCGATGGCGCTGGTCAGCAGGCCGCCCGGGTCATTGCGCAGGTCCAGCACCAGGCCCTTGGGGGCTTCCTTGGCGCCCAGGTCCTTCAGTTGCTTGGCCAGGTCGGCGCCGGTCTTTTCCTGGAATTGGGCGACGCGAACGTAGCCGATGCCGTTGTCCAGCATCTTGCTGCGCACGCTGCGCACCTTGATGATGTCGCGCACGATCTTCAGCACGATGGGCTGCGGGCGGTCGGCGCGCATGATGGTCAGCGTGATCGGTGACTTGGGCGCGCCGCGCATCAGCTTGACGGCGTCGTTGAGCGTCATGCCTTTGGTGGGCGTGTCGTCGATCTTGATGATGAGGTCGCCGGCCATCACGCCAGCGCGGGCGGCGGGCGTGTCTTCGATCGGGGAGATGACCTTCACGAAGCCGTCTTCCGCGCCGACCTCGATGCCCAGGCCCCCGAATTCGCCTTGCGTGGCCGTCTGCATTTCGCGGAAGGCGTCGGCGTCCAGGTAGGCGGAGTGCGGATCCAGGTTCGACACCATGCCGGAGATGGCATTGTCGATCAGGGTCTTGTCGTCGACGGCTTCGACGTAGTTGTTCTTGATGGCGGCGAACACGTTGCTCAGTTGCCTGAGCTCGTCCAACGGCAGGGGACTGCCGCGCTGGGCGACCGCGGTCACGCCTACGCTGAGCAAAACACCAGCCACCGCACCGATGGCAATCAGACCGAAACCGCGAAACTTACGAGTGCCCATGCACACTTCCCGAATTTTGTTTTCGCCGATGGGGTTTGGTAATTACCAACGACATCAATCTACTGCGCCAGCCATTGTGCCGGATCCACAGGAGCGCCACGATGGCGAATTTCAAAGTATAGGCCGGATTCCACTTGGCCGCCGGTTGCCCCTACCGTAGCAATAGTATCGCCACCCGTCACCGAATCACCCACCCGTTTGAGCAGACTTTGGTTGTAAGCATAGACGGTCAGGTATTGCTGCCCATGATCCACAATGATGAGGTTGCCAAAACCGCGCAGCCAATCGGCGTAGACCACCGTACCGGGGGCCACCACCTTGACCGGCGTGCCTTCGGGCGCGCGCAGCACCACGCCGCGCCAGACACCGCCATCCGGACGATCGACCCCGAAGCGCCCCTGCACCTGGCCGCGCACCGGCATGGACAGCCCGTGGCGCAGGCCGTTGCCGCCACCGACTGGCGCGGCGCGGGCGGTCTGGGTTTGGGCCTGCTGCGCGGGCTCACTACGGCTTGGAGCGGGATTTTCCTGTACAGGTTCCGCCTTTTTGGGCGGGTCCGCGGGTTTAACCTGAGGCGGCGGTTCGCCAGTGGTCAGGCGGGACTGCTTCTGCTCGGCGGGACGCAATCCAGCCGCATCCGGGTCGGCCACGGCGACGGGGCCGCGGCCTTGGCGCGAGGCAGCCTCGACCTGCTCGCGCGCCTGGGCCGCATCGCGGGCGTCGCGGGCATCGCGCTCACGTTTGGCGTTGTCGGCCGCCAGCTTGGCCTTGTCGGAAGCGAGCTTGCGGTCGGCCTCGGCCTGCTTGCGGGCATCCTCGGCGGCGCGGCGCTCAGCGTCGGCGCGCTTTTTGGCTTCCTCGGCGGCACGGCGGGCTTCTTCCGCGCGGCGCACTTCCTCGGCCCGCTTGCGCGCTTCCTCGGCCTTTCGGGCGTCCTCGATCTGCTTGGCGATGGCCGCGTCCAGATCGGTGATGAGGCGCGACAGACGCTGGTCGTCGCGTCCCAATTTGTTGGCTTCGGCGCGCTGGGCGGCGATCTGCCCCTCCAACTGCGCCAGCAGCGTGGCGCGCTCTTTCTGCTGACCGACCAGCGCGGTCTTCTGCTCGGAGGTTTCGGCCACGACTTTTTCGATTTCGGCCCGGCGGGCGTCCGCGCGTCCCTGCAGGGCGGCCAGGCGTTCGATGTCCTCGCGCAGGGCCTGCACCGCGCTGGCGCGGGCCTGCGAGACGTAATCCAGATAGCCCAGGTTGCGCCCCAGCACCTGGGGATCGTCGCCGGACAGCAGCGCCGTCCAGGGGGACAGGCCGCTGGTGTATTGGGTGCGGAGCTGTTCAGCCAGTTCGGTGCGGCGCTTCGCCAGCACGACCTGCTGCGTGCCGATCTGCTTTTCCAGGCCGGTCAGGTCGGTCTGCGCCTGGCGGTTGGCCTCGGCCAGCTCCCGCAGGCGCAGGTTGATCTTGGAAATGGCCGACTCGGACTGCTTGAGCGCGTCGGCCGCCTCCTTGCGGGCAGCCTCGCGGTCATCGATGTCCTTTTGCAGATTCTCGATGCGGTCGCGCAAGGCAGCCTGCTGCTTTTCCGCGTCGGACTGGCGGCCGGCAAGGTCGTTGGGCGCGGCGCGAGCCGACAACGCCCCACCGGTCAGCATGACCGCCAACAACAACCCTGCCGCGCGACGCATAGAAATATCAGTCCTTCTTAGCCTTGCCCTGGGCTGCCACCGCAGCCATGGCCGCCTCGATCTCGGCGGCATCGCCCAGATAATAGTGGCGGATCGGGCGCAGGTCATCATCCAATTCGTAGACCAGCGGCTGGCCGGTAGGAATGTTCAGGTTGACGATGTCTTCGTCCGAGACGTTGTCCAGGTGCTTGATCAGGGCGCGCAGGCTGTTGCCGTGGGCGGCGATCAGGACATTGCGGCCGGCGCGGATGGCCGGGGAGATGGATTCGTTCCAGAACGGCAGCACGCGCTCCACCGTGTCCTTCAGGCATTCGGTGGCGGGCAGCTGATCAGCCGGCACCTTGGCGTAACGCTTGTCGAAACGCGGATGGCGTTCGTCGTCCAGGGGCAGCGGTTCCGGGGCGATGGCGTAGGCGCGGCGCCAGATCAGCACCTGCTCGTCGCCGTACTTGGCGGCGGTTTCGGCCTTGTTCAAGCCTTGCAGCGCGCCGTAATGGCGTTCGTTCAGGCGCCAGGTCACACCGACCGGGGTGTACATGGCGTCCATGGCGTCCAGGGCGATCCACAGGGTGCGGATGGCGCGCTTGAGCAGCGAGGAGTAGGCCAGGTCGAAGGTAAAGCCTTCTTTCTTGAGCAGTTCGCCGGCCTTGCGGGCCTGTTCGCGGCCGGTCTCGGTGAGGTCGACGTCGGTCCAGCCGGTGAAGCGGTTTTCCAGATTCCACTGGCTTTCGCCGTGGCGCATCAGAACGAGTTTGTGCATGATTTGGGACGCTTGTAACGCGGGTTAAAGTGAAGGAATGCGCTCATTTTATAATTGAGCGATTTTGCCCTTGATTTTGCCCCGGCGCACCCGCCCATTTCCGTGGCGCGGCGCTTCAGGGTTCGCCTATACCAGGCTAGTCGCCGCACTTCAGGATGCCCCGTGGACCTTTTGCAATTCTTGCTCGATAAAAACAACATCTTCATTGTCGCCGTTGCCGTGATCTCCGGCATCATGCTGGCCATTCCCGCCCTGCGCAAAGGCCGCAGCGGTTCGGCCGTGAGCACGACCGAGGCCATCCAGATGGTCAACCAACGCCAGGCCGTATGGGTCGACGTGCGCCCCGCCGAGCAGTTCCAGGCCGGCCACATCGCCCAGGCACGCAACGTGCCGGCGGCTGACATCGAGCAGAAGGCCGCCTCGCTGCCCAAGAACAAGCCGCTGGTCGTGGTTTGCGACAATGGCCGCGATTCGGCCCGCGCCGCCGCCAAGCTGCGCGCCCAGGGATTCGCCGACGTCGTGCCGCTGGATGGCGGCATGCGCGCCTGGTCGACCGCCAGCCTGCCGGTGACCCAGAAGGGTTGAAGCCTGGGGCCACGCCCCCATCTAGCTATTCTTGTCCCCCCAGGAGCGCCTATGAACAAAGTCGTCATGTACAGCAAGGACTATTGTCCCTATTGCTCCCGCGCCAAGGCCTTGCTCGAGCAGCGCGGCGTGACCGACCTGGAAATCATCCAGATCGACCGGGATCCGTCCCAGCGCGAAGTCATGATCGAACGCACCGGCCGGCGCACCGTCCCGCAGATCTTCATCGGCGATACCCATGTCGGCGGTTGCGACGACCTGATGGCCCTGGACCGCTCGGGTGGCCTCGCCCCCATGCTGTCCAGCTAATCGCCCCCCCTTTTTGCCCCTCCCACCAACGGAAACACTCATGGCTGATCAAGACCAAAACACCCAGCAAGAAGGCGGCAACGACGCGCCCTCGTTCAATCTGCAGCGCGTCTACCTGAAAGACCTTTCGCTGGAAATGCCGAATGCGCCCCACGTTTTCCTGGAGCAGGAAGCGCCCCAGGTCGAGGTGAGCATCACCGTGGGCGGCCAGCGCCTGGCTGAAACCGTGTTCGAAACCACGGTCACCGTCACGGTCACCACCCGCATCAATGAAAAGGTCGTGTACCTGGTCGAAGGCACGCAAGCCGGCATCTTCGAAGCCGCCAACATCCCCGAAGAGCAGCTCGATCCGCTGCTGGGCATCGTTTGCCCGACCATGCTCTACCCCTACCTGCGCGCCAACATCGCCGATGCGATCACCCGTACCTCGATGCCGCCGCTGCACCTGACCGAAGTGAACTTCCAAGCCCTGTACGAACAGCGCCTGGCCGAGCTGCAACAGCAGCAAGGCGCCGCCAACGGCAATGGCAGCGACTCGGGCATCATCCTGCCCCCCGGCGCGACCCGCCAGTAAAGCACGCCGCGGCGCCCCCTCATGAACAATCCCGTTGTGCCACGCTTGCGCGTCGCCGTCCTGGGTGCGGGAAGTTGGGGCACCGCGCTGGCGGCGGCCGCCAGCCGCCGCCACGCCACCGTACTCTGGGCGCGCGACGCCGCGCAGGCCGCCGACATGGCCGCCTCGCACGAAAACGCGCGCTACCTGCCTGGCATCGCACTGCCCCAGGCATTGAATATTTCCTCCGATCTCGACGCCACGCTGCGCAGCCTGCAAGAAGATGGCGCGCGCCGCCTGATCGTGCTGGGCGTGCCCGTGGCCGGCCTGACCGCCATCTGCGGCGAGCTGTCCCGCCGCCTGCCCGCGCTGGGATTGCAGGACACCCCCATCGTCTGGACCTGCAAGGGCTTTGAAGCCGACACGGCCAGGCTGCCCCACGAAATCATGCGCGAGGCCCTGCCTGGCGCGACCGGCGGCGCCTTGTCGGGCCCCTCGTTCGCGCGCGAAGTCGCGCAGGGTCTGCCGGTGGCGCTGACCGTGGCCAGCGACAATCCCGCCTTGCGCGAGGCCACCACCGCCGCCTTCCATGGCGCGGCGCTGCGCGTGTATGCCAGCACCGACCTGGTCGGCGTGGAAGTGGGCGGCGCGCTCAAGAATGTGATCGCCGTCGCCTGCGGCATCGGCGACGGCCTGGCGCTGGGCACCAATGCCCGCGCCGCGCTGATCACCCGCGGTCTGGCCGAGATGACCCGCTTCGGCGTGGCGCTGGGCGCGCAAGCCGAGACCTTCGCCGGGCTGACCGGCCTGGGCGACCTGGTGCTGACCGCCACCGGCGAGCTGTCGCGCAACCGCCGCGTGGGCCTGGAGATCGGCTCCGGCCGCAAGCTGGCCGACATCCTGGCCAGCGGCATCACGGCCGAAGGCGTGCGCTGCGCGCGTGCCGCGCTGGACCGCGCCCGCGCCATCGGGGTCGAACTGCCCATCACCGAGGCCGTCTGCGCCGTGCTGTTCGACGGCGTGGCCCCCATGACGGCCGTGTCCGCCTTGCTGGCGCGCGACGCCCGCTACGAAAGTGGGGCCAGCGGCGACCAGCCGGACGCGGCGCCGGATCGACAGCCCGACTGATCCGCCTGATAACAAACACCACGCATAACCCGAGGAGACATCCTTCATGACGCAAACCCGCAAGTTCCGGGTCGGCCCCCTGCTACGCGGCCTGTGCCTGAGCCTGGCCGCCGTCCTGCCGGCCGCCGCCCACGCCGACTGGCCCGACCGCCCGATCCACATGGTCGTGCCCTTCCCGCCCGGCTCGTCGCCGGACATCCTGGCGCGCACGATCTCGGAACCGCTGTCCCAGGCGCTGGGCCAGCCCATCGTGATCGACAACAAGCCGGGCGCCGGCGGCAACATCGGCACCCGCATCGTGTCGCAAGCCAAGCCGGACGGCTACACGCTGCTCTACACGATCAACGGCCCGCTGGTCACCGCGCCCACGCTGTACAAGAAGACGCTGGGCTACGATCCGCTGCGCGACCTGCAGCCGGTGTCGCTGGTGGGCACCAGCCCCAATGTGCTGGTCGTGCCCAGCAGCCTGAAGGTCGATAACGTCAAGGATTTCGTCGCGCTGGTGAAGGGCCGCGGCAATTCGCTGAACTACGGCTCCGTCGGCCCGGGCAGCTCGGCCCATCTGGCGATGGAGATGTTCAAGGAAAGCGCGGGCGTCGACCTGGCGCACATTCCCTATTCCGGCTTCCCGCAGGTCATTTCAGCCATTATCGGCGGCGACGTACAGGCCGGTTTCATGGTGCCCGCCATCGCCGTGCCCCAGGCGCGAGACGGCAAGGTAAAGCTGTTGGCCGTGACCAGCCTGCAGCCCAGCGAGGCCTTGCCCGGCGTGCCGACGATGGCGTCGCAGGGCTATCCGGACTTCGAAGCCATTTCCTGGAATGCCGTGCTGGTCCCGGCCGGCACGCCCACGCCCATCGTCGAGCGCCTCAACAGCGAGCTGGCGCGCATCATCGGCAGCGATGCGGTGCGCAAGCAGCTGGCGCTGCAGTACTTCACGCCCGCGCCGTCCACACCTGAAGCCCTGACCGCCCGCATCAAGAACGAAAAAGCGCGCTGGGACCAGGTGATCGAGAAGCTGAATCTGTCGCTGGACTGATTACAGGACCGCTAGTGGGTCAAGCGCGATAGGTAGCGGGGCTTTTGCCCCGCGTTTCTCGCGCGACTCCCGTCACACGCCCCCTTCATACCCCTGCTGCCGCCAGGCCTCGAACACCGTCACCGCGACGGCATTGGACAGGTTCAGGCTGCGCTGGCCGGCGCGCATCGGCAGCCGCAGACGCTGCTGGGGCGGGAACATCGCCTGATGTTCCTCCGACAAGCCCGCCGTTTCACGACCGAACACGAACACGTCGCCCGGCTTGAAGCCGATATCCGCCACGCTGCGCTGCGCGTGCGTGGTCAGCGCGTAAATGCTGGAAGGCGCAGCGCCGGTATCGGCCAGCGCCTCCTGCAAGGTGTCATGCACGCGCACCGGCTGCCATTCGTGGTAGTCCAGCCCGGCGCGGCGCATACGGGCGTCATCGAGCTCGAAGCCCAAGGGGCGCACCAGATGCAATTGCGCACCCGTATTGGCGCACAGGCGGATGGCATTGCCGGTATTGGGCGGAATTTCGGGACAGACGAGGATGACGTGGAACATGGCGCTGGGAGCTCGAAACGGCTTGCGGCTGGAAGATCGCCGCACACCTGGAATTGTCGCCGATTTGCCGGCGGGCAGACTCAGGGTGTGCGCGCTGCAACCAGCACCGTGACACTCGCCGCGCCCGCAGCCACCAAGGCGGCAGCAGCGGCATTGGCCGTGCTGCCCGTGGTCATGACGTCGTCCACCACGACGAGGTGCCGTCCGCGCACCTCACCCACGCAATAGAACAGGTTTTGCGCGCCGAGCCGGCGGGCGCGGCGCCCCTGCGCGGTCTGCCTGGGGGTCTCGCGGCGCCGCCGCAGCAAGCCGCGCGCCAGAGGCAGTCCGAGTTCGACCGCCAGGCTGCGGGCGATCTCAGCCGCCGGGTTCATGCCGCGCTGGCGCAGCGATGCGCGGCTGGCCGGAATGGCCACCAGCAAGGCGCCATCAGCCAAGGGGCCATCGCGGCCCACGGCGGCCGCGATCAGCCGGGCCAGCACCGGCGCCATGCTGAGCCGCAGCCGGGTCTTCAACATCAGGATCAGGGTATCGGCGGGCGGCGCGTAGTCGAACGCGGCGACCGTGCGCGAAAAGGCCCGGGGAGTGCCCAGGCAGCTGGCGCAGTGCGGCACGCCCGGGCGCAGGCGCAACGCGCAACGAGGGCAGCGCGACAAGGCTTGCTGGCGCGCCGTGCAAGGAGCGCCGAGGGACGCCCCGGGGATGGCTGGCCCGCAGGTGGCCGCCTCGCCGATGTCTGCATCGTGCGTATCGGTTTCGTGGATGCCGCGCTCCCGGATGTCGGTCTCGCAGATGTCGGCTTCGCATCCCGCGCAGAGCCGCGCCCCCGCCACCCGGGCGCCGCACAGGGGACACTCGCAGCCGACCCGCGACAGCAGCCACCGCCCCATGGCCCGTAGGGGCAATCGGAAGCCGCGGCCCGGATGCGCAATAATGGATGCCATCCCTCATGAAACCATGATCCGCCCGCGGTGTAGACGCGGGCGCGACCGAAATGTCCCTGCCAGAATCCGCAACGCTCCCCTCCCTGCCTATCGTCAGCGCCGACGTGCCCAGGCAATTCGCCCGTCGCGGCGACCTGTCCGACGCCCAGTTCCTGTACGGAGAAGTCGCCCGCCGCATGCTGGGGCGCCTGCAATACATCCGCGTACAGCCCCAGGCGATGCTGGACGCCGGCTGCGGCGCGGGCGACAACCTGCCGTTGCTGCGCGAACGCTACCCCGACACCGCCTATACCGGCCTGGACAACTGCGAGCCGCTGCTGGAGCAGGCCCGCAAGCGCCACGCGCCCGCCGGCCTGTCGGCCTGGATCGGCAAGCTGGCGCGCCGCGGCCCGGCGGCCCCGGCCTTCGTCAACGCCGACCTGGCGGCGACCGGGCTGGCGCCCGAATCGCTGGAAGTGGTGTGGTCGAACCTGGCCATGCACTGGCACCGCGCCCCGCACGCCGTGCTGGCGGAATGGCGGCGCATCCTGAAGGTGGGCGGGCTGGCGATGTTTTCCTGTCTGGGGCCGGCCACGCTGCGCGAGCTGCGCCAGGCCCTGGACGACGCCGGGCTGCGCACCGCCACGCCGTCCTTCGTGGACATGCATGACTTCGGCGATCTGCTGGTGGAAAACGGCTTCGCAGACCCGGTCATGGACCAGGAGATCCTGACCCTGACCTACCGCAGCCCCGAAAAACTGCTGCAGGATGTGCGCGCGCTGGGCGGCAACCCCGCCGAAGGCCGGCGCGGCGGGCTGGTGGGCCGGGATTGGCGCGACCGCCTCTGCGCCGCCCTGGAAGCGCAGCGCCGACCCGACGGCCTGATCGTCTTGAGCATCGAAGTCGCCTACGGTCACGCCTGGCGCGCCGCCGCGCATCGCACCACAACGGGCGAAACCCGGCTGTCGATCAGCGCGATCGGCGGCCGGCACCACGCGCCTTGAGATTGGGCTGGACGGGGTTTGCCCGCCCCGCGGCTGGTCGGTGGCCGGTGCTCCGTCGAGCGCCGGCCAACTGGCTCAGTGCAAGCGCTCTGGCAACGGCACGCTGACCCCGGGCTCGGAAGCCGGCAAGGCCGACATAGGCTCGGAGGTGGCGCGGATGCGGCGCCTCAGAACCGCCGTGGGTTCAGCCGGTCCTACCCCAGGCGCAGCCACGCCGCGCCACGCGTTCGACATGGCCTCCACCACCAGCGGCAGGTCGCGCAGGCGATGGAACTGGCTGCGCAGCCAGCGGGAATCGTTGCCGCTGCGCATGGATTCGTCGCGCAAGGCGGCAATCATGTCGCCCGTGCCCAGCTCTTCGGCCACCGGCATCAGGCGCTGGAACAGGTTGCGCAGGTGATCCATCAGCCGCAGGCGCTGCCCGTCAGGCGTCACGTAGCTGCCTTGCAGACCGAAGCGGCAGGCCTGGAAGTGGTTGCTGCGATAGGACAACCAGGCGCCGTCGCCCGGATCGCCCTCGCGCATCAGCAGCACCGCCAGGGCCTGGGCGAAGGCCGCCAGCTGGCAAGCCCGCTCGACCGTCAGCGGCGTATCGCACACGCGGATCTCGACCGTGCCGAATTCCGGCTTGGGACGGATGTCCCAGTACAGGTCCTTGATGCTTTCGGCCAGGCCGTAGGCCCGCAGCTGCGCCAAATGAGCCTCGAACTGGTACCAGTCCTTCACTTCGGGCGGCATGTGGCCAGCCAGCGGGAAGCTGTTGACCGCGTTCAGGCGCGAGCACGAGAACAGCGTGTCCACACCCTCGCAATACGGCGAGGACGCCGACAGCGCGATGAAATGCGGCACGTAGGGCGACAGGCGGCGCAACAGTTTGATGGAATCGTCGCCGCTTTTGACGCCCAGGTGGATGTGCTGGCCGAAGACCGTAAATTGACGCGCCAGGTAACCGTACATTTCGGCCAGGTACTGGAAGCGCGGGGTGTCCGAAATGGAGCGCTCCTGCCAGCGCATGAAAGGATGGGCGCCGCCGCCGGCGACCGACACGCCCACGGCGTCCGCCGCTTCGATCAGGGCGTCGCGCATCTCGCGCATCTCGGCCAAAAGCCCCATGGGGTGCTCGTGCACCGAGGAATTCAGTTCGATCATGGACCGCGTGATTTCCGGTTTAACGCGGTCGGCGATAGGATGGTTGGCCATTTGGGCCAGCAGCTCGTCCGAGGCTGCGGTCAGGTCAAAACTGCGAGGGTCTATCAGTTGCAGCTCGAGCTCGATGCCCAGGGTGTTGGGGGCCGACGAAATGAACGGGATCTGTTCCATCTCGGACTCCTTTCTGAATGTTTGATGAGGGTGTGCGCCGTTCGACCTTGAAGCCCGGCAACATCCCGGGGGGCACTAGACGGCAGCTTGTGCACGCATGATAGCCGCTGTTTTGTGGCAAGAAGATGGAAAATCGTGACATTTATGTGCAACATCACGAAGCAATCAGTTTTTCCCTGTGAAGAAAAGTGAGCGAGCGCTCACGGCATAGAAACGGCGCGGGCTCCCGGCCCGCGGCGGCCGGATAGCGAGCGTGGAAGGGGCTTCCGGAAGGGGGTGGGACAACCCTTATGCGGGTTATCCCCAGCCTATTTTCGCCAGAAAATAGGGGTGAACAGCACCAGCACCGTCAGCAGTTCCAGGCGCCCGATCAGCATCGCGAAGGTGCAGACCCAGATCTGGAAATCGGACAGAACGGCGAAGTTGCCCATGGGGCCGACCGGCCCCAGGCCTGGGCCTGTATTGTTGACGCTGGCGAAAACGGCCGAGAAGGCCGTGATCGGGTCCAGGCCGGACAGCAGCAGCAGGCTGGTGAACACGGCGATGGACAGGCCGTAGAACAGCATGAAGGCCAATACCGACGACATGGTGCGGGTCTCGACCGCCCGGCCGTTGATGCGCACCGGGCTGACCGCGTGCGGATGCAACATTGTGACCAGTTCGTTGCGTGCCTGCTTGACCAGCAGGATCGCCCGGATCATCTTGATGCCGCCGCCCGTCGACCCGGCGGAGGTGGCGAAGCCCGACAGCAGCAGCATGGTCAGCGGGGCGAACAGCGGCCACTGCGCGAAGTCGGTATTGGCGTAGCCCGTGGTGGTCGCCATGGAAATCGTGTTGAACATGCCGTAGCGCAGCGCCTGCAGCGGATCGTCATAGACCCCCTTCAGGAACAGGAACACCGAGATGACCAGTCCGACTCCCAGCACCACCACCAGGTAGGGAATCGCTTCCGGACAGCGCAGATAGGCGCGCCCGCTGCGCTGGCGGAAGGCATTGAAGTGGGTGGCGAAGTTGATGCCGGCGATCAGCATGAACACCATCGCCACCATTTCCACGGCCACCGAATCGAAGTGGGCAAAGCCGTCGTCCCAGGTCGAAAAGCCGCCCAGGCCCATGGTGGTGGCCATGTGGCACCAGGCTTCGAACCACGATAGCCCGACCGCCCGGTAGGCCAGGAAACACAGGATGGAGAACACGAAATAAACCGCGTACAGCGCCTTGGCGGTGCTGGCGATGCGCGGCGTGAGCCGCTCGTCCTTCATCGGTCCGGGCGTTTCGGCCCGCACCACCTGATGTCCGCCCACCCCGAGCAAGGGCAGAATGGCCACCGCCAGCACCAGGATACCCATGCCGCCGATCCAGATCAGCGTGGCGCGCCACAGATTGATCGACGCGGGCAACGTGTCCAGGTTGGTCAGGACCGTGGCGCCAGTGGTGGTCAGGCCCGACATGGCCTCGAAGTACGCCCCGGTAAACGACAACGGCAAGCCGGCGCCGTGGAAATAGAGCAGCAGCGGAATGGCCGCCAGCAGGGGCAGGCCCGCCCACACGGCCGACACCAGCACGAAGCCGTCGCGCGCGCGCAGCTCGCAGCGGGCGCGGCGCGTCACCGCCGCCAGGCCCCCGCCTATGCCCACCGAGAGCAGGAACCCGTCCAGGAAGGCCTCGCGCGCCGCGTCGCCTCCCACGTAGGCGACGGTCAGCGGGATCAGCATGGTGAGCGCGAACATCACCATCGTCAGGCCCAGGATGTAGAGGGTGCCCAGGACGCGCTTCATGGAGCTATCCGGCCGCGCGCGGCCGGCGCGAAAGGAAGGAGGCGGCACCCATCAGAAGAAGGACGCCGAGACTTGGAACAGCTTTTCCACGCGCGGCATCTGCCGGCGCGAAGGCACGAAGACGATGACGTGGTCGTCGGATTCGATCACGGTATCGGCGTCCGGCAGGATGATTTCGTCTTCCCGCACCAGCGCGCCGATGCTGGCGCCCTTGGGCAAGCTGACCTGCCCGACCGCGCGCCCCACCACCTTGGAGGTGGAACGGTCGCCATGGGCGATGGCCTCCAGCGCTTCCGCCACGCCCTGGCGCAACCGGTGCACGGCGGCCACGTCGCCGCGGCGCACGTGCCGCAGCAGTTCGCTCATGGTGGCCTGGGAGGGCGACACGGCGATGTCGATATGGCTGCCCTGCATCAGCTCGCCGTAGGCCTGGCGGTTGATCAGGGCGATCACCTTGCGCGCCCCCAGACGCTTGGCCAGCAGCGAGGACATGATGTTGTCCTCGTCGTCGCTGGTCAGCGCCAGCCAGGTGTCCATGTCCTCGATGTTCTCGCGTTCCAGCAGCGCCTCGTCGGTGCCGCTGCCGTGCAGGACCAGCACGCTGTCGGGCAGCTGGGTCGCCAGGTACTCGCAGCGCTTCTGGTCGCGTTCGATGATGCGGACGCTGTATTTTTCCTCGGCCAGTTGGCGCGCCAGGCGCAGGCCGATGTTGCCGCCGCCCGCGATCATCACGCGGCGCACGGCGCGCTCGGCCTCGCGCAACTGCCGCACCGCGCGGCGCGCATCGCGCGAATCGACCACCAGCACGACTTCGTCACCCGGGGCGATGACGGTGCCGCTGCCGGCCCGCAGCGGCCGGCCGCCGCGCAGCACGTCGATCACGCGCGCCTTCACGTCGGGCCAGACGTCGCGCAGCTTGTCGACGGGGGAATGAGCCATCGGGCTGCCGGCTCCGACCCGCACGGTCACGACGCTGACCCGCCCTTCGGCGAACTCCACCACCTGCAGGGCCTCGGGGAATTCGATCAGGCTATGCAGATAGGTGGTGACGCTGCGCTCGGGACTGATCAGCGCGTCAATGCAAAAGCCCTCTTCGCTCATGAGCTCCGGGTGTTCGGCGAACTCGACCGAGCGGATGCGGGCGATGCGGCGGGGAATGTTGAACAGCTGGCGCGCGATCTTGCAGGCCACCATATTGGCCGAATCCGAGGCCGCACAGGCGATCAGCAGGTCGGTATCGGCGGCGCCGGCGGCCTCCAGCACCGATACCTGCGAGCCGTCGCCCAGGACGACGCGCAGGTCGAAGTGTTCTTGCAAGTATTGAAGCTGGACAGGATCCGAATCGATCACCGTGATGTCGTTCTCTTCGGACACCAGGTTCTCGGCCACGCTGGTGCCTACGCGGCCAGCGCCCATGATCAGGATCTTCATGTGCTCCGCTTGCGGGCGGACTCGATGCCCAATTGCTTGAGCTTGCGGTACAGGTGGGTGCGCTCCAGCCCGGTGCGTTCCGATACCCGGGTCATGCTGTGGCTTTCGCGGACCAGGTGGTATTCGAAATAGATGCGCTCGAATTCGTCGCGCGCCTCGCGCAGCGGCTGGTCCAGCGAAATGCTGCCGAGCTGGCCGTTGGACGTGACCGGGACTTCGTTGGCCGGCGCGGCGGCCAGGACCGGGGGATCCAGTTCGTCTTCCAGCGCCACGGCGGCGCTGGCCACGGCCTGATTCGACACGGCAGGCGCCGGGTGCGGCGCGCGGCCGCGGGCCAGGCCAGCGGCGACGGTCTTCAGCAGGCGCTGCAGCGTGATCGGCTTTTCGAGGAAGTCCATGGCGCCGATGCGCGTGGCTTCGACCGCCGTGTCGATGGTGGCATGGCCGCTCATCATGATCACGGGCATGTCCAGCAGGCCTTGCGAGCCCCATTCCTTGAGCAGGCTGACGCCGTCCGTGTCGGGCATCCAGATGTCCAGCAACACCAGATCAGGGCGCATGCGCAAGCGTGCAGCGCGCGCTTGCGCCGCGTTTTCAGCCAGCTCGACCGTGTGTCCTTCGTCGTAAAGGATTTCCGACAAAAGCTCGCGTATACCGACTTCGTCGTCAACCACCAGAATTCTGGCCATAAAGCATCCACCTATTGCGTAGCCGCATTATCCTTTGCTTGCGCGGTCGCGTCTATTGTATCGGCCTCGGAAGCCAGCCGGGTCAACAAGATCGAGATCCGCGCGCCTCCTTCCTTGCGGTTGGCAAGGTCGATACGCCCACCGTGTTCTTCCACGATCTTGCGTACGATTGCCAATCCTAACCCAGTCCCGTGGGACTTGGTGGTTACGTAGGGCTCGAACGCGCGCTGCATGACCTGGGGCGGAAAGCCCGGCCCGGTATCGGCGACGGTAAACCTGAGGGCCTGCTGGTCCGCGCGGTCGGGCTGCTCGCTGCGCATGAGTTGCGTGGTCACGCTGACCCGCCCTTGCCCGCCCTGCTCCGCGATCGCGTCGCGGGCATTGGACATCAGGTTGTGAATCACCTGGCGCAACTGGGTGGGATCGCCTTCGATGAGAGGCAGGTCCGGCGCCAGCGTCACGTCCAGGTTCAGGGCCTTTTCAGCCAGGCGCGGCGAGCCGCCTTCGGGCTCCCAGCCGTACAGCGACAGCACGTCCGCCACCAGGGCGTTGAAGTCGATGCGCTGCATCACCGCCGGCGGCGTGCGGGCGTATTCGCGGAAGTCGTCCACCATCTGTTTGAGCGACGCCACCTGATTGACGATGGTGTTGGTGGAACGCTCGACGATCTGGGCCTCGGCGGGGGGCAGCTTGCCTTCCAGCTTCATGGCCAGACGTTCCGCCGACAGCTGGATCGGCGTCAGCGGATTCTTGATCTCGTGCGCCAGGCGGCGGGCGACCTCGCCCCAGGCCACGGTCCGGTTGGCCGAGATCACTTCCGTAATGTCGTCGAACACCACCAGATAGCCGTTGCCGCGCCCGTCCACGCGCAGATGCGTGCCACGCGCCAGCAAGGTCAAGGGCTGCGCCCCTGCCGGCGCCTCGCCCTGGCCCGGGGCGATCTCGAATTGCTGCTGCCAGTGCTGGCGCTCGGACCCCACCGCGGCATGGGCGGAAAAAGCCTGCCGGACAATATTGGCGAAATCCAGCATGCCGGCCACCGTTTCCAGCGGACGGCCGATCACCGAGCGCAGATCCGCCCCAAGAATGGTCTGGGCGCCCTGATTGACCGTGGTGACGCGGAACGACTCGTCGAACACCAGCACCCCGGAAGACAGGTTCGACAGCACGCTTTCCAGATAGACATTGGAGCGTTCCAGCTGCTGCCGGTTGCTCTCGACCATGCGGCGGGCCTCGTCCAGCTGGCGCGTCATGGCGTTGAACGAACGCGTGAGCTGGCCGACTTCGTCACGCTCCGGCGGTTCGGGCAGGGGCCGGTAGTCGCCCACGCCCACGGCTTGCGTGCCGCCCGCCAGGCTGAGCAGCGGACGCACCAGCCGCTTGGACAGCGACAACGCCACGGCGATGGCGCCAAAGGCCGCCAGCAGCAGGGCCAGGGTCAGGGTGATGCCATACAGCTTGCGCAGGCCCAGCCGCGACAGCGCCAGTTCCTGGTAGTCGCGAAAGCCCTGCTGCACCAGGTTGGCGTTGTGGGCGATCTGCTCGGGCACCGGCTGCATCAGCTGCAGCCAGCGGGGCTCGGACGCCGCCCCCAGCAGGTTGTCATAGCGGTCCGGCCCCGTGAGCGGAATCACCACCCGCAGGTGCAGCCCGCCTTCGGCGCCGGGCGTGACCGGATCGTCGGCTTCGGCTGCGGAATAGCCCCGCGCCAGCCGCAGCTGATTGATGACCGTGGACGGCGGCGTCGCCGGCAGCAACTGGCCGTACTGGCTGGTGGAAAACGCGATCATGCGCCCGCTGCCGGTGAACACCATGGCTTCCTGCACGCCATTGGCCTCGCGCAGCCGGGTCAACGCCAGCGTCACGCCGCTATCGGAGTTGCGGTTCAGTTCCATGGCCATGGAGCGGGCGCGGGCGTCCAGGTCCGCCAGCAGCGAGTCCAGCGCGGCGCGGCCCAGGTTCAGGCCTGCCTCCAGGGCCGTGTCCACCCGCACGTTGAACCAGGATTCGATCGAGCGCGACATGAACTGCACCGACACGGTGTAGATCAGGGCGCCGGGCACCACGCCGATCAGGGCGAAGGCCAGGGAAAAACGGGCCGTCAGCCGCGCGCCGAACTGGCGCCGGCGGATCTGCCGCGCCAGCCGCACGGTCAGCGCCACCACCCAGACGAAGAGCGCCAGCGCAAAAATGCCGTTCAGCACCAGCAGCGTGTCGTAGTAGCGCGCAAAGCGCGAGGCATTGCCGGTAGACCACGCCAACAGGCCCAGCAATGCCAGGCCGCTCGCCGCGCCAACCATCAGGGCCAGCCGAAGCAATAGCCTCATGACGGGTCTTTCTCCTTGTCGCTGAGCACGAACGTGAAGTCCAGCCAGGGCGTCGCCTGCACCCACGAACTGCTGTTCAAGGCGTTGACCTGGAAGGGCCGCGGCAACAGCGAGGTATCCAGGCGCAAGCGCAGCTGGCCGCCGTAAAGCACGCCCGCGTCGAAGTCGTCGGCGTCGCCCACCGGCCAGTTGCGGATATGGCGGATGACGCCCATGGCGTCGTCCAGGGAGGCGACCGGGAAGGTCAGTTCACCCACGCCGACCCGCCATTGCCGGGTCAGGGCGTTGTAGATGACGCGCCAGGTGCGGGAGGTGTCGACCAGGGATTTGTCAAACCACCACCAGCGTTCGCGGTTGATGTTGAGATCCGCCGTGAAATAGAGCGGAACCCCGCGCTGGGCCGCGTCCCGCAGTTGCTGGTTCAGTTCGAACTCGATGTCCGCGTCGATTTCCAGCTTGCCGTCGCGCACCGCCGGGCGAACTTCGGTGACCTTCGGTTCGGCCCCATGCGCCTGCCCGCCCGGCACGAACGAAAGCAAGGCAGATGCGAGCAACAACCCGAGAAATAAGCGCGGAATAATGGACATACGGCACCGGAACTACGTCATGCCCCCTATTCTTGGCGATTCAGGACTGCTTGGCAAACAGGGCGTAGAAAAACCCGTCGTGCTGGGCCGCAGGTGTTGCATCGACCGCAACTGGCAGCAATTGCCCGGGCGCCTCCAGACGCTGCGCGTCAGGGTGGCGCTGCATGAACTCCAGCGCCTGGCGCGCGCCCTCGATCGGGAAGATCGAGCAGGTCACGTAGAGCAGCCGCCCGCCGGGCGCCACCGTGCGCCAGAGCGCGTCCAGGATGCTGGCCTGCAGGGTGGCCGTGCGGCGCACGTCGTTCTCGCGCCGCAGCCAGCGGATGTCCGGGTGGCGGCGCACGATGCCCGAGGCGGTGCAGGGCACGTCGGCCAGCACCGCGTCAAAGGGCTTGCCGTCCCACCAGGCGTCCAGGTCGGCGGCATCAGCCGCTTTCAACTGGACACGATCGCTTGCCAGGCCCAGCCGGTCCAGGTTCTGCCCGACGCGGGCCAAGCGGTCGGCGTCGGCATCCAGGGCCAGCAGGTCGATGTCGGCCAGTTCCAGCAGATGGGCGGTCTTGCCCCCCGGCGCGGAGCAGGCGTCCAGCACCCGCATGCCGTCGGCGGGGGCCAGCAACTCGGCCGCCAGTTGCGCGCCGGCGTCCTGCACCGACCACCAGCCTTCGGCAAAGCCCGGCAATTGCGTCACCGGCTTGGGCGTGGCCAGCACCAGGCCGGACTGGCCCACGGGCTCGGCCGCCAGACCGGCGGCCTGGAACGCGGCCAGCACCTGCTCGCGGCTGGCGCGGCGGCGGTTGACGCGCAGGGTCAGCGGCGCGGGCAGGTTGGCCGCAGCCAGGATCTCGCGCCATTCGCGCGGATAGGCCACGGTCAGCTGCTTGACCCACCAGCCGGGATGGTTCCATTGGGCTTCGGGGCTGTCGGCCACCGCGGCCTCCAGCGCCACGCGTTCGCGCAGAAAGCGGCGCAGGCAGGCGTTTAGCATGCC
Organism: Achromobacter sp. SD115; assembly: GCF_017355315.1. Lineage (NCBI taxonomy): Bacteria > Pseudomonadati > Pseudomonadota > Betaproteobacteria > Burkholderiales > Alcaligenaceae > Achromobacter > Achromobacter sp. SD115. Next base: position 126,827 of record NZ_JADIJM010000015.1, on the reverse strand, counting down.
TTTGAAGGAGGCCAGTTCGCGGCTGCGGGACGCGGCCGTCACGGCCTGGTCCACCACCGTGTGGGGCGCGTAGACCGGCATGCCCGGCAGGGCCGACGCGGCCTCGCCTTCTTCTTTCAGCAGGGTCAGCGAGACCAGCAGCAGGGATTCGAACAGCACGCTGGGATAGCGCTGCACCATTTCGCGGCCCACGGCATCGGCCCAGCCCAGATAGCGCATGGCATGGAACGACACGGCTTGCGTGGCGGGCCGCAGGGACGACTCCACGCCGGCCAGCGCGTCCGTCAGGGAACGGCCGTCCAGCACGCCCTCGACCACCTCCGCGCTGGAAAGCAGGACGGAGGACAACGGGGGGGCCAGATTGGGGGAGTCGGAACGCGTGGACATGGTGCAAATTCAAGAGATAAGACCGCTATGGTAGCCGGACCTGGACGAACCGCGCCTGCCACGGCACACTGGCCCCAGCCACGGAGCCCCCCATGACCCTCGCCACCCTGCTGCTCTTCATCCTGGCCTCGGCCGTCACCATCATCACGCCGGGCCCCACCGTCCTGCTCGCCATGAGCAACGGTTCGCGCCACGGCGTGCGCGCGGCCTGCTGGGGCATGGCCGGCGCGGTGCTGGCCGACCTGGTCCTGATCGGCGCGGTGGCCTCGGGCCTGGGCGTGGTGCTGGCGGCGTCGGAAGTCGCCTTCCAGCTCATCAAATGGGTGGGCGCGGCCTATCTGGCCTATCTGGGCTGGAAGATGCTGCGCTCGGACGCGGCGCTGGTCATGCCTGCCGCCCAGACGGACGCCCGGCGTCCGGCGGGCCTGACGCTGGGCCTGCGCAGCTTCGCGGTGGCGCTGACCAATCCCAAGGCGCTGCTGTTCATGTCCGCCTTCCTGCCCCAGTTCATCAATCCGGCCGCGCCCCTGCCCGCACAGTACGCCGTGCTGGCCGGCGTCATGGCCCTGATGAACATCGCCGTGATGCTGGCCTACGCGGCGCTGGGCGCGCAGATGGTGCGCGCCTTCCAAGGCGCCGGCCTGCGCTGGCTGAACCGCATCTGCGGCGGCTTGCTGATCGGGCTGGCGGGGACGCTGGCGCTGTACCGGCGCGGCACGCCTTGAGCGGCCGGCCCCTCGGCCGGTGCACCGCCCGCTAGGCCCGCCCCAGTTGGCGCGATAGAAAGCTGCAGGTCGCCACCAGCAGCTTCGCGCATTCGGCCACATTGCCCTCCATGCGATGCTTGGGTCCGGCAACCGCGACGGCCAGCGTTTCGTTGTTGATGGTGAGCGTCGTCGCGACCGCCCACACGTCATAGACGTTCTCGCCCCGCGTCACGAAATAGCCGTTCTTCCGGCTTTCCAGAATGTCCTGGATCAGCGCCTCGTGCCCGGTCTTGGTCTCCGGCGTGATTGCGGCCAATTGCTGGTCTTCCAGCCAGGCGCGCAGGTCGCGCTCTTTCAGCGTGCCCAGAAAAGCCTTGCCGATCGAGCTCGAATGCAGCGGCTTGAACTCGCCGGGCTTGGCCGAATAGCGGATGGAATGCAGCCCTTCGATGACCTGCAGGTAGATCGCCGATTCGCCCAGGCGCTTGCCCAGGATCACGGTTTCGCGGGTGGAATCGCGCAGCCGCTCCAGGACCTGAGTGACGTGCTCGATGAACGGGTCCTTGGCCAGGATGTCGCTCGTCACGTCATACATGCGCTTGGTGGGATACAGCGTACGCGGACGGTTCAGCGTGTACAGGTAGCCGCGCGCGGTCAGCGTCGAGACGATGGCATGGCAGGTGCTCTTCGGGATGCCGGCCGCCTCGGCCAGATCGGTCAGTGATAGCGGCCGTTCATTGGCCTGAAACGCTTCGAAGACGTCGAGCACACGCTCGACTCCGGTCACCGTGACTCCAGACATGGCGCTTCCTTTTAGGGAAAGTGGGATGGCCGCAATTCAGCCCGCTGAATAAATCCGATAAATCCGTTCCGTTTCCGATTTGCCGCACGGTTTTGTTCGTAATACCGAACAACCGTCCTTGTTCCCGAATATTTTGCTTCATACCATCCTCAGCACGCAATACACCTCGACGGAGATCAGAAAGCGTGCAGACGAACAAGGACATCGCGGTAGAGGAGCGCGCCGGTGGCGAGGTGTGGATCACCATCGAACGGCCGCACAAGCACAACGCGCTCGCCCGCCAGGTGCTCGCCGAACTCGGACAGGCGGTGCTGCAGGCAGGCGCGCGCATGGACACGCGCTTCATCGTCCTGACCGGCGCTGGCGACCGCTACTTCGCCGCCGGCGGCGATCTGGTGGAACTGGCCCAGGTGCGCGATGAAGCCTCCACCGGCGACATGGCCGAGCAGTCCCGCGCCGCCCTGGACGCGGTGCGCGCTTGTCCCGTGCCCGTACTGGCCTACCTGAACGGCGACGCGATCGGCGGCGGCGCCGAACTGGCCCTGGCCTGCGACATGCGCATGCTGGCCAGCCACGCGCACATCGGCTTCATCCAGGCGCGCCTGGCCATCTCGTCGGTGTGGGGCGGCGGCGTCGATCTGTGCCAGTTGGCCGGCAGCGCCAGGGCCATGCGCATGATGAGTCGCGGTGAATTGATAGACGCGCCGCTGGCGCTGGACTGGGGCCTGGCCGACGCCATCGTCGCCGGCGGGCCAGCGGGCGCGGACATGCAGGCTTTCCTCAAACCGCTGCGGCTCTGCGCGCCCCAGGTGCTGCGTGCCATCAAGGCGCAAACCGCGGCCTGGCGCCAAGGCGCCTCGTATGAGGCCCGCCGCGCCGTCGAACGGCAGCAGGTGATGCATACCTGGCTGCACGACGATCACTGGCGCGCGTCCGACGCCTTTCTCGCGAGGAGTGCGAAATGAGCGCCGAACAGCATCGCGAAGCGCGCGACATGGAGCCGCAGCTGAGCGCCACCAGCCCCAGCGGCATCGACGTGCCGACCAGCGTCGGCGCGGACGCCGTCGACCCGGCCCGCATCGGCGCGCCGGGCGAGTACCCCTACACGCGGGGGATTTTCCCCGACGGCTACCAGGGCCGTCTCTGGACTATCCGCCAGTACTCGGGCTTCGGCACCGCCGAGGAGTCCAACGAACGCTACAAGTTTCTTCTGGAAAAGGGGCAGACCGGCCTGTCCGTGGCGCTGGACCTGCCCACGCAGTGCGGCCTGGATCCGGTGCACCCGATGGCGCGTCCCGAGATCGGTAAGGTGGGCGTCTCGCTGTCCAACCTGAGCGAGGCCGAGATCCTGTTCAAGGACCTGGACCTGTCGAAGATATCGACCTCGTTCACGATCAACGGCACGGCCGCCATCATCTACGCGATGTATCTGGCCGTGGCGGACAAACAGAATGTCCCACGCGACAAGCTCACCGGCACCATCCAGAACGACATCCTGAAAGAGTACGTGGCGCGCGGCACCTGGATCTTCCCGGTACGCCCTTCGATGCGGCTGATCGCGGACTCCATCCTCTATTCCAACGAAGTCTCGCCGCGCTTCAATCCGATCAGTATCGCGGGCGCCCACGTGCGCGACGCCGGTTCGACCGCGGCCGAGGAAATGGCCTACACGTTGGCCAACGGCCTGGCCTATGTGGAGGAACTGCGCGCGCGCGGCGGCGACGTCGAGAAGTTCGCCAAGCGCCTGTCGTTCTTCTTCTACGTCCACATGGACTTCTTCGACGAGATCGCCAAGTTCCGGGCGGGCCGCAGGCTATGGGCCCGCCTGATGAAGGAACGCTACGGCGTGCAAGATCCAAAGGCCCAGCACTTCCGCTTCGGCGTGGTCTGCGGCGGCTCGTCGCTGGTGGCGCCGCAGCCCTACAACAACGTCGTGCGCGTGGCGGTGGAAACCATGGCCGCCGTGTTGGGCGGCGCGCAATCCATCTTCACCTGCGCCTTCGACGAGGCCTTCCAGATCCCCACGGAATTCTCGGCCGAGCTGGCCGTGCGCACGCAACAGATCATCGCTTTCGAAAGCGGCATCGGCCGCACGGTCGATCCCCTGGGCGGCAGCTACTTCCTGGAGCAGCACACCGACCGGATGGAAGAGCAGATCACCAAGGTAATGGATGAGATCGACGCCTACGGCGGCGTTATCCCGGCCATCGAGGACGGCTGGATCCAGCTGCGCCTGGCCGAACGCGGCCTGGAACGCAAGCTCAACACCGACTCCGGCCGCAACGTGATCATCGGCCAGAACTACTTCAGGAAGGCGGACGAAGAGATCAAGGTCGGCGAGGTCTTCAAGCTGGACCCGACCGTGGCCGAGCGCGCGCTGGAGAAGTACCAGCGGGTGCTCGACACGCGCCGCCAATCCGAGGTCGACCGCGCGCTGTCCCGGCTGTCCGCCGTGGCCGCCAAGGACAACGAGAACATCATGCCCTACCTCGTGGAGTGCTGCCACGCCTACGCCACCGTCGGCGAAATGGTGGAGCGCCTGAAGGACAAGTGGGGCGAATTCAAGGAGCCGGTGAATCTATGAGCGCCCAACAGACCTCTGCCGCCCTGGCGGCCAAGCGTATCCTGATCGGCAAGCCCGGCCTGGACGGCCACGACATCGGCGCCAAGATCGTCGCGCTGACGCTGCGCAACGCCGGGGCGGAAGTCATCTATACCGGCTTGCGCCGCAGCCCGCTGCAGATCGCGCAAGTGGCGGTGGACGAAGGTGTGGACGCGGTCGGCCTGAGCATCCTGTCCGGCAGCCACCGCGAGCTGGTCGCCGAAGTCATGGCGCAGCTGCGCGAACTGCGGGCGCACAGCGTGAAGGTCTTCGTCGGCGGCACCATCCCCGCGGAAGACTGGCCCTACCTGAAAGAACTGGGTGTCGCCGCGATCTTCACCGCCGACATGCCGCTGGACGACATGGTCCGCACCTTGGCGCAGAGCTTGTCATGAACGCGCCGCTCGCGGGGATCCGGATCATCGAAGTCGGCCATATGCTGGCCGGCCCCTACTGCGGCCTGATGCTGGCCGACATGGGCGCCGAGGTCATCAAGATCGAAACGCCCGAGGGCGACATCGGCCGCAGCGTCAGCCCGCATTTCGTGGGCCCGCACAATGCCTACTTCGCCAGCCTGAACCGCAACAAGAAAAGCGTGGTGCTCGACCTGGCAAGCATGGAGGGACGCGAGGCGCTGGGGCGCATCGTCGAAACCTCGCATGCGCTGGTGACCAATTTGCGGCCTTCCGCGATTCGCAAGCTCGGCCTCACCTATGACGCGTTGCGGCGCTGGAACGAACGGTTGGTCTGCGTGGCGCTGACGGGCTACGGGCTGGACGGCCCTTACGCGGACAACCCCGCCTACGACTACGTCATCCAGGCGATGACGGGTGTCATGGCCTTGACCGGCGATCCCGAGGCGCCGCCCACCAAGGCCGGCTACTCGGCGGTGGACAACTCGGCGGGCCTGGTGGCCGCGGTCGGGCTGCTGGCCAAGATCGTGCAGGGCGAAGGCGGCCAGGTCGATGTCGCGATGTACGACGTCATGCTCTCGCAGCTCAATTACCTGGCGGGCGCGGCGCTGAACGCAGGCGAAACCATAGAACGCCTGGCGGACTCGTCCCACCCCTATGTGGTGCCGGCGCAGATATTCGCGACGGCGGACGGATGGCTCACGCTGTTCATCACCCACGACAGGTTCTGGAAAACGTTCTGCTGCGAAATCGGCCGTCCCGAATGGGTGACGGACCCGAAGTTCGCCACCATGGCGGGGCGCAGGACGCACCGGACCGAAGTCATAGCCGCCATCGCGCAGGTACTTCGCCAGGCGCCCGCCCGCGCATGGGTGCGCCGCCTGAGCCCGCTGGGCGTGGTGGCGGCGGAAGTCGGCACCTTGAACGCGGCGCTCTCCAGCGACATCGCCGCCGCGCGCGCGCTGGTGGTCGCGCTGGGCGACGGCAGCCTGCCGCTGCAGGCCGTGGCCAGCCCGATCCGCTTCCAGGGGTATGCGCCGGTCTACGGCCTGCCGCCCCTGCTGGACGAGCACGGCGACGAAGTGCTGGGCAGGGTCAGGACATGAACGCACCGGGCCGCCCCAAGCACGAAGCGGATCTGGCGGAAACGCCGCCCCTGGACCGCTGGGCGCTGGGCCGCGCGCTGACGCGCATGGCCAACGCCGACGCCGCGGAAGTGGCGCGCTTCGCGCTGCGCGATGCGACCGCGCACGCCGCCCGCCGGATCGGCATCACCGGTGCGCCGGGCGCCGGCAAAAGCACCCTGGTCGGGCATCTGGCGCTGGAGCGCGCGCCGACAGGCCGCCTGGGCGTCTTGGCCGTCGATCCGAGCAGCCCGAAGAGCGGCGGCGCGATCCTGGGCGACCGCGTCCGCATGGACGACCTGGCCGGCATCGGCGATCTCTACATCCGCTCGCTGGGTTCGCGCCGCACCTGCGACGGCCTGGCCGACAACCTGCCAGAGATGCTTGACATCATGGACGAGTTCGGCTTTGACGAAGTGCTGCTGGAGACGGTCGGCATCGGCCAGGCCGAGTATGCGGCGCGCGCGCAGGTCGACACGCTGGTCCTGGTCCTGCTGCCCGAAAGCGGCGACATGGTCCAGGCCATGAAGGCCGGCATCATGGAAATGGCCGACATCTACGTCGTCAACAAGTCGGACCTGCCGGGCGCGAAAAAAATGGCCACCGACATACAGCGCATCGCCGCGGTGAGCCAGCAGCCCGAGGGCGCATGGCGTGCGCCGGTGCTGCTGGCCTCGTCCACGCAGCCGGACTCGATCCGCGTGCTATCCCAAGCCATAGACCGGCATCAGGCCTGGCGCGCCACCGATCCAGAGCGGCGCCAGCGCCTGCGCGCCCAGCGGCAGCGCTACCGGCTGCGGCGCATGCTCGAAATGCGCATCGCGCACGCCATCGCCCACGCCGACGACGCACTGTTCGACGCTCCGCTCGGGCAGCAGATGGGCCGGATACTCGCGGCCGCCGCCACGCTCGATTCTTGACTCCTGGAGAGCCGCCATGCTCATGCGCCTTTTCGCATCGTTGTTGACCGCCGTCTGCACCGCCGCGCCGGCCGCGAGCCCGGGCGCGGCATTTCCAGACAAGCCGGTCAGGATCATCGTCCCGCAGACGCCTGGCGGCGCCTCCGACGTGCTGGCCCGCATCATCGGCCAGAAGCTCACGGCGAAATGGGGCCAGCCGGTGGTGGTAGAGAACCACGCCGGCGCGGGCGGCAATGTGGGCATGGAGCTGGTCGTCCGGGCGGCGCCCGACGGCTACACCCTGCTGATGAGCTACGTCGGCACCCAGGCCATCAATGGCGCGCTGTACCGCAAGCTGTCCTTCGATCCAGTCCAGGATTTCGCGCCCGTCGCCACGCTGGCCACCCTGCCCTTCGTCATGGTGACGCGGCCGGATTCACCATTCAAGACCGTCTCCGAAGTCGTGGCGGCCGCCCGCAACTCGCACATCAACTACGGCTCGGCCGGCAACGGCTCCGTCAATCACCTGCTGGGCGAGATGTTCAACGCCGCGACTGGCGTCAAGCTCGCGCACATTCCCTACCGGGGCGCGGCGCCGGCGCTGCAGGATCTGATGGGCGGACGGATCCAGGTGGTGTTCACCAGCCTGCCGTCCGTCATCGGCGCCCTCAAGAGCGCCACCCTCTATCCGATCGCGGTCACCAGCGCGCGCCCTGCCGCGGCATTCGACAGCATTCCGACCATCGCGCAAGCCGGCTTCAAGGACTTCGATGTCAATCCATGGTTCGGCCTCATGGCTCCCGGACGCACGCCGCCGGATCTGGTGCGGAAAATCAACAGCGATGTGAACGACATCCTGCGCCTGCCGGAAGTCGCGGCCAGCTTCGCGGCGCAGGGCGCGGAGCCCTACATCACGCAACCGGACGAGTTCGCGCGCGTCCTGCGTGCCGATGCGCTGAAGTGGGGCGAGGTGGTACGCGCCTCGGGCGCGCAAGTGGACTGATCCATGTCGCGCGCACTGATCCGGTCGCTGAAGAAAACGCAGCGCGTGGGAGCCCAGGCCCAAGCGTCAGCGGCGCAGCAGCAGGACGCCCGCTCGGCCGCGCTGTCCCTGCTGCGGCGCAGTGTGAGATTCAAGCATGACCGCCTGGCCGTCCTGCGGCTGGCCAACGCAGTACAGCTGGGCGCCAACGTCGACGAGACGCTGTGGGAGTACTGCCATGCGGTAGCAAGCGGCATGGCCGACCCGACGCAGTTGCAGAAGGTCCTGACGCTGCGCCGCGGCACGACGGACCAGCCGACCGGCGGCATAACGCCGGCGGAATCGAACCCCAGGAGACAAGAATGAAAACTTCTTCCTATAGCTGTTCGTTGCGCAAGCGCACCTCGTCGGGCCGTCGCGTCGTGGTGTCCCTGTTCTGCATCGCCGCCTGCGTCCCGGCATGGGTCCAGGCGAGCGGCGACGTTGTAAAGATCGGCGTGCTGGCCGACATGTCGGGCATCTACTCCGACATGGGCGGCGCCGGCATCACGGAAGCGGTGAAGATGGCCATCGCCGATTTCGGCGGCAAGGTCAACGGCAGGAAGATCGAGGTCGTGACGTCCAATCACTCGGCCAAGCCCGACGTCGCGGCAACCGCGGCGCGCGGCTGGTTCGACACGCAGGGCGTGGACATGATCATCAGCGGCCCAAGTTCAGGCACCAGCCTGGCCATCGCCACGGTCGCGGCGGAGAAGAAGAAGATCGTCATTGTCACAGGCGGCGTCGCCGCCCAGCTGACCAACGAGGAATGCTCGCCCTACACCGTCCATTACCTTTACGACACGGTGGCCCTGGCCCGCGGCACCGGCGCGGCCATGACGCGCCAGGGCGGCAAAACCTGGTACTTCCTGACGGTCGATTACGCCTTCGGCAAGTCGCTGGAAAAGGAAACCACGGAGGTCGTCCGGGCCAATGGCGGCAGCGTGCTGGGCAGCGTGCGCCATCCCCTTTCCACCCCCGATTTCTCGTCCTTCCTGCTGCAGGCCAAGGCCTCGGGCGCGCAGGTCCTGGGACTGGCCAACGGCGGCTCCGACACCATCAATTCGGTCAAGGCCGCGAGCGAGTTCGGACTGTCTTCATCAATGAAGCTTGCGGGCCTGATGCTGTTCATCACCGACGTGCATGCCCTGGGCCTGGAGCAGACCCGCGGCATCAACCTGACCGAGGCCTGGTACTGGGACTCGGACGACAAGTCGCGCGCATGGGCCGCCCGCTTCCAGCAGAAGATGAGCAAGATGCCCACCAGCATGCAGGCGGCCAGCTACTCGGCGACGCTGCATTACCTGAAGGCTGTCCAGCACGCGCCCAGCAACCAGGCCGAGGACGTGATGGCGCAGATGAGGAAAGAAAAAATCAACGACATGTACACCCAAAACGGCTCCATCCGGGAGGACGGCCGCATGGTCCACGATCTGCGGCTCATGGAGATCAAGAGCCCGGCCGAATCCAAGGGGCCTTGGGACTACTACAAGCAGGTACAGATGATTCCTGGAGAGCAGGCGTTTGCCTCCAAGGCGGAATCCAAGTGCAAGTTCTGGAACTGATGAAAACGCCGTCCGAGTGTTTGAAGACCAGAGTGGTTTGGTAATTGCCCATACATCAAGGAGACATCGATCATGACTACTGCAACAAATCAGGTAAGCGCGTCGGAAAGCGTCAAGCAAGCCATAAAAAGCGGCCAGGGACTGCCCATCCTCGACGTGGGTCCGTATCTTGCCGGCAAGCCCGGCGCGCTCGAGCAACTGGCGGCGGACGTGCGCTGGATCCAGGAGAACCTGGGCTTCTTCGCCATCGTCAACCACGGCATTCCCCAGGGGCTCATCGACGAATCGTTCCGCCAGACCGCCAAGCTCTTCGAGATTCCCATGGAAGAGAAGCTCAGGCATCGGGTCGGCTTCCACCACCAGGGCTACCTGCCGCCCAAGGCGTCCATCCTGCAATCGACCGCCATCATGGAGAAGATCGCGCTCAACACCAAGAAGGACACCAACGCCGCCTGGCTTTTCATGCGCAACCGCACTGCCGACGACCCCAAGGTGGTGGCCAACGTCCGCCACCGCGGCTTGAACCAATGGCCGGAAAGCCTGCCAGAGTTCCGCAAGACCTTGTACGAATACCAAACCTCCATGGAGGCGCTCGCGCTCAAGCTGCTGCCCATCTATGCACGGGCGCTGGACCTTCCGGCCGACCATTTCAACCACATGTTCAAAGCGCCGGAGTACTACCAGCGCTGCGCCTACTACCATCCGGAAGAGCGCCTGGAGGAAGGCCAGTACGCCCTGGCACCACACTCCGACGGCAGCTTCCTGACGCTGCTGCCGATGACGCCAGTGCCGGGCCTGCAGGTCATGACCCCCTCGAAGGAATGGCTCAACGTCACCTACGTCAAGGACGCGCTGATCGTGAACACCGGCCAGGTCCTCAACCGCCTGTCCAACGACCGCTTCATCGCCACGCCACACCGCGTGGTCAACCCCCCGATGAAGCGCTACGCGCTGACGTTCTTCTTTTACCCGGACGATGACGCCAACGTGGGTCCCATCCCCGCCTGTGTCATGCCGGGAGAAAAAGCCAAGTACGACTCCCGCTCCTTCTACGACTTCTTCGTGCCCTACCTGGACGATCTCTACCACTACAACGATCCCAAGTTCATGAGCGAGGTCGAACCCGAAGGCATCCGTTCCCAGGCCTGACGGCGTGCCGCCGCCGACGGCAGCGCGCCTTTGCGGGCCGCGGCCGTCGTCTCAATCTCAAGGAGCAACGCGTGAGCAAATTGTTGATCGACGGCCGCTGGGTCGATGCGCTTGACGGCGAAACCATGGATGTCATCGACCCCTGCACCGGGCAGGCTTTCACGCGGATCGCGCGCGGCCGGGCCGCGGATGTGGATCTGGCGGTCACGGCGGCGCGGCGCGCGCAGGAAGGCGCCTGGGGCAGGATGACGGCGACCGGGCGCGGCCGGATCCTGCAGCGCCTGGGGCAGATCATCCTGGATCATGGCGAGGAGCTGGCCGAACTGGAGGCCCGCGATACCGGCAAGCCCATGTCGGTGGCGCGCGCGGACGCCGGGGCGGTGGCGCGCTACTTCGAGTTCTACGGCGGCGCGGCCGACAAGATCCACGGGCAGACCATTCCCTACCTGGCCGGCTACAACGTCAGCGTGGTCCGCATTCCGCACGGCGTCACGGCCCACATCATTCCCTGGAACTATCCCGCACAAATGATGGGGCGCACGCTGGCGCCAGCGCTGGCCATGGGCAACGCGGCGGTGGTCAAGCCCTCCGAAGATGCCTGCCTGACCGCCTTGAAACTGGGCGAACTGGCGCTGCTGGCCGGGCTGCCGGCCGGCGCGCTCAACATCGTGACGGGCTACGGCGCGGAAGCCGGCGCGGCGCTGACCTCGCACCCTGACATCAACTTCGCGACCTTCACCGGTTCCCCCGAAGTCGGCGTCCAGGTCCAGCAAGCTACCGCGCGCAATCACGTTCCGTGCGTGCTCGAACTGGGCGGTAAATCGCCGCAGATCGTATTCGACGACGCGGACCTGGCCAAGGCCGCGCCGATCATCGTCCGGGCCATCGTCCAGAACGCGGGCCAGACCTGCTCCGCCGGCAGCCGCCTGCTGGTGCAACAGGGCATCTACGACCGTTTCGTCCACACCATCGCGGCCGGCTTCGAAGCGCTGAAGGCTGGCACGCCGAAGATGGATCTGGACTGCGGTCCGCTGATCAACGCACGGCAGCGCGACAAGGTGCAAGCCTTCATCGCCGAGGCCGCCGCCATGGGCGTGCCGCTGCTGGCGGAGGGCCGCCTGGCGCCGGACGCGCCCGGCGGCGGGTATTTCGTCAAGCCGGCGCTGTTCGGGCCGGTACCCCGCGACCACCGGTTGGCCTCGCAGGAAGTGTTTGGCCCGGTGCTGTCCGTCATGCCGTTCAACGACGAAGACGATGCCCTGCAACTGGCCAATGCGACGGACTACGGCTTGGTCGCGGGCGTCTGGACGGAGAACGGCAGCCGTCAGTCCCGCATGGCGCAGCGCATCGCCAGCGGCCAGGTATTCATCAATTGCTACGGCGCGGGCGGCGGCGTGGAGCTGCCCTTCGGCGGTGTCAAAAAAAGCGGCTATGGCCGCGAGAAGGGATTTCTCGCCCTGGAAGAAATGAGCACGACCAAGACCATTGTTCAACACTACGCATAAGGAATACCACCATGTCCGGATTGAGCAACAAGATCACGATCATCACGGGAGCAGGCAGCGGCTTCGGCGCCGCCATCGCCCGCGCCTACGCCAAGGAAAACGCCAAGGTCGTCCTGGCCGACCTCAATCTCGAAGCTGCCCAGCGGGTCGCTCGTGAGCTGGGTGAAAACGCCAGCGCCGTCGCGTGCGACGTGAGCAACGGCGACCAGGTGCAAGCCATGGTCCGCCACTGCGTGGAACACTTCGGCGCGCCCGACGTGGTGATCAACAACGCCGGCACCACGCACCGCAACCAGCCCATGCTGGAGGTGGACGAAGCGACCTTCGACCGCGTTTTCTCGGTCAACGTAAAGTCGATCTATCTCATGACGCTGGCCGTGGTTCCGTTGATGAAGGAAAAGAAAGACGGCGTGATCATCAACGTGGGCTCGGTAGGCGCCATCCGTCCGCGCCCCGGCCTGACCTGGTACAACAGTTCGAAAGGCGCGGTCAGTGTCATGACCAAATCGATGGCCGCCGAACTCGCGTCGGACGGCATCCGCGTCAATCTCATTTCGCCGGTCATGGCGCCCACCGGACTGCTCAACGACTTCATGGGCGTGGCCGACAATGCCGAGAACCGGGCGCGCTTCGTATCGACGATACCGCTGGGCCGGATGTGCGACCCGGACGACGTGGCGAACGTGGCCGTATTCCTGGCCAGCGCCGAGGCACGCTTCCTGACCGGCGTCGAGCTCCCGGTCGACGGCGGCCGCTCCATCTAGGCCGGGCGCACGCGCCCGTCAGACAGGAAGAAAACCATGGCCAACCGCTTATCCGTCATCGCCACCCGCACCGGCGATGACGGCACCACCGGACTGGGCGACGGCTCGCGCACGCCCAAGGACGCGCCCCGCATCACCGCCTTGGGCGAGGTGGATGAACTGAACAGCGTCATCGGCGTGCTGCTCGCGGAGAACCTGCCCGACGAAGTCGCGAAGGATCTGCACACCATCCAGAACGACCTGTTCGACATGGGCGCCGAACTCTGCATCCCTGGGCATCGCGCGCTGCACCAGGCGCAGATCGCCCATCTGGACGGCCGCCTGGCGCATTACAACGCCGCCCTGCCGCCGCTGAAGGAATTCATCCTGCCGGGCGGCTCGCGCGCATCCGCGCATTTCCACGTGGCCCGAACCGTCTGCCGCCGCGCCGAACGCGCGGTGGTGGCACTGACCCGCACGGACGGTCTCAACCCGACGGTGCGGCAGTACCTGAACCGGCTCTCGGACCTGATGTTCGTGCTGGCGCGGGACATGAACCGGCGGCTGGATTTGTCGGATGTGTACTGGAGCAGCCGGCATTCGCGGCCCTCTTGACCTTCTCACAGTGTGAAGGTGTCCACTGCCGGACAAGGAGGCATCCATGGCCCATCAAGACCCCGGCAGTTCCCATGCCGCATTGGCGACGGCACTCAGCAACCCGGACGCATCGGTTCGCCTCGCGGCCGCCCTGCGCGCCGGGACAACCCCCGATCCGGCCACTATCCCGTTACTGGTGACCCGCTGCGGCATGGAACCGGATTTTTTCGTGCGCGACATGCTCACCTGGGCGCTGACGCGGCATCCGCACACAGACACCTTGCCCTTGCTACTGGCGGAGCTGAACTCGTCCCTCGCCCCGGCACGGAGCCAGGCGCTGCACACGCTCTCGAAGATCGGCGATCCCGGCTCCTGGGCTGCGATCACACCCGCACATCTGCACGATCCGGATCCGGAGGTCGCGCGAACCGCGTGGCGCACCGCCGCCGGGCTGGCGCCGGCTGCGCAGCGCAACAGTCTGGCGCGGGAGCTTGTTTGCGAACTGGGCCGCGGCGATACGGATCTCAAGCGCAGCCTCGGCCGCGCCTTGGCGATGCTGGGAGACACCGCAATCGCCCTGCTCCAATCCGCCGCAGGGCACCAGCGCCCGGAAGTGCGTGTCCATGCTTGCGCCACTCTCAGGCTGATCGCCGATCCGGAAGGCCCGTTCGTGCTCGACCCTGCGGACGCCCGGCCCTTGGCACCGTCCTCACCCCATGCAATGGATCGCGCGCAGCCTTCCGGACAGCGATAATTGTCCGGCTAGCAGCCACAGCAACCGCGGGCGCGGGTATCAACGGCACGGCTCGGACCAACACGGGAGACAGCCTTCATGCGCATCAGCGAACTGGCCAAACGTTCGGGGATCAGCGCGCGCATGCTGCGCCACTACGAGTCGCTCGGGCTCCTCAAGCCTTCAGGCCGCACCATGGCGGGATACCGCGAGTACTCGGAAGCCGATGTCTGGCGCCTATTCCAGGTGGCAAGCTTGCGTTCGCTCGGCCTCGGACTTGCCGAGGTCGGCCAGGCGCTGGGTCAACAAGCGCCTCGGCCCGACGTGCTCATCGACGAACTCATCTCCCGCAGCCAGCAGCGACTTGCTGCGGAACAGGAGCTGCTTGCCCGCCTCAGTGCCGTGCGCGCAGCGCTTCCCGCGGACTGGCCGGGTGTGCTGGACGTCGTCCAGCTGTTGAACAAGCTTGACTCGGCGCATGCGCCTGTACGGCAGCGTGCGGCGCTCGATGCGGCGATCAGTGGCGCGCCCCTGGCCGAAGGGGTCGCGCAGGCCTTGCTTCAAGAGCAGGAGCCAAACGTTGCGGGAGCCTTGCGCTGGGCATTGGGTAGGACCGAAGGCAACGGCATCGGTGTGCTGGGCGCGGCCCTTCGGTCGGCCGATGCCGACGTGCGCGAACGCGCCGTGCTGGCGCTTGCCTACGTCGGCAGCGCCGAAGCGCTCGACAGGCTGCAGGAGCCGCTCTCGGATTCCGCGGCGCGCATACGATATCGCGTCGCCCGGATACTCGGCGCGCGGGGCGTACGCGACGCCATCCCGCTGCTGGTGGAACAGATCGTGGTCGGCGACCACGATGTCGAGGCGGCCGACGCTTTGGCCGCCCTTGCCGAGGATCCCGCAACTTCTGGGCAGATAGTCTCGCATCTCGAGGCCGCGGCAGCCGACGCTCAACACGATGTCCAGGCCCGTATCCGCATCTCCCAGGCCCTTGCCGAGATCCCTGGCGCGGCGGCGACCGAGCTGCTTGCCCAGCTCGCGGTGGATCCAGCGCCTGAGGTGGCGCGCAATGCCGTTTACGTCATCGGCATGCGCAGCGGCACGGCCCCGTAGCCTAAAAAGGACGCAATATCTCCCTAACGTCTGCCCCCAATCCGCTAAAACAACGGCCCCCTACGCCGCGCCAAGATTGCGCACGCGCTGGTAGAGATGTCGAGCCAGGTTGGGAAGTCGGGCCGGCTGGCGATTGGATGACAATTGACCTACGGCAATGCCGTATAATTATAAATTCGCCTTCGCCGCCATCACGGCACGACGGCATGACCCCCTGGGACGCCACGCTGGCGCCACCCGACTTTTGAAGAGCCATGAAGAATGCTGCCCCGACGGCGCGCAGCGCTGCGTGGCAGGCGTCGCATATCAGCGAAGCACGCAGCCGCGTGGGCCTGCCGCAAACGGATTTCGCTGAACTGCTGGGCGTGAGCGTTCGCACGCTGCAAGATTGGGAGCAAGGCCGGCGCACCCCTTCGGGCGCGGCGAAGACCCTGCTGCAGGTAGCAATGTTGCATCCCGAGACCCTGCGAGAGCTGCCCCCGTGGCGCGTCAACGAACACGCTGAATCTTGAGGCCCGCCGCCCCGGCCTCGCCCGACATGAACAACACATCCGCCGCGCGACACGCTCGCCGCGCGATTTTTTGGTGAACTAGATTGGAAATCCTCGAAACCTCCCGGCCTGGCAAGGGCCCCGGCAAGGCCGACAGCGCTGACGCGAACGCGTCGGCCGCCGCCACCCTGGCCAACAGCATCGCCGCCGTCCACGCCGAAGGCCGAACCCCGCGCGTGGGCTTCGTTTCCCTGGGCTGTCCCAAAGCCCTGGTCGACTCCGAACGCATCCTGACCCAACTGCGCACCGAAGGGTACGAAGTCACGCCCGAGTACAACGACGCGGACGTGGTCGTCGTCAACACCTGTGGCTTCATCGACAGCGCCAAGGCGGAATCGCTTGAGGCCATCGGCGAAGCCCTGGCCGAGAACGGCAAGGTCATCGTGACCGGCTGCATGGGCGTCGAGGAATCGGTGATCCGCGACGTGCACCCCAGCGTGCTGGCAGTGACCGGCCCGCAGCAGTATGAAGAGGTGGTGCGCGCGGTGCACCAGGCCGCCCCGCCCAAGAAAGATCACAACCCTTACCTGGACCTGGTGCCGCCGCAAGGCATCAAGCTCACGCCGCGCCACTACGCCTACCTGAAGATCTCGGAAGGCTGTAATCACCGCTGCAGCTTCTGCATCATCCCGTCGATGCGCGGCAATCTGGTCAGCCGGCCGGTGGGCGACGTGCTGAGCGAAGCCGAGCGCCTGGTCAAGGCCGGCGTGAAGGAACTGCTGGTGATTTCGCAGGACACCAGCGCCTATGGCGTGGACGTGAAGTACCGCAGCGGCTTCTGGAACGGCCGGCCGGTGAAGACCCGCATGACCGAGCTCTGTACGGCCTTGTCCGAAATGGGCGTGTGGACGCGCCTGCACTACGTGTATCCGTATCCGCACGTAGACGAGGTGATCCCGCTGATGGCCGAGGGCAAGATCCTGCCCTATCTGGACATTCCGTTCCAGCACGCCAGCCCGCGCATCCTGAAGGCCATGAAGCGCCCGGCCTTCGAGGACAAGACCCTGGCCCGCATCAAGCGCTGGCGCGAGATCTGCCCGGACCTGACGATACGCTCGACCTTCATCGTCGGCTTCCCCGGCGAAACCGAGGAAGACTTCCAGTACCTGCTGGACTGGATGCAGGAAGCGCAGCTGGACCGCGTCGGCTGTTTCCAGTATTCGCCGGTGGAAGGCGCGCCCGCGAACCTGCTGGACAATCCGGTGCCGGACGAGGTCAAGCAGGAACGCTGGGAACGCTTCATGGAGCTGCAGCAATCGATCTCGACCGCTCGCCTGGCGAAGAAGGTGGGCCGCGAGATCGACGTACTGATCGACGAAGTGGACGAAGACGGCGCCGTGGGCCGCAGCAGCGCCGATGCGCCCGAGATCGACGGCTGCGTCTACGTCAGTTCGGACAAGCCGCTGAAGGCCGGCGACATGGTGCGCGCCCGTGTCACCGATTCCGACGAATACGACCTCTGGGCCGACGCGATCTGAACCCGGTCCCGCGCGCGGCGCCCGCCGCGCGCGCGGCTCAGGCTTCGAGCAGCTTGAGCCCCGCCACCCCGCCCACGATCAGCGCGATGCACAGCAGGCGCGCGGCGGAAGGTGAATCCCCGAACAGCATGATGCCCAGCACGGTAATGCCCACCGACCCGATGCCGGTCCAGATGGCATAGGCCGTACCCGCAGGCAGCTGCTTCATGGCCAGCGTCAGCAGGAACACGCTGCCGAGCGCAGCGGCAATGCCGATCAGGCTGGGCCAGAAACGGGTCCAGCCGTCGGCGTACTTCAAAGCCAGCGCCATCACGATTTCGACCGCGCTCGCGGCGACCAGAATCAACCAGGCCATCTCGGCCTCCTGCCAGGACTAGGGAATCGCCAGCGTAAGGGCTATAGTTACCTAAGGACAAGTACGCACCTTTTGGTAACCATGAAAAAGCCTGCCGCACTCTCGCCTGCTGGCGACGTATTCGACGCCGCGTGTCCCTCGCGCCGCGCCCTGGAGCTGATTGCCGGCAAATGGGTGCCGCTGATCCTGCCGGCGCTCGAGCATGGCCCCTTGCGCAACAATGAGCTGCTGCGCAGGCTGGACGGGATTTCGCAGAAGGTCATGACGCAGACGCTCAGGGAACTGGAACGCCACGGCCTGGTGCTGCGCGAGGATCTGGGCACCGTGCCGCCGCATGTGAGCTACCGTCTGAGCGAACTGGGCCGGTCCTTGAATGTGGCGCTGGTCGCGCTGGACCGCTGGGCCGAGCAGCATCATGCGGCGCTGGACGCGGCGGCGCGCCAGCACG
This sequence comes from Achromobacter sp. SD115, assembly GCF_017355315.1. Lineage (NCBI taxonomy): Bacteria > Pseudomonadati > Pseudomonadota > Betaproteobacteria > Burkholderiales > Alcaligenaceae > Achromobacter > Achromobacter sp. SD115. The sequence goes on along the minus strand of NZ_JADIJM010000015.1, from coordinate 108,638 downwards.
ACGCGCGCGCCGCCTCCTCGCCGCAGGCGCGCTAGTTGCGCGCCAGGAAGTCCGACATGTCGTCGGCGTGCTCTTCTTCCACGGCCAATATCTCTTCCAGCATGCGGCGCGTGGTGGAGTCCTGCTCGCCGATGTAGTCGATCATCTGGCGATAGCTGTCGATGGCAATGCGTTCGGCGATCAGATTCTCCTTGATCATGTCCTCCAGCGAAGCGCCTTCGACGTACTCGGAATGGCTGCGCTCGAGCAGGCCCTTGGGCGACAGGTTGGGCTCGCCGCCCAATTGCACGATGCGTTCCGACAGCCGGTCCGCGTGCTCCTGTTCCTGCGTGGCGTGCTCGGCGAATTCCGCGGCCACGGGCTCGGCGTTCAGCCCGCGCGCCATGAAGTAATGGCGCTTGTAGCGCAGCACACAGACGATCTCGGTGGCCAGCGCTTCGTTCAGCAGCTTCAGCACGGTCTGCCGGTCGGCGCGATAGGTGTCGGTCACCGCGCCGGACTCGATGTCCTTGCGCGCCTTCGCGCGTATCGCCTTGACGTCCATCTCGAACGGGCGGCCGGCCTGTGTTTGGGTACGGGTTGCTTGTTCCATATCGTGGCTCCTCTTGGTTAAGTGAAAGCACTGCGACACTGGGCTTCCAGTCTCTCCGAACGACCCAGTCTACCGATCGTGGCGGAACATGCTGTGTCCAAACATTGCCCCTGCCCCCGAAATCGGGGCGTCCGAAATGGTTTTCGAACCTTGCGTAAACTATGGGCTTCCCGAAAACCCGTGACGCAATCTGTAACGGGATAGGCTTCACCCAAAGATCTATGACTCTGAAGAACATTTGCGTGTACTGCGGCTCGAACCCGGGCGCCCGGCCTGATTACATCGAACAGGCCCGCGTGTTGGCCCGTGAACTGGTGCAGCGCGATCTGGGACTGGTCTACGGCGGTTCAGTCGTGGGCATCATGGGCGTGGTGGCCAATGAGGTGCTGGCCGCCGGCGGCCGCGTGATCGGCGTGATTCCCGAACTGCTGATGAAGAAAGAGCAGGCGCACCGCGGCCTGACCGAGCTTCACATGGTGCAGACCATGCACGAGCGCAAGGCCATGATGATGGAAAAGGCCGACGGCTTTATCGCGCTGCCGGGCGGCGCCGGCACGCTGGAAGAGTTCTTCGAGGTCTGGACCTGGGCGCAACTGAACATGCACAACAAGCCCTGCGGCCTGCTGAACATCGCCGGCTACTACGACGCGCTGGTCCAGTTCGTGAACCATGCGGTCGAGGAAGAATTCATCCGCCCCCAGCATCGCGACATGCTGGTGGTGGAAGAGGACCCTGCCCTGCTGCTGGACCGCTACGCCATGTACGAACCGCCCAATGTCTCGAAGTGGTTCGAACAGATCAAGGCCTGACGCCATCCATCAACCCGACCACCACGGAAGGCCCGCAATGCCCACCCATGCGTTGACTCCCGCCAGCACCGAGTCCGTACTGCGCGACTACTTTCACGCCAAGGACGAGAACCGCCCGCACTACATGGCGCGCGCGTTCGCCCCGGACGCGGTGCTGAAGATGGCATTGCGCACGCAAGCCATCGCCTTTCCGCCCGAGTCGCATGGGCTGGCCGCGATCACCGACACCCTGGTGCGCAAGTTCGGCCAGACCTACGACAACGTCTACACGTACTACCTGGCGCGGCCCGAGGCCGGCGCGCGCCTGCCCGCTTACCAATGCGACTGGATCGTGGGCATGACGGAAAAGGCCAGCGGCAACGTCCGCGTGGGCTGTGGCCGGTATGAGTGGGAGTTCCAGCCCGAGCCGTATCGCGCGACCGGCCTGGTCATCACCATCGAAACCATGGTGACCTTGCCCGCGCATGACACCGAAGCGGTTTTCGGCTGGCTGCTGGGGCTGGACTATCCCTGGACCAGCGCCGCCCGCGTGGTGGCCGCCGCGCCGCCGCTCGAAGGCCTGGCTCCCGTCGTGCACTATCTGCTGCATCCGAACGGCAGCTAGGGCCGGCGCAAGACTGCTTCCCGTATCAACAGGCTCTAGAGATTCACGCTTTGAAATACGACATTGCCGCTTTTGATTTCGATGGAACCCTGGCGGACACCATGCCCTGGTTCAATTCCATCCTGAACACGGTGGCCGACAAGTACGGCTTCCGCAAGATCGACGCGTCCGAACGCGAACAGCTGCGGCACCGCGATGCCGCCGACATCCTCAAGTTCCTCGGCATCCCGCTGTGGAAGCTGCCCGCCATCATGGCCCACGTGCGCACGCTGATGCAGGAGATCGATCCCAGCGTGCATCTGTTCGACGGCATCCCCGACGCGCTGGCGCGCCTGAAGGCGGGCGGGCTGCGCCTGGCGGTGGTCAGCTCGAACTCCATCGAGAACGTGCGGCGCGTGCTGGGCGCGGAAACCGCCGCGCTGTTCGACGACTACGAATGCGGCACCGACCTGTTCGGCAAGTCCGCCAAGATCGACCGCCTGCTCAAGCAGCACGGCACCGCCCCCGAGCGCTTCCTGCTGGTGGGCGACGAAATGCGCGACATCGACGCTGCCCGCAAGGCCGGCGTGCGCATCGGCTCCGTCGCCTGGGGCTATAACCATGTCGAGGCGTTGCGCGAGCGCGGCCCCGACGAGCTGTTCCTGACCGTTGCCGACCTGCCAGCCACGCTGGCCTGAACCTGGAATCCCCAGCCATGCACATCGATCCCGCCCATCTGGTCACCGACGCAGACGCCTTGCAGGCGTTGTATGGCGCGTCCGGCGAAGCCTCCCTCAAGAAGGAAGTGGATCACGTGCATCCGCACTACCGCGCCTTCATCGAGGCCGCGCCGTTCGCGGTGTTGGCGACCGCGGGCCCGGATGGGCTGGACGCCTCGCCGCGCGGCGATCCCGCCGGCTTCGTGGTGGTGGAGGACGACAAGACCCTGCTGCTGCCGGACCGCCGTGGCAACAACCGCATCGACAGCCTGCGCAACATCCTGGCCGATCCGCGGGTCGCGCTGCTGTTCCTGGTGCCGGGCGTGGGCGAGACCCTGCGAGTCAATGGTGCTGCGCGCATCAGCGTGGATCCTGCGCTGTTGGCGCGCTTTGAGATGGATGGCAAGCTGCCGCGCTCGGTGCTGATCGTGGACGTGCACACCGTGTACTTTCAGTGCTCGCGGGCCTTGCTGCGCTCCAAGCTGTGGGATCCGGCGACGCAAGTGCCGCGCAGCGCGCTGCCCAGCGTGGGCTGCATCCTGTCTGATCTGACGGCAGGCACCTTCGACGGCGTCACCTACGACCGCGAACTGCCGGCCCGCGTAGCCAGCACCTTGTATTGAAGGGCAATCCCGGGGCCGCCTGGCCCCGGCAGGTTCAGGCCGGCTGCCAGCCGCGCGCGAACACATCCACGGGCTGGCGCTTGCCGCCCGCCTTCTGCAATTCCAGCAAGCGCAGCACGCCGCTGCCAGTGGCGATGTCGATACCTGTGGTGTCGACCCGCAGCACGCTGCCGGGCGCGGCCGTGGTGGCCTCATCCAGCGCCTGCGCGCGCCAGACCTTCACCGGATCGGCCAGGCCGGGCAGGCGGATGCTGGCGCCCGGCACGGGGTTGAAGGCGCGCACGCGGCGCGCCAGCAGTCCGGCGGGCTGGGTGCAGTCGAGGGCGCCTTCGGCCTTGTCGAGCTTGGCGGCATAGGTCACGCCGGCCTCGGGCTGCTTGCGCGGCGTCAGGCCGCCCTGGGCCAGGGCGGCCAACGCTTCAACGATGGCCTCGCCGCCCGCCAGCGCCAGCGCATCGTGCAGCTCGGCCGCGGTGGTATCGCCGCCGATCGGCACCACGCGTTCCAGCAGCATGTCGCCGGTATCCAGGCCCTGGTCCATCTGCATGATGGTCACGCCGGTCTGGGCGTCGCCGGCTTCGATGGCGCGCTGGATGGGCGCGGCGCCGCGCCAGCGCGGCAACAGGCTGGCATGAATGTTCAGGCAACCCAGGCGCGGCAGATCCAGCACCCACTGCGGCAGGATCAGGCCATAGGCCGCCACCACCATCACGTCAGGCGCCACGCGCTGCAGCAGGGCCTGCGCCTCGCTGGCCTCTTCGGGATAACGGCCGTCCAGGCGCAGGCTGCGCGGCTGGGCGACTTCGATGCCGGCTTCCAGCGCCGCCTGCTTGACGGGGCTGGGCGTCAGCTTCAGCCCGCGCCCGGCCGGACGGTCGGGCTGGGTCATGACCAGCGGGATCTCGTGGCCGGCGGCGCGCAAGGCGTCAAAGGCGATACGGGCGAATTCCGGCGTGCCGGCAAAGACTAGGCGCATGGAAAGAAGACCGGGAAATGAAAAAAATCAAGCACGCAGCGCTTCGCGCTCGGCCTTCTTCAGCCTGGTCTTGATGCGGTTCTGCTTCAGGCTGGACAGGTATTCCACGAACACCTTGCCCTCCAGATGGTCCAGTTCGTGCTGTACGCACACGGCCAGCAGGCCGTCGGCCTCGAACTCGAAGGGCTTGCCGTCCACGTCCAGCGCCTTGCAGCGGATGCGGGACGCGCGCTCGACGTCGTCATAGACGCCGGGCACCGACAGGCAACCTTCTTCGTAGATCTTGTAGTCGTCGCTGTGCCACGTGATCTCGGGATTGATCAGGACCAGCAACTGGTTGCTGTCCTCGGACACGTCGATCACGACGACGCGCTCATGCACGTCGACCTGAGTCGCGGCCAAGCCCACGCCCGGCGCGTCGTACATGGTTTCAGCCATGTCGCGCACCAGTTGGCGGATGCGGTCGTCGACCTCGGCGACCGGCTTGGCCTTTTTGTGCAGGCGCGGGTCGGGGTAACGAAGAATAGGAAGTAAAGCCATTGCGGGGGAATTGCCAGTAGTCAGGTTTACATAAGAGTTTAATTCATTAGACTCTTGATTTCTAATAGTTTTCGGCTAATTCCAGGATTGGCCGGATTGCCATATACCCTGGGGTTCCCGCCCGCGCCGCGCCGCAAATCGGTCCCCCCGGGTCCCGCGCCCGCGCGCGCCGCATGCGACACTCTCGCCCCATCGACGCCCTTACGCGCCTGCCCCATGCCGCTCACGCAATCCCCTTCCGAACTGGCCGCCTGGCTGCGCCTGTCCCTGGAGCCGAACATCGGCTCCGCCACCGCCTGCACGCTGCTGGGCGCGCTCGGCCTGCCGGAACAGATCTACGCCCAACGCGCCACAGCCTTGTCGCGCCATCTGCCCGAGGCGCTGGCCCGGCAACTGGCCGCCCCCATGCCGCAAGAAATGGCGGCGCAGGTTGAAAGCGCGCTGGAATGGGTCGCCGCACCCGGGCGGCACATCCTGACGCTAGCCGATCCCACTTATCCGCAAAGCCTGCTCACCATCGCCGATCCGCCCATCCTGCTCTATGTGGCAGGCGATCCGGCATTCCTGCAGGGGCCGTCGCTGGCCGTGGTGGGCGCACGCAACGCCACGCCCGGCGGCCAGGAGAACGCCCGCGCCTTTGCGCGCCATCTGGCCGGGCATGGCTGGCGCGTGGTCAGCGGGCTGGCTCTGGGCATCGACGGCGCGGCGCATGAAGGCGCGCTGGACGCCGGTCCCACGGGTGCCGGCACGGTGGCGGTCATGGGCACCGGTATCGACCGCATCTACCCTGCCAAGCATCGCGACCTGGCGCACCGCATCGCGGCGCACGGCGCGCTGGTGTCGGAACTGCCTCTGGGTACCGGCGCGCTGCCGCAGCACTTCCCCAAGCGCAACCGCATCGTGGCGGGCCTGGCCCGGGGCGTGCTGGTGGTGGAAGCCGCCCGCCAGAGCGGATCGCTGATCACGGCCCGGCTGGCCGCCGAGGGCGGACGCGAGGTCTTCGCCATTCCCGGATCCATCCATTCGCCGCTTTCGCGCGGCTGCCATGCGCTGATCCGCCAGGGCGCCAAGCTGGTGGAAACCGCCAGGGACATCACCGATGAACTGGGCGGCGATCCCGTGCCTGCCGCGCGCGCCCAGCCCGCCACGGAGGAAACCTTGCCTGACCACCCCGTGCTCGACGCGCTGGGCTACGATCCGCTGCATCTGGACGCGATCCTGGCCCGCAGCGGCATGGACACCGCCGAACTGCAGGCGCAGCTGCTCGAACTGGAGCTGCAAGGCCGCGTCGTCCGACTGGACGACGGCCGTTATCAACGGCTGAAATAGGGCCGTTCCCCCAACGCAGTTGTCCTTCGCCTTGCCCGCAAAACGGCGTCTGTCCTATGGCGCTAATATTGTGCAGATAGCGACGCCGCCCGGCCGCGCCGCTCACCCCCTCTCGATACAGGAAGAGACATGGCTTTGCCCTCCCGCGTAAAGATCGTCGAGGTGTCGCCCCGCGATGGCCTGCAGAACGAAAAGGAATTCGTGCCCACCGACATCAAGGTGGAGCTGGTCAACCGCCTGGCCGCCGCAGGCTTCCCCAATGTGGAAGCCGCCTCGTTCGTATCGCCCAAGTGGGTGCCGCAAATGGCCGATGGCGCCGAAGTCATGGCCCGCATCGAGCGCCGCCCCGGCACCATCTATTCGGTGCTGACGCCCAACATGAAGGGCTTCGAGGGCGCGCTGGCCGCCGGCGCCGACGAGATCGTGATCTTCGGCGCCGCCAGCGAGGCTTTCTCGCAAAAGAACATCAACTGTTCCATCGCCGAATCGATCACGCGCTTCGAGCCGGTGGTAGAAGCCGCGCGCGCCGCCGGCATCCGCGTGCGCGGCAGCATCAGCTGCGCGCTGGGCTGTCCCTACCAGGGCGAAGTGCCGGTGGAATCGGTGGTGGACGTGGCGCAGCGCTACCTGGCGATGCAGGTCGACGAGATCGACGTGGCCGACACCATCGGCGTGGGCACGCCCAAGCGCGTGCGCGAAGTGATGACAGCGGTGACGCGCGTGGCCGATCCCGCGCGCATTTCCGGCCACTTCCATGACACCTACGGGCAGGCGCTGGCCAATATCCTGGCAGCGCTGGAAACCGGTATCTCGATTTTCCACACCTCAGTAGCCGGCCTGGGCGGCTGCCCCTACGCCAAGGGCGCCACCGGCAACGTCGCCACCGAAGACGTGCTGTACATGCTGCGCGGCCTAGACATCGACACCGGCGTGGACTTCGACGCCGTGGTCGATATCGGCCAGTGGATGTCGGGCCACCTGAACCGCAAGGGTTCCAGCCGCGCCGGCAACGCCATCGCAGCCAAACGGGCGGCATGACGGACCGCATGAACGCTTCCGCCGGCACGCCCTCCGCCGAGGACCACGCGGCGCTGCTGCGCGCCATCGGCCCGCTGCCCTTGTCGGGCCAGGCTTGGCCCGACTGGGTCCGCATCCTGACCTGGGTCATCCTGGCGGTACTGGGCGTGCAGGTGGTCACCACCGCCATCCGCGCGCCTTCGCAACCCTTCGACACCTTGCTGGCCGCCGTGGTGGCGCTGTGCTTCCTGGGATTGCTGTTCGTGTCCTGGCACATGCAGACGTCGATCACCACCATCGACGAACGCGGCCTGCGCCAGACCTGGTTCACGCGCCGCGAAGTCGCCTGGGAAGACGTGCGCTACGCGCGCTTCGTGCCGATGCTGTTCTCCAAGCGCCTGGTGGTGTTCACGCACCGCGGCCGGCCGATGATCTTTCAAGGCGGCACGCGGGAATTGCGCACCGCGTTCGTAAAGATCGCCGAACTGTACCGGCGCGGCTAGCGCCCTGGGGTTCCGCGCGCTGGCAATCGATGGCCGGGTGCGCGCAATCCATTCTCGTCAGCGGATCGGCAACGCGTACATCAGCCCGCCCTGCGTCCATTGCGCATTCAGGCCGCGCTTGATCTTCAAGGGGCTGCCCTGGCCCACGTTGCGCTCAAAGCTCTCGCCGTAGTTGCCCACCTGCTTGACGATGTTGTAGGCCCATTTCTCGTCCAACCCCAGATTGGCGCCGCCGCCGGGCGTGACGCCCAGGATGCGCTTGATGTTGGGATTGGCGCTCTTGGCCTGTTCGTCCACGTTGGCGGACGACACGCCGTACTCCTCGGCCTCGATCATGGCCGACAGCGACCAGCGCACGATGTTCAGCCAGGCATCATCGCCCTGGCGCACGAACGGACCCAGCGGTTCCTTGGAGATGATCTCGGGCAGCACCACGTAGTCGTCGGGGTTCTGCAGCTTGGAAATTCGGATCGAGGCCAGGCCCGAGGCGTCGGTGCTGAAGACGTCGCAACGGCCCGCGGCAAAGGCGTTGACCACCTCGTTGAAGGTCTCGATCACGACCGGCTTGTAGCTCACGTTGTTGGCGCGCGCCCAATCGGCCAGCGTGTTTTCGTTGGACGTGCCGGTCTGCAGGCAAATGGTGGCGCCGTTGATTTCCTTGGCGCTCTTCACGCCCAGGGACTTGGGCACCAGGAAGCCCTGGCCGTCGTAGAAGTTGATGCCGGCGTGGATGATGCCCAGCGCGGTGTCGCGCTGCTGCGTGACGGTGGTGTTGCGCGTCAGCACGTCCACCTCGCCGGATTGCAGGGCAGTGAAACGCTGCTGCGAATTCAGCGGCACCACCTTGATCTTGTTGGCGTCGCCGAAGACCGCGGCGGCGATGGCGCGGCACAGGTCCACGTCCAGCCCCTGCCACTTGCCTTGCGCGTCGGGCGCGGAAAAGCCCGCGAAGCCCGTGGTCGTGCCGCAAGCCACGGCGCCGCGCTGGCGCACCACGTCCAATGTGGCCGCTTGCGCGCCCTGCGCCGCTGCCGCCAGCAACGCCGCGCCGATCAACCCTTTTGCAATGTTCATGACCTCGTTTCCTGTTCTGCTTTGCGGGCGCGGGGACGCGCCGAGGCAAGAAGCTTATAGACATGAAGCGCTCGAACCAAATAACAAGCGCTTATTTAGGTATGCGCGTCCCGGCGCGCAAGCGCCAGGGCGGACAGGCAAAAAGCATAGCAACAGGCAAGGCGGCGGCGGATGCGCGCCGTCAAGCCGGCATCAGGCGGCCAGCGAGATCGACACCGGCTCGTTGGCTTCGCATGCGTCCAGCGCGCGGCCCAGCCGCACCATGCCCTGGGCGATCTGGCTTTCGTTCATGGTGGCGAACGACATGCGCATGGCGTGCAGGTCGGCCTGCGCCGCGTCGGCATAGAAGGCCTTGCCCGGCACGTAGACGACCTCGTGCTCGATGGCGTAGGGCAAGAGGCGGGTGGCGTCGATGTCGCCCGTCAGGCGGGCCCAGAAGAACATGCCGCCTTCGGGCTTGCTGAAAGTGACGCGGCCGTTGAGTTCGCGGGCCAGTGATTCGGCCATGGCGTCGCAGCGCAGGCCGTAGGCCGCGCGGATGCGCGGCACATGTTCGCCGTAGCGGCCGTTGGCCAGGTACTGGGCCACGACTTCCTGGATCCAGGCGGACGAGGCCATGTCGTCGGCGGCCTTGGCGCTGACGCAGCGGCGGCGGACTTCGGGCGGCGCCACCAGCCAGCCGATGCGCAGCGCGGGCGCCATGGTCTTGGACATGCTTGCCAGGTACACGGCCCAGTGGCGGGCTTCGCCTTCGGCCAGCGCGGCGATGGGCGGTACTGCCTCGCCGGCAAAGCGCAGCTCGCTGTAGGGGTCGTCCTCGACGATCAGGAAGCGATGCTTGACCGCCAGTTCCAGCAGCCGCAAGCGGCGCTCGCGCGTCAGGGTCGCGCCGCAGGGATTGGAGAACGATGCCACCACGCAGACCATCTTGGGCTTGATGCGGCCGGCCAGTTCGTCCAGCGCGTCTACGTCGATGCCCTCGGGGCCCGACTGCACCGTATGCACCGTTGCGCCGGTGTAACGCAGCGCCTGCACGGAATTCGGAAACGCGGGCGACTCGATGATGGCGTGGTCGCCGGGCTGCAACATGACGCGGGTCAGCAGCGCCAGGGCCTGCTGCGAACCGCCGGTCACGACCAGCTCGGTATCGGCGTTGCAAATCAGGCCGCGTTCCGCGGACAGGCGCGCCAATTCGTGGCGCAGGCTGGCCTGGCCGTCGATGTTGGAATACTGCAGGCAGGCGCCCAGGCGGGCCAGCACCTGGGTCGATGCGATCGACAGGCCGTCCACGTCGAACAGTTCCTGCGCCGGGTAGCCGCCCGCCAGCGAAATGGTGCCGGGACGCATGGCGTACGGCATGAGCGATCGGATGGGGGAAGCGGGAGGATTCAGGAAAGGCGTGGCGAAAGCGTATTCAGGCGCTGCGGTGGACATGGCGGGAGACTGTGTAGGTGGGAAACCGTGACGCCCGCTGGGGCGGCGCCGGGATGGCATAGAACATTGAAATATAAACAAATATCTTCAAATTCTAAGCCTGCCGATTACACAGGGTCAACGACGCGCGCAGGCACTGTGGCGAAACGATCCTGCGCAGTCCTACACTATGGGACATCCCGTTCCTACCAGAGAGCTGAATGACCGCCGTAGACACCATGGCCGGGCGCCTTGCCCAGATCCAGCAACGCATCGCCGCCGCCTGCGCGCGCGCCGGCCGCAGCCCGGACAGCGTGACGCTGCTGCCCGTCAGCAAGACCTTCGGCGTGGATGCCATCCGCGAGGCCATGGCGCTGGGGCTGACCCGCTACGGCGAAAACAAGACGCAGGAAATCCGCCAGAAGGCCGCGGCGCTGGACGGCCTGGGCCTGCAATGGGTGCTGATCGGCCATCTGCAAACCAACAAGGCCCGCGACGCCGCGCGCGACGCGGCCGAGGTCCAGTCGCTCGACCGGGTGGAGCTGGCCGAAGCCCTGCATCGCCGCCTGGCCAACGAAGGCCGGACCCTGGACGTGCTGGTGCAGGTCAAGACCTCGTCCGAGCCGAGCAAGTACGGCATGGATCCCGCGGACGTGGCCGCTTTCCTGCACCGCATCGCCACCGACTTCCCGACGCTGCGCATGCAGGGCCTGATGACGCTGGCCGTGAATTCGCCGGATGCCGCCGAAGTGCGCGCCTGCTTCCGCGCCCTGCGCGAGCTGCGCGACCGGCTGCGCCAGGAAAACCTGCCCGGCGTGTCGCTGGACCGGCTGTCCATGGGCATGAGCGGAGACTTCGAGCTGGCGATCGAGGAAGGCTCCACCGAAGTGCGCATCGGCTCGGCGATCTTCGGCGCCCGCAGCTACCCGGACCCGCAATAAGCCGCTGAAAACAAGGCGCAAAACATCCGCCTATTGCCGGGGACGCAAGGCATAATAACGGCGCATAACAGGCCCCCGCGCACCCGCGGCGCCGGCCCATACTCAATTCCGCACTTGGAGACACCCCATGCATAAGCACGCGAAGCGCCTGTTGGCGCTAGCCGCCCTGTCCCTGGCCGCAGGCGCGGCCTCCGCCCAATCCTGGCCCGCCCAGCCGATCCGCTGGATCGTGCCCTACCCGGCCGGCGGCGGCGCCGACGTGGTGGCGCGCACCGTCGCAGGCGGCATGGAAAAGCCGCTGGGCCAGACCATCGTGGTCGAGAACCGTCCCGGCGCCGCCACCATCATCGGCGCCACCGCCGTGGCCCAAGCCGAACCCACTGGCTACATGGTGGGCACCGCGGACTCGGGCACGCTGGCCTTCAATCCGTCGCTGTACGCCAAGCTGTCCTACGATCCGTCCAAGTTCACCTATATCGGCGGCATTGCCAAGTTCCCGCTGCTGCTGGCCGTCAACGTCAACTCGCCGTTCAAGACGGTGGACGACGTGATCCAGGCCGCCAAGAAAGAGCCGGGCAAGCTGTCGGCGGCCTCCGCCGGCGCGGGCTCGCCGCACCACCTGGCGCTGGAACTGTTCAAGCAGCGCACCGGTGCCAACCTGCTGCACGTGCCCTACAAGGGCGCGGCCCCCGCCATCCAGGACCTGCTGGGCGGACAGGTGGACGTGATGTTCATCGACTTGGCCGCGGGCCTGCCCAACGTCAAGGCCGGCAAGCTGCGCGTCCTGGCCGCGGCTACCCCGGAACGCGTCGCCGCGCTGCCGGACGCGCCCACCATGGCCGAGCAAGGCGTGCCCAACTTCACCGCCTATGCCTGGCAGGGCCTGATCGGCCCGGGCGGCCTGCCGGAGCCGGTCGTCAAGAAGCTGGCGGCCGAACTGGACGCCACGCTGAAGTCGCCCGCCGTGTCGCAGAAGATGCTGGACATGGGCGTGATCCCGATGCCGCTGTCGGCGCAGGAGTTCAAGGCCTACGCCGAGCAAGAACGCACCGCCTGGGCGGACGTGATCAAGAAGGCCGGCATCAAGCTGGAGTAATCCCTCCGGCGCATTGCCACAAGTAAAAAAACCGCGGCCATTGCTGGCCGCGGTTTTTTTTGGCTGCGCGTACCGGCTTAGACCAGCACCCGCTCGATGCCGCCCGCGTTGGCGCGGCGCACGTACTCTTCCATCCAGCCTTCGCCCAGGATGTGGCGCGCCATCTCGACCACGATGTAGTCGGCGTCCATGCCGGTGTCGCCCTCATAGCGCGACAGGCCTTGCAGGCACGACGGGCACGAGGTCAGCACCTTCACATCGCCGGTGAAGCCGTCGCTGCGCAGCTCGGCATCGCCCTTGAGCAGTTCTTCCTGCTTGCGGAAGCGCACCTGCGTGGAGATGTCGGGGCGGCTGACGGCCAGGGTGCCCGATTCGCCGCAGCAGCGGTCGCTCTTGATGGCGTCGTCGCCGACCAGGGCGCGCACCGTCTTCATGGGCTCCTGCAGCTTCATGGGCGTGTGGCAGGGGTCGTGGTACATGTAGCGCACGCCCTTGGCCCCTTCTAGCTTGATGCCCTTTTCCAGCAGGTATTCGTGGATGTCGATCAGGCGGCAGCCCGGGAAGATCTTGTCGAACTCGTAGCCGGCCAGCTGGTCGTAGCAGGTGCCGCAGCTGACCACCACCGTCTTGATGTCCAGGTAGTTCAGCGTGTTGGCGACGCGGTGGAACAGCACCCGGTTGTCGGTGATGATCTGCTCGGCCTTGTCCGTCATGCCGTTGCCACGCTGGGGATAGCCGCAGCACAGGTACCCCGGCGGCAGCACGGTCTGCACGCCCGCATGCCACAGCATGGCTTGCGTAGCCAGGCCCACCTGCGAGAACAGGCGTTCCGAACCGCAGCCCGGGAAGTAGAACACCGCTTCCGTGTCGGCCGTGGTGGCCTTGGGATCGCGGATGATGGGCACGTAGTTCGCGTCCTCGATGTCCAGCAACTTGCGCGCCGCCTGCTTGGGCAGCCCGCCGGGCATCTTCTTGTTCACGAAGTGCACCACCTGCTCGCGCAGCGGCGGCTTGCCCACCGTCGCCGGCGGCGCGGCGGTCTGCTTCTTCACCAGGCCCGACAGCAGGTCGTGCGCGGCGCGCTGGACCTTGTAGCCCACGCCCACCATCGCCTTGCGAGTGGCGTTGATGGTGGCCGGATCCTTGGCGTTCAGGAAGAACATGGCGCTGGCCGTGCCCGGATTGAACGACTTGCGGCCCATGCGGCGCAGCACGGCGCGCATGTTCATGGACACGTCGCCGAAGTCGATGTCGACCGGACAGGGGTTGTAGCACTTGTGGCAGACGGTGCAATGGTCGGCCACGTCCTCGAACTCTTCCCAGTGCTTGAGGCTGACGCCACGGCGGGTCTGCTCTTCGTAGAGGAAGGCTTCCACCAACAGCGAAGTGGCCAGGATCTTGTTGCGCGGCGAGTACAGCAGGTTGGCGCGCGGCACGTGGGTGGCGCACACCGGCTTGCATTTGCCGCAGCGCAAACAGTCCTTGATGGATTCCGAAATCGCGCCGATGTCGCTTTGCTGCATGATCAGCGACTCGTGGCCCATCAGGTTGAAGCTGGGCGTCCAGGCGTGGCGCAGGTCCGCGCCGGGCATCAGTTTGCCGGCGTTGAAGTGGCCGTTGGGATCAACGCGGCGCTTGTAGTCCTGGAACGGCGCCAGCTCGGCTTCGGTCAGGAATTCGTACTTGGTCAGGCCGATGCCGTGCTCGCCCGAGATCACGCCGTCCAGGTCGCGGGCGATCTGCATGATGCGCTCGACGGCCTGGTGGGCCTCCTGCAGCATCTCGTAGTCGTCCGAGTTGACCGGGATGTTGGTGTGCACGTTGCCGTCGCCGGCGTGCATGTGCAGCGCCACGAAGACGCGGCTCTTGAGCACGCGGCCGTGGATGGCGACCAGTTCGTCGACGATCTTCTTGTAGGCCGCGCCCGAGAAGGTGCGCTGCAGGCCAGCCAGCACTTCGGTCTTCCAGGACAGGCGGATGGTGCGATCCTGCACCACGTCGAAGACGCACGCGCCCGGCTGCGCCGCAAGGCGGTCCGACAGCGCCGGCTGCAATTCGCCCAGGCCCAGGCCATGCAGCTCGGGCAGCGCCTGCATCAGCGGCAGGTCCAGGTTGTCCAGCAGCCACTGCCAGCGCTGCCTGACGGCGGCCAGCAGCTCGAGCGCCTGGCGCGTACGCTCGACCAGCATTTCGGCGCGGGTGGTCTCGACGTCCGTGTCGTCGATCTTGCCGACGGGCAACGGCGTGCACAGATAGGCGTCCAGCTCGCCCAGCAGCTTGAGCTTGTTGCGGGTCGAGAGCTCGATGTTGATGCGTTCGATGTGATCCGTGTATTCGCCCATGCGGGGCAGCGGGATCACCACGTCTTCGTTGATCTTGAAGGCGTTGGTGTGGCGCGCGATGGCGGCGGTGCGCGAGCGGTCCAGCCAGAACTTCTTGCGCGCCTCGGGGCTGACGGCCACGAAGCCTTCGCCATGGCGCGTGTTGGCCAGGCGCACCACTTCACTCGACGCCGCGGCCACGGCGTCTTCGTCGTCGCCGACGATGTCGCCGATCAGGACCATCTTGGGCAGCACGCCGCGCTTGCTCTTGGTGGCGTAGCCCACCGCGCGCAGATAGCGTTCATCCAGGTGCTCAAGCCCCGCCAGGATGGCGCCGCGGGCGCGGCCTTCGCCGTCCAGGTAGCCCTTGACCTCGACGATCGACGGAATCGCGTCGCGCGCCTGGCCGAAGAACTCCATACAGACCGTCCGCGTGTAGCGCGGCATGCGGTGCAGCACCCAGCGCGCCGACGTGATCAGGCCGTCGCAGCCTTCCTTCTGGATGCCGGGCAGGCCGGCCAGGAACTTGTCCGTGACGTCCTTGCCCAGGCCTTCCTTGCGGAATACGCGGCCCTGGATTTCCAGGGTTTCGGTCTTCAGCAGGCGCTCGCCCGGCTTGCCGCGGCCGTCGAACCACTTGAGCTCGAAGCGCGCCACGTCCACGTCATGGATCTTGCCCATATTGTGGTCCAGGCGGCTGACTTCCAGCCAGTTGCCGTTCGGGTCGACCATGCGCCACCAGGCCAGGTTGTCCAGCGCGGTGCCCCACAGCACGGCCTTCTTGCCGCCCGCGTTCATGGCGATGTTGCCGCCCACGCAGGAAGCTTCAGCCGAGGTCGGATCGACGGCGAACACGAAGCCGGCCGCCTCGGCGGCCTCGGAGACGCGCTTAGTCACCACGCCGGCGCCGGCATGGATGACCGCCACGGGCTCGGTCAGCCCGGGCAGCAAACAGGACTCGACCTTGCCGAGCTTGTCGAATTTCTCGGTGTTGATCACCGCCGACTTCCAGGTCAGCGGAATGGCGCCGCCGGTATAGCCGGTGCCGCCGCCTCGCGGAATGATGGTCAGCCCCAGCTCGATACAGGCGGTGACCAGCGCCGCGATCTCGTCTTCCGTGTCCGGCGTCAGCACCACGAAGGGGTATTCCACGCGCCAGTCGGTGGCATCGGTCACGTGCGAGACGCGCGACAGGCCGTCGAACTTGATGTTGTCGCGCGCGGTGATGCGGCCCAGCACCTTCTGCGCCTGCTTGCGCATCATGGCGGTCTGGTCGAACTCGCCCTCGAACGCGGCGATGGCGGAACGCGCCCGCGCCAGCAGGCCGACGACCTTCTCGTCGCGATGCGGATCATGGCCGGCCTCGGCGGGCACATCCGGTTCGCGACGGCGGTCGATTTCGCCCAGGCGGTGATGCAGGGCTTCGATGAGCTGCTTGCGGCGCTTGGGGTTGTCGAGCAGGTCGTCCTGCAGATAGGGATTGCGGCGCACCACCCAGATGTCGCCCAGCACTTCGTACAGCATCCGGGCGGAACGGCCGGTGCGGCGCTCGCCGCGCAGGTCGCTCAGCAGGCTCCAGGCGTCGTCGCCCAACAACCGGCCGACAATCTCGCGGTCGGAAAACGACGTGTAGTTGTACGGGATTTCGCGCAAGCGCGCGGGTACTGCGGGCGGCATCGCCCCGTTCAAGATGTGGCTGGCGAGTGGGGCGTTCATGGCTGCGAGAGGGGGCCCTTAAAAAACTATTTTATGCCATTGGCCGAGTCTGACCCCTAATACCCCTAGGGACGCGCTCGAAACCCGGAAATGGCGGGGATGGTGCGTCCCCGATTAATTGCAATATCGGCGCTAGACCTGGCCGGGAAAGAACCACAGCAGGCTGGCGGTCATGACCAGATAGCGCAGGAATTTGCCGATGGCCATGTAGAACACGCAGGGCCAGAACGACAGCCGCAGCCACCCCGCCACCGCGCACAGCGGATCGCCCACGGCAGGCAGCCAGGACAGCAACAGGGCGGGCGGCCCCATGCGGTGGATCCAGTCATGAGCCCGCTCGTTCCAGCGTCCGCGCATGCGTCCGCCTTCGGTCGCGTCGGGATGCGGATGGGGGTGGTGTTCCTTCCAGCGCTGCACGGCGCGTTCAGCGCCCAGGCCCATGGCGTAGCTGATGGCGCCGCCCACGGTATTGCCCAGGGTCGCCACCAGGATGGCCGGCCAGAACATATCTGGCGCCAGCTTGATGTAGCCGAATACGGCCGGTTCCGAACCCAGGGGCAGCAGGGTCGCGGACACCAGCGAAACCGTGAAGATCGCGGACAGGCCCACCGAAGGCAGCGCCAGCAACCCCAGCATCCAATGCACTGCGGATAACAGACTTTCTTCCATAGTGGGGCGAGTGTAGCCGCGCGCGGGTGCATAATCTGCCCCACCTCCCTACTTCTTGCCGCCAGCCGCAGGCCATGTCCACTGATTATCTGAAACGCATCCTGACTTCCAAGGTTTACGACGTCGCGGTCGAATCTCCGCTGGAGACGGCGCCGCTGCTGTCGCAGCGGATTTCGAACACGGTGCTGCTCAAGCGCGAGGATACCCAGGCGGTGTTCAGCTTCAAGCTGCGCGGGGCATACAACAAGATGGCCAACCTGCCCCCGGCCGCTCTCAACCGCGGCGTCATCGCGGCCTCGGCGGGCAATCACGCCCAGGGCGTTGCGCTGGCGGCCAGCCGGCTAGGGTGCCGCGCCGTCATTGTCATGCCTACCACCAGCCCGCAGGTCAAGATCGACGCGGTGCGCCGCCTGGGCGGCGAAGTCGTGCTGGCGGGCGAGAGCTTTTCCGACGCCTATGCGCATGCGCAGATCCTGGAAAAGAAAGAGAAGCTGACCTTCGTCCACCCCTTCGACGATCCCGACGTGATCGCCGGCCAGGGTACCGTGGGCATGGAGATCCTGCGCCAGCATCCCGGCCCGATCGACGCCATCTTCGTCGCCATCGGCGGCGGCGGGCTGATCGCCGGCGTGGCTACCTACATCAAGCAGCTGCGCCCGGAAATCAAGATCATCGGCGTGCAGACGGAGGACTCGGACGCCATGCTGCGCAGCGTGCGCGCAGGCCGCCGCGTGCAGTTGAACGACGTGGGCCTGTTCTCGGACGGCACGGCGGTCAAGATGGTGGGCGCCGAAACCTTCAAGCTCACGCGCCAGTATGTAGACGACTTCGTGGTGGTCAACACCGACGCGATTTGCGCGGCCATCAAGGACGTGTTCCAGGACACGCGCAGCGTGCTGGAGCCGGCCGGCGCGATGGCGGTCGCCGGCGCCAAGCAGTATGCGGCCGAACACCATCTGAAGGGCAAGACGCTGGTGGCGATCGCCTGCGGCGCCAACATGAACTTCGACCGCCTGCGCTTCGTGTCCGAACGCGCCGAAGTCGGCGAAATGCGCGAAGCCGTGTTCGCCGTCACCATGCCGGAGCAGCGCGGCAGCTTCCGCCGTTTCTGTGAACTGGTGGGCGAGCGCAGCGTCACCGAGTTCAACTACCGCATCTCCGACGCGGACCGCGCGCACGTCTTCGTCGGCATCCAGGTATCGTCGGCGTCCGAGCCCGACAAGATCGCGGCCAACTTCCGCCGCCATGGCTTTGACACGCTGGACCTGACCCACGACGAAATGGCCAAGACCCACCTGCGCCACATGGTGGGCGGACGTTCGGCGCTGGCGCGCAACGAACTGTTGTACCGCTTCGAATTTCCGGAACGCCCGGGCGCGCTGATGCGCTTTCTCAACGCCATGAATCCGGACTGGAACATCAGCCTGTTCCATTACCGCAACCAGGGTGCGGATTACGGCCGCATCCTGATCGGCATCCAGGTGCCGCCTGCCGATAAGAAGCAGTTCCGCAGCTTCGTGGCGGAACTGGGCTATCCCCACTGGAACGAGACCGACAACCCGGCCTACAAGCTGTTCCTCTAAATCCACGCCCTTCACACGGGCGCCTAAAAAAACGAGAGGGCCTCCTTGCGGAGGCCCTTCCCTTCCCTGCTCAAGAAACGTCCGGCGACAACCAGTCGCGGGGGTTCGCTGTCACTCGGCGGCCCACGGAGATGAGCCGCGCATTCAGCAAGGTCTTGCCGGGCGTCCTATCGCTTAGAAACGGTGACGCACACCGACGGCGACTGCCGTGTCGGTCGCATCGCGCTGGAACGCGTAGTTGTCGCCGTAGGAGGCGTACGCGTACAGGTTGGTGCGCTTGGTGAAGTCGTAGGTGTAGCCCAGGCTGTAGACGTTGAACGTCGCGTCGTCGCCCGTCAGCTTGTCGTTGCTGGCGGTGGCGCGCTGCCACGAACCGAAGACCGAGTGGCGGCCCAGCGGCACGGTGGCGCCGATCATGTACGAATTGGCGCGGAAGCCGTCAGCCAGCTTGAACGTACCCAGGTTCTGCATGCCAGCGGGCGTGGTGCCCATGTTCTGGCCGACGAACCAGCCGTCGCGGGTCTGGCCGAATGCCGCCGCAACCTTCACGACCTCGAAGTCATACGAACCGCCCAGGATGTATTCCTGGATGCGGGCTTCGGACTTGCCGCCGGTCTGGCCATTGGATGGGTTGAAGCGGTCATACGCCGCGGCCAGGTTCAACGGGCCGTTGACGTACTGCACACCCGCGGTCAGCACGCGGTTGTTGTTGCCGGTCTGGAAGCCGGTCTGCGAGGTGTCGCTGACCGCGTCATCGGCGCTGAACGAGTAGCCGATGCCCGCCTTGAAGCCACCCATGCTGGGGGTCTGGTACAGGACCATATTGTCCAGGCGCATGGTGTTGGCGCTGCCGAACGTGGTACCCATGTTGGCGGTGTTGTAGCTGATCGAGAACGGGTCGATCGAGCCGAAGTACTTCGAAGCCAGGTTGGTCTGGCGGCCGAATTCCAGACGGCCCCAGGTATCGCTGTCCAGGCCCACGGTGGCCTGGCGGCCCCACAGGCGGCCGTTTTGCAGCGACTTGCCATTCATGGGGCCGAAACCGCCTTCCAGGGTGAACACGGCGCGCAGGCCGTCGCCCAGATCTTCAGTGCCGCGCAGGCCGAAACGCGAGCCGCTGCTCACGCCTTGCACGCCGCCGAAGCGGCTTTGCGAATTGCCGTCGAACTTGACCTTCTCGTAGCCTATACCGGCGTCGATCAAGCCGTACAGCGTCACGGAATCTGCGGCTTGCGCAGCGCCGGCAAAACCAGCCAGCAGCGCGACAGCCAATAGCGTCTTCTTCATATAAGTCCCCAAAATGGCGAGATGAAAGGCAAACCGCAAACCCACCGCGCACAGGGCCGGGAATCTGCGTGCCGCTGCGTACAAGTTAGCGGCGCATGCACTGGAGTCAGTGTCCAGCCTGCGCCAATTCGAAGTAACCCGGATTTCGAAGAACTACTTTCCATGGTTGGGATAATGACGGCCTACTTACCAGCTGCTCTCTTTGGAAACCTGCGTTAACACGTTGATATCAAATGCGAATCACAGCTCGCAAAATATCGGACGCGCCAGGGATATTCTGCTGCCGGGCCCAGAAGACCAACAAGAGTTGTTGATTGGCCCGCACAATTCTGATGCGGAAACGCGACACTATCGGCAGTGGGCGCGCGCACGCATCCGCCCTGCGTAGAAAAAAAGCCCCTCGGCATTGAACCGATCCCCGGAAGTTGGAAGAAATCCAACCTCCAGCGGTCAGTCCAGATCGAGGGGCTTTTTATCCTTTGCCAGCAGGACGGCTTAGCGGCCTTGGGGCGGGTAGTCCAATTCGCCAAAGGTGTACTCGCCGCGGGCCTTGGCCTCGGCCAGTTCCTGGCGGACTTGTTCGCGGGTCTTGCCGGCGGTTTGCGACACGGCGGCCTTGGGCGGATAGTCCAGTTCGGCCGAGGTCACCTGGCCGGCGGCCTTGGCGCTTTGCAGCTCTTGCTGGACTTGCTCACGCGTCAGGCTGGTGCGCTCGACGGCGGCAGGCGGGTAGTCCAGTTCACCAAACGTGACCTGGCCGGCGGCCTTGGCGGCTTGCAGTTCCTGTTGGACCTGTTCACGCGTCTTGCCATCTGCGTGAGCGGCGGACATACCCACCAGCGTTGCGGTAACCATGAGTGCGGTAGCTAGGGCTTTCATTGCGATGACTCCATCCTAAACCTTGCACATCGTCTTCTGCCAGGCTGGCAGGTGCGATATGACAATTTGATTGCTGGGACGAAGTATCTGGCGATTGGGACTTAGTAAAAACCCTTATTTTGGGGAACATATTTGCATGAATGGGACAATTACTGCTCGCCACCCTCAGAATCTGCGCATTTTCTGCACACCATGGAACGCGATCATGCAACGGCAAGTCATGCCTCCATTCAGCCGCAAGCAAGCTGGGTAACGGAAGATGTGCGATTGATCTGGTAGATGCACCGTTCAGCGCAGGGAAATAGACATTTCTACTGGCGGGACAATGATTCCATTTATCATACAAATCTGCCAGAAATGGAATTTTGAACTTCGAGGGCCTCATGGATATCCAGCTTAACGACATCGCTCTGTTTGTCGAAGTCGCCAAGCGCAAGAACTTCAGCCATGCGGCCGAAGCCTTGAATATTCCGACGTCCACGCTCTCGCGCCGCGTCAGTGAACTGGAACGCAGCATCGGCATGCGGCTGCTCAACCGCAGCACGCGCAAGATCGACCTGACCGAGGCCGGCGCCATCTATTTCGAGCGCTGCCGGCATATCGTGGAAGAAGCGCGCATCGCGCACGATCAGCTGCTGGACATGGCGGTGCAGCCCAAGGGACGCCTGCGCATCTCGCTGCCCACCAGCCTGGCGCAGTTGTTCCTGCCGGCCGTCATCAGCGAATTCCGCGAGCAGCACCCGGACATCGAATGCGACTTCGATCTGAGCATGCGGCCGATCGACCCCATCAGCAATCCGTTCGACCTGATCCTGCGCTTCGGCCAGCAGCCGGACTCCAGCCTGATCTCGCGCAAGATCGTGCTGATGGCCCACCAGCTATATGCCTCGCCCGAGTACCTGGCGCGCCACGGCGAGCCTCGCGTGCCGGCGGATCTCAGCCATCACGAATGCCTGCGCCCCACCATGCGTGAGGAGTCATCCTTCTGGATGCTGCATTCGGGCGACAAGGTGGAACGGGTGCAAGTGTCGGGGCGACTTTCGGCCAACAACGTCGGCATGCTCGGACGGCTGGCCGGTCAAGGCCTGGGCATCACGCCGCTGCTGGTCTTCGACGCGATGGAACGCGCCATCAAGCAGGCAGGCCTGGTGCGGGTGCTGCCGGAGTGGAGCCTGACGCCCCTGCCGCTCTTCGCGCTGCTGCCTTCGCGCATGCTGCCGGCCAAGACCAAGGCGTTCCTGGACTTTATCCAGCCGCGCCTGTCGGACGCTTAGTTACTACGCGGTGGTGTCGGCGCTGTATTGACAGACGGTGTAGAGCGGCGTGCCGGTCGCGGCGACCTTCGCGGAGCCGCCCAGGTCGGGCAGGTCGATGATGGCGGCCGCCTCAACCACGTTGGCGCCCAGGCGCTGCAGCAGCTTGATGGCGGCCAACATGGTGCCGCCAGTGGCGATCAGATCGTCCACCAGCAGGACGCGCTGGCCGGTGCGCACGGAATCCGTGTGCATTTCGACCGACGCGTTGCCGTACTCCAGCGAATATTCCTCGGCCACGGTGCGGAACGGCAGCTTGCCCTTCTTGCGCACGGGTACGAAACCCAAATTGAGTTCATAAGCCAGCACGCTGCCCACGATGAAGCCGCGCGCGTCCACGCCGGCCACCAGGTCCAGGCGTTGGCGCATGTAGCGGTAGACGAAAAGATCGATCAGCACCCGGAACGCGCGCGGATCCTGCAGCACGGGCGTGATGTCGCGAAATATGACACCGGGTTGGGGCCAGTCTGGAACGCTGCGGATGGTGCGCCGGATGTACTCGGCGTTGTCGGTCTGCATGGAAGACGGCCCTGAAGAATTGAAGCAAGGCGAACTATAACCTCGCAACCGCGCTTAAGCCAGGATTGCCGTCCCCGATGACCATTCACATTCCTGTAGCCGGCCGCCTTGCAGGACATAGCGGCGATCGACCGCCCCGGGGGGCAAGGCCGCGTGGCTGGCAAGCACCACGGCGCGCCCGCCCACGGCGCCTGCCAGGTCGGTGAAGAATGCCGTTTCGGCCTCGCCATCCAGGCCTGCGGTCGGCTCGTCCAGCACGATCACTGCCGCGGGTGACAGCAGCGCGCGCGCCAGGCACAGGCGGCGCGCCTGCCCGGCCGACAACTGCGAACCCGTCTCGCCCGCCCAGGTATCCAGGCCATCGGGCAGGCCGCGCACAAAATCGCCCAGCCTCGCGGCATCCAGCGCGCGCCACAAGGCGGCATCATCCGCGCCGGGATCCCCGATGAGCAGGTTGGTGCGCAAGGTCCCCAGGAATACCGGCGCGTCTTGCGACAACAGCGCGATGCGCCGGTGCCAATCGGCCTGCGCACAGGCGCGCGCGTCGCAGCCGCCGAAACGCACCTGTCCCGCCTGTGGATCCTCCAGGCGCAGGAGCAGGTGCAACAAGGTCGACTTGCCCGCGCCGCTCGGCCCCACGATGGCGATCCGCTCACCGGGCGCCACGCGCAAGGTGACGCCGTCCAGCACCAGCGGGCTGGGAGCAGCCCCTCGGGCGGGATAGGCAAAGCGCACGCCATCCAGCTCCAGCGCGCCACCGTCGGGCAAGGCGCGAGGCGCGGACGGATCCTGCATGTCAGGCTCGCATTGCGTGACTTCGCGGATGCGCGCCGCCGCCGATATGGCCGAACCCATGCGCGATGCCCCGCGCATGATCGGGCCGGCCACTTCGAAGATTCCGATGACCGCCAGCAACAGCCCGGCGAGCACCGGGCCTTCTATCCGCCCCGCTTCCAGCGTGTCCAGGCCGAACCAGAGCAAGGCCAGCACCGAGGCGCTGGCGGCGGCCTGCAGGAAGAACTGCCCGCGTACCGCCACCCGCGCCTGACTGCGGCGGGCCAGCGCGCTGGCCTGGCACAGGCGCTCGAAATGCGCAGCCGTCTGCGCCTGCGCATGCAGGGCCACCATGTCCGCGTGTCCATCCACCGCGTCCAGCGTCGCGGCGCGCAACCCCGCCGCGCTCTCCTGGGCCGCCGCGCCCGGCTTGCGCGCGGCGCGCAGCAGCCATAAAGGCACCAGCACGCAGGCCACCAGCAAGGCCAGCGCCAGCGCCAGCGCAGCAGCGGGCACCCACAGCCCCAGCACCACCGTCAGCACCGTGCCCGCCAGCACGGCGGTAATCAAGGGCGCCAGCACGAACAGGAAAACCGTATCCAGCGCGTCCACGTCGCCGGTCATGCGCGCCACCAGATCGCCGTCGCGATAGCGCGCCAGTTGCCGCGGCGTGAGCCGGATCAGCGCCGAAAACACCTTCGCGCGCAGGTCCGCCAACAGGCGCAGCGTGGCGGAATGGCCGACCACCCGGTCAGCGTAGCGCGCCGCGATGCGCAGGAACGACAAGCCTCGCACCAGCGCCGACGGCGCAAACAGATTGAACGCGCCGCCCGCCCCCGCCAGCGCCGCGCCGGTCAGGAACCAGCCCGACACGCCCAGCAGGCCCACGCCTGCGGCCACGGTAGCCAGCGCACAGAACAATGCGAGCAAAAGCCCGCTTTTACGGCGTGCATACAGCGGCAGGAGCAACAACAGATTCTTCATGCGTCTTCCACTTTTCCGCCGGCCACGCGCAGGGTCCGGCCCAGTCGCGCCGCCACTGCCGGCGCATGCGTTACCAACAGCAAGCTGCGGCCGGCGGCGAATTCCAGGATCTCGTCCAGCACGCGCGCCTGCGTAGCCTCGTCCAGATGCGCCGTGGGTTCATCCAGCAGGATCAACCCCGGATCGCGCAGGAACAGACGCGCCAGCGCGACGCGCTGCGCCTGGCCGCCGGACAGGCCGTGCCCGCGGCCGCCCAAGGGTGTTGCCAGCCCTTGCGGCAAGGCCTCACTGAACTCCAGCACACAGGCGCGGCGCGCGGCGGCCTGCACTTCGGCATCGGTAGCGTCGGGGCGACCCAGACGGATGTTGTCGGCGATGGAGCCGGTCAGCAGCTGCGGCTTCTGACCGATCAGCGCCACGCGCTGGCGCAACGCCGCCTCGTCCCATTCAGGCAGAGGCAGGCCGTCGATGCGGATGTCCCCCTGGAACGGACGCAGGCGTGCGATCGCCTCGATCAGCGAGGATTTGCCAATGCCGCTGGGTCCCATCAGCGCGGCGTGCTCGCCCGGCGCCAGCGTCAGACAGGCGTCCGAAAGCACCGCCAGGCTGCGGCCCGGCGCGTCCAGATTCAAGCCTGCGATGGCAAGGGCGGCGCCTGAGCCAGGGCGCCCGGGAACGCGTCCTGGGCCTGCGGCGGCCTCAGCAAGATTGCGCGGGCCAGATCCGCCGCCAGCCTGGCCATCGGCTTCTTGCGGCAGGCCATCGAACAGCAGCGCTATTTGCGACACCGCCGCCAACGCGGCCGCGCGGTCGTGATAATGCGCTGCGAACTGGCGCAGCGGCGCATAGACCTCCGGCGCCATCAACAGACAGAACAACCCGGCCTGCAAGGTCAACGGCGACCAGCGCAGGTCCAGGAATCCCAGATAGGTCAATCCGATGTAGACCGCCACCCCGGCCACGCCCAGCGCCGCAAAAAACTCCAGTACCGCCGATGAAAGAAAGGCAATGCGCAGCACCGACATCGTGCGCTGGCGTAGCGCGTCGCTGGCCGCCACGACCGACGCTGCCTCAGCTTCGGCGCGGCCGTATAGCTTCAGGGTGGACAGGCCGCGCAGCCGGTCGGCGAAAAATCCCGACAAGCGGGCGAAGGCGCGCAGGTGCCTGCGGCTGGCGCCCTGGGCGCCCCAGCCGACCAAGGCCATGAACAGGGGTATCAGCGGCGCGGTGATCAGCAGGACCAGTCCGGCGATCACGTCCATGGGCAACAACACCACGGAAAACGCGACCGGCAGCATGGCGGCCGCGGCCATGGCGGGTAGGTACTTGGCAAAGAACCCGTCCAGCGCTTCGACCTGATCCACCACTGCGCTGGCCAGCTCCCCGGACGCCTGCCCCCGGCTCCAATAGGGACCTTTTTGCACCAGGCGCCTGAAGAGCGATAGCCGCACATGGCGCTTGATGCGCTCGGCCGCGTCCGCGCCGGCGCGCTCGCCCGCCCAGGTGATGCAGGCGCGCAGCAGCATCAGCCCGGCTATGACCAGGATGTCGCCGAGCAGTTCTTGCCGCGGTACTTGCCTGACGATGGCCGCATCGAGCACGCTGGCCAGCAGCCAGGCTTGGACGACCAGCAAGACGCCGCTCAACAGGGGCGCGGCGCCCGCCAGCATCAGCGGTAGCCTGGCCGCCTTGGCGAGCGCCATCAACCACCGCGACTGTGCGCGCGGCGGTTTGTCCAGGGTTGCCGAGGGATCGTGCTCGAGGCTGCTAGTGCCGCCGCTCACTCGTCGTTGCGGCTGGCGCGCGGGTCATGCGTATGCCCCTCGCGCAGCTCGAACCACATTGCATTGAGAATGGCGAAGGCGCACGCCAGGCCCAGACCGAGTATCCACGAGAAATACCACATGGTGGAGGCTCCTTTTTCAGTATGAGTTGGGCGTGTCGCCCACCGATTCGTGGGTGACCTTGCCGCGCATGACGCGGTACACCCAGGAGGTGTAGACCGTGATGAGCGGCAGGAAGATGGCGACCGCGATCACCATGATCCACAACGTCAAGTGGCTGGAAGAACCGTCCCAGATAGTCAGGCCCGCTTTCGGATTGGACGACGAAGGCATGATGAACGGGAACAGCGAAAAGCCCACCGTCAGAATCACGCCGGCGATCGAGATCGCGGATGCCAGGAACGAGAGCACGTTGGCGCGCACGGTCAGCAGCAATGCCACCAACAAGGCGCCGCCCACGCCCAGCGCGGGCGCGATCCACATCAGCGGCCACTTGGCGTAGTTGGCCATCCAGGCGCCGTTCTGCACCGTCACCGCCTTGAGCATCGGGTCGGACGGGCCGGCCACGTCCACCGCGCTGGTGATGACATGGCCGCCAACACCGCCCGCCACCCAGAAGCCGCCCGCCGCGAACAGCGCCGCAGTCAGCAAGGCACACAGCCGGCCCCAGTTGCGGGCACGCGACGAGATCGGGTCTTCCGTGCGCCAGGCCAGCAACACGGCGCCGTGCATGGCCAGCATCACCACGCTGAGCACGCCGGCCAAGAGCGCGAACGGCATGAACAGCTGGTAGAAATGCCCTTCATAGATCGGACGCAGGGTCACCGGATCGAAGGTGAACGGCACGCCCAGGATGATGTTGCCCATGGCCACGCCGAACACCAGCGAAGCCACCACGCCCGAGAAACAGAGCACGCCGTCCCAGCGGTTGCGCCAGCTGGTACCTTCCATCTTGCTGCGGTACTTGAAACCCACCGGCCGCAGAATCAGCGCGATCAGCACCAGCATCATCGCCAGGTAGAACCCGGAGAACGAAGCCGCATACAGCAGTGGCCAGGCGGCGAAAATGGCGCCCCCCGCCGTGATGAGCCAGACCTGGTTGCCTTCCCAGACCGGCCCCACCACGTTGATCACCACGCGGCGTTCGATGTCGGTCTTGGCGACCACGGGCAGCAGCGCGGCCACGCCCAGGTCGAAGCCGTCCATGACGGCGAAGCCGATGAGCAAGGCGCCCAAGAGCACCCACCAGACCACGCGCAGCGTGCCGTAGTCGAAAGGAATAAGAGTATCCATCGCTGTCTCTCCCTCAGGCTCGCACGGCGGCGCGCACAGGATCGGCCGCGGCGGCGCCTGGCGCCGGTCCGTCGGATTTCGGTCCCGCCTTCACGGCGTGCAGCATCACCTTCACGCCGATGATCAGCAGCACCGTGTACAGCACCAGGAATATCGTCAGGCTGATGGCCAGGTCGACGATGGTCAGGCCGGAAGCCGCGTAGTAGGTCGGCAGCACGCCTTCGATCACCCAAGGTTGGCGGCCGTATTCGGCCACGAACCAGCCGCTTTCGATTGCGACCCAAGGCAGCGGCAGGCTCCACAGCGCCACCTTGAGCAGGCCGCGCCGGCTGTCCAGCCGCCCGCGCGAGGCCAGCCAGAAAGCCACGCCGAAGAACAGGATCAGGTACATGCCCACCGCCACCATGATGCGGAACGCCCAGAACAGCGGCGCCACGTTGGGCACGGTATCGACGGCGGCCTTCTTGATGTCGTCTTCGGTGACCTTGCTCATGTCGGGCTGATAGCGCTTGACCAGCAGCGCGTAGCCCAGGTCGGGCCAGGTCTTGTCGAAGACCATGCGCGCATCCACATCCTTGGGATTGGCGCGGATCTTCTGCAGCGCTTCATAGGCCACCATGCCATCGCGGATGCGGTTTTCGGCGCGCCGGATCAGGTCGTCGATGCCCAGCAGCGGCGTGGTGAGCGAACGCGTGCCGATGATGCCCATGACGTAGGGAATCTCGATCGCGAAATCGTTCTTGCGCTCGGCCTGGTTGGGAATGGCGATCAGGTTGAAGGACGCGGGGGCCGGCTCGGTATGCCACATGGACTCGATGGCCGCGATCTTCATCTTCTGGTGTTCAGTGGTGAGGTAGCCGCTTTCGTCTCCCAGCACCACGACCGACAGCGCCGAGGCCAGGCCGAAGCTGGCGGCAACCGCCATCGAGCGCTTGGCCAGGTCGATATGGCGGCCCTTTAGCAGATACCAGGCGCTGATCGACATGACGAACATGGCGCCCGCGACGTAGCCCGCGCTGACCGTATGCACGAACTTGGCCTGGGCCACGGGGTTGAAGACCACCGCGGCGAAATCGGTCATCTCCATGCGCATGGTGTCGGGATTGAAGATCGAGCCCACCGGATTCTGCATCCAGCCATTGGCGATCAGGATCCACAGCGCCGAGAAGTTGGTGCCGAATGCCACCAGCCAGGTCACCACCAGGTGGCTGACCTTGGACATGCGGTTCCAGCCGAAGAAGAACAGGCCGACGAAGGTGGCTTCCAGGAAGAAGGCCATCAGCCCTTCGAGCGCCAGCGGCGCGCCGAAGATATCGCCCACGTAATGGCTGTAGTAAGACCAGTTCATGCCGAACTGGAACTCCATCACGACGCCGGTGGCGACGCCCAAGGCGAAGTTGATGCCGAAGAGCGTGCCCCAGAACATGGTCATCCGCTTCCAGATGGGGCGGCCGGTCATGACGTACACGCTTTCCATGATGGCCAGGATGAACGACAGGCCGAGCGTGAGGGGGACGAAAAGGAAGTGGTAGAGCGCGGTCGCGGCAAACTGGAATCGCGACAGATTTACGACGTCGAGATCAATCATTGGGTCGCTCCCAAGCAGTTGAGGTGCCGCGGCAACCGGCATGGTTCCCAGGCCGTCTCTCGCGCCATGTTACGAGCGTTGCATACAACTTCATAGAGGTTTCCTGAAAAATCGGGGCGGATCAAGGTCAGCCCTTGCCCCGCAATTTGCCGGCGAAACCCAGCACCTTCTGTACTTTCGAACCGAGCTTCATCAGGTTCTGCAGGGTTTCTGGCGGCAGACGTTGAACCTCATCGAACCATCCCGTGGACAGTTCGATGAGCTCCAGCATTTCGTTCATGCGTTGTTGCGCGTAGGCCTCATCGGGACCCGCGGGAGGTTCCAGCAGGGTGTCCCGCAGCAGGGTCAGCGTGGGATCGATTTCGCGCTTGCGCTTTTCTTCCATCAGGATGCGGAAGATCTCCCAGACGTCCTTGGGAGTTTCGAAGTAGTCGCGGCGGTCGCCGACTTGATGGATGAGCTTGACCAGGCGCCAGGATTGCAGCTCCTTCAGCCCGAGGCTGACGTTGGAGCGCGAAAAGCCCAGGGTCTCGGCGATGTCGTCGGCATTCAGCGGCTTGGGCGCCAGGAACAGCAGGGCGTAGATCTGGCCGACGGTGCGGTTCACGCCCCACCGGCTGCCCATTTCGCCGAAATGCAGGACGAAGCGTTCGTTTTGAGGGGACAGGGCCATGGATCGGGCTACACCGGCAAAGTCAGGGCCGCGGCCCCGGGAAACAAAAACTGTTACACCGCTTTCAGAAATTTCTGAAATTATCGAACAAACTATGCGAAAGCGCAAACCACACTGGCCGCAGGGGCATGGGCGCAAGACATCGCATCGCAGCGGCGACGGCCTGTCTTCCGGATTGCCGCGCCCAAACGAAAGCGGCCACCAGCCCGAGGGCTGGTGGCCGCCTGAACAGGGGAAAAAGAGGGGGGTCAGCCGGCCTTGACGGACACCGCCGCCGACACCCGCTTGGCCTTGGCCCGGGCCGCCGCCACGTCTGCGGCCACGGCCAGGCCCACGCCCATGCGGCGCTTGACGAAGGATTCGGGCTTGCCGAAGAGGCGGATATCGGTGCCGGGTTCAGCCAGCGCTTCGGCCACGTTGTGGAACGAGACCGCAGCGGCCTCGACGCCGCCATAGATGACGCTGCTGGCGCCGGGCTGGCGCAGGCTGGTGTCCACCGGCAGCCCCAGAAGCGCCCGGGCGTGCAGCTCGAATTCGTTCTGGACCTGCGTGATCATGGTGACCATGCCGGTGTCGTGCGGACGCGGGCTGACTTCCGAGAACCAGACCTGGTCGCCGGCCACGAACAATTCCACGCCGAAAATGCCCAGGCCGCCCAGATTGGAGGTGACCGCCAGCGCGATGTCCCGGGAGCGCTGCAGCGCGGCGGGAGACATCGGGTGCGGCTGCCAGCTTTCCACGTAGTCGCCGTCGACCTGCTTGTGGCCGATGGGTTCGCAATAGCGGGTTTCGACCTGGCCGTCGGCGCCGCGGGCGCGCACGGTCAACAGGGTGATTTCGTAGTCGAAGCGGATGAAGCCTTCGACGATGGCGCGCCCGCCGCCCACCCGGCCGCCCTCCTGGGCGTAGCGCCACGCGGATTCGACGTCGTCGGCGCTCTTGATCACGGACTGGCCCTTGCCGGAGGAAGACATGACCGGCTTGATGACGCAGGGATAGCCGATGCCGCCGTCGATGGCGTCGCGCAGTTCTTCCTCGGTGTCGACGAAGCGGTAGGGCGAGGTCGGCAGCCCCAGGGTCTCGGCCGCCAGGCGGCGGATGCCCTCGCGGTTCATGGTCAACTGGGCCGCGCGCGCGGTCGGGGTCACCCGGGCCACGCCCGCCTCTTCCAGTTCCACCAGCAAATTGGTGGCAATGGCTTCGATTTCGGGGACAATAACGTGGGGCCGTTCCTGTTCGATGACCTTGCGCAGGGCCTGCGGGTCCGTCATCGAGACCACATGCGCCCGGTGCGCCACCTGGTGGCCCGGGGCGTCGGCATACCGATCCACGGCAATAACTTCCACGCCCAGCCGCTGCAGGGCAATGATGACCTCTTTGCCCAATTCGCCGGACCCGAGCAGCATGACGCGGGTGGCCAAGGGGGGACAGGGGCGTGCCAAGAACGGGGCTGGAAATGCTGGACATGGAGCGAGCCTGGAAAAAAGTTGGAAAGCCGTTGAAATGACCCGCCAGCATGCCATACGCCCTTTCCGGGGGCAAACCCGCATACTGATATTAAAATCCATGTATGACTGACCATCCCACAACATCGTCCGAGACCGCGCTGGCATCTGCGCGCAGAACGCTGCAGATTGAATGCCAGGGCCTGATGGACCTGTCGGCCCGGCTGGACGACAGCTTCACGCAGACCGTCGCGATGCTGCTGGCCTGCCGCGGCCGGGTGGTCGTCAGCGGCATCGGCAAGACCGGCCACGTCGCCCGCAAGATCGCGGCGACCCTGGCCTCGACCGGCACGCCGGCCTTTTTCGTGCACGCCGCCGAGGCTGTCCATGGCGATCTGGGCATGATTACCCAGGATGACGTCCTCATCGCGATTTCCTATTCCGGCTCCGGCCAGGAACTGCTGACGATTCTGCCCGTCGCCCGCCGCATGGGCGCCAAGCTGATCGCCATTACCGGCAACCCGCAGTCCGAACTGGCCCAGCTGGCCGACGTCCACCTGGATGCCAGCGTGGCCCAGGAAGCCTGCCCCCTGAATCTGGCCCCCACGGCCAGCACCACCGCGGCGCTGGCCCTGGGCGACGCCCTGGCCGTCGCCTGCCTGGAAGCCCGCGGCTTCGGCCCGCAGGATTTTGCCCGCTCGCACCCGGGCGGCGCCCTCGGCCGCCGCCTGCTGACCCACGTGCGCGACGTCATGCGCCAAGGCGACGCGCTGCCCATCGTACAGGCCGGCACCCCGGTCTCGCAGGCGCTCGAGGTGATGTCCGCCAAAGGCATGGGCATGACCGTCGTGACCGACGCGCAGCGCCGCCCCGTGGGCATCTTCACCGACGGCGACCTGCGCCGCCTGATCGCCCGGCACGGCGACATCCGTAGCCTGACCGTGGACGCCGGCATGACGCGCTCGCCGCGCAGCATCACCCCCGACGCGCTGGCCGTCGAAGCCGCCCAGCACATGGACAAACAACGGCTGAACCAGATGCTGGTGCTGGACCGCGACGGCGTTCTGCTCGGCGCCCTGCACATGCACGATCTGATGGCCGCCAAAGTGGTATGACTATGACTCTTTCTGCTCCCATGACTCATCCGGCCGAAGCGCTGGTCCTGGCCCGCATCCCCGCTAGCGTGCGCGAACGCGCCGCAGCCGTGCGTCTGATGGTGTTCGACGTGGACGGCGTGCTGACCGACGGCAGCCTCTATTACGGCGAAAACGGCGAGTTGCAAAAGCGCTTCAACGCGCTGGACGGCCACGGGCTGCGCCTGCTGATGGAAGGCGGCCTGAAGGTCGCCCTGATGACCGGGCGCTCCGGCCCCATCGTGGCGCGCCGCGCCGCCGAACTGGGCATCGCCGAGGTGATCCAGGGCGTCCGCGACAAGGGTGGCGCCCTGGCCGAACTTGCGCAGCGCTCCGGTGTCCAACTGAACCAGGCCGGTTACATGGGCGATGACGTCATCGACCTGCCGGCCCTGCAGCGCGCCGGCTTCGCCGCCAGCGTGCCGAACGCGCCGGGCTATGTCAGCCAGGCCGCCCACTGGGTGTCCACGCACACCGGCGGCAACGGCGCCGTGCGCGAATGCTGCGACCTGCTGCTGGCGGCCCAGGGCCGCCTCGGCGCATTCCTGGCGGCGCCTGGCCTGCTCGGCCCTGGCGCCATCCAATGATTGCCAGGACAACCCATACGCCCTTGCGGCAGACCCGATGAAAGAACGTTTTCCCTCCCTGATCGCGCTGTTCCTGCTGCTGGTGCTGGTCGCCAGCTCGTGGTGGGCGGCGGATTACGCGCAGCGGGCCATCCAGACGGATCCGCCGCGCCGCATTACCCACGAAATGGACGCCTGGTCGCGCGACTTCGTCATGCTGCGCACCGACCCCAACGGCAAGCCCATCAACCGGCTCGAAGGCGTATACGCGGAACATTTCCCGGATGACGACTCCTATCATGTGACCTCGCCGCGCGCCGTGGGCCAGCGCGAGGACAACCCCATCACCGTGGCTATTTCGAAGACCGCCGTGATGGAGCAAGGCGGCAAGCGCATCGTCATGAACGGTGACGCTCACGTGCGCCGCCAGCCGGACGCCAATAACGACCTGCTGGACGTGCGCAGCCAGCAGCTGATCATTCTGCCCGACGACGACGTGGTCTACACCGACCTGCCGGCGGAAGTCATCAAGGGCCGTTCGCGCATGAACGGCACGGGCATGCACTACAACAACAAGACGCGCCAACTGCAGGTTTCGGCATCGACCGATGTGGAAATTGCCGGTTCCGAAGGCAAGCAGCAACGCCGGACCGAAATTCCCGCCAACAACACTGACCAGAAAAAACCATGACCGACCTCCGGATTCTCCTTGCCCCGACGACCCGCTTGCTCGGTGCCATCCTGCTGACGGCTTCAGCGCTGGCCCCGGCCCATGCCGCGGATCCGGCGCCCAAGGCAGCGACGCCGGCCGAAGAGCCCAGCACGCTGATCCTGTCGGACACCCTGCACTACGACGACGTGAAGAAAAAGAGCGTCTTCACGGGCAACGTCAACATGACGCGCGGCCTCATGACCCTGACCTCCGATGTGCTGGAGATGAACGAAGACGCGCAGGGCAACCAGTACGGCACGGCCACCGCCAACAAGGGCAAGATCGTCACCATCCGCCAGGAACGTCCGGAAACCTTCGAACTCATCGAAGGCACCGGCTTGCGCGCCGAATACGACGGCACCAAGAGCACCTTCGACCTGATCGGCCAGGCGGTCGTGACCCGCTTTGTCTGTGGAAAACCGTTCGACACCATTCGCGGCGAACGGGTACGCTACAACGAGAAGACCGGCACCTACGAAGCCCATGGCGGACCCAACTCCGCCGCGGCCGGCGGCCGGGTCCGCTCGGTGGCGGAGCCGCGCGCCAAGTCGGATGCCGCCATCGCCGAATGCCGCAAGCAGCAGGCAGCCAAGAAGGGGCGTTGAACGCCTCCCATGCAACACCACTCGCAGCCACGATGAACCAACCTTCAGTGCCGACTCCGGTAACCTCCGCGCCCTCGGGCGTCAAGCAGGGCAGCCTGCGCGCAACCGGCTTGCGCAAAACCTATAACGGCCGGACCGTGGTGCAGGACGTGTCCCTGTCCGTGGTCAGCGGCGAAGTGGTCGGCCTGCTCGGCCCCAACGGCGCGGGCAAGACCACCAGCTTCTACATGATCGTGGGCCTGGTGCCCGCGGACGCGGGCCGCATCGAGATCGATGGATCCGTCATCACCTCGATGCCGATCCACAAGCGCGCGCACATGGGCCTGTCGTACCTGCCCCAGGATGCTTCCGTGTTCCGCCGCCTGACGGTGGAACAGAACATCCGCGCCGTGCTGGAACTGCAAACAGGGCCGGATGGACGCCCGTTGTCCACGCCCAAGATCAACGAGCAGATGGAATCGCTGCTGGAAGAGCTGCAGATCGGCCACATCCGCAGCAACGCCGCCATCTCCCTGTCGGGCGGCGAACGCCGCCGCGTGGAAATCGCGCGCGCGCTGGCCACCAGCCCGCGCTTCATCCTGCTGGACGAGCCCTTCGCCGGCGTGGACCCCATCGCCGTCATCGAGATCCAGCGCATCGTGCGGTTCCTGAAGGGGCGCGGCATCGGCGTGCTGATCACCGACCACAACGTGCGCGAAACCCTGGGCATCTGCGACCGCGCCTACATCATCAGCGAAGGCAAGGTTCTGACCGACGGCCACCCCGATGAAATCGTGGGCGACCCGGCCGTGCGCCGGGTCTATCTGGGAGAGCATTTCCGCATGTGATGCGGCCCTGGGGAAGACCCCTAGGCGGCGCCCGCGCCCGGGCGCATGCACCCTGGGGGCTCAGCCATAAAAATGCCATGAACTTGCGCTAGGTCAGCTTGTTTTATCGGCCCGAGTCTATACACTAGTACTAAACGAACCCTCTCAATCAAGGAGAACGCCTAACGAATCAGCCGCGCTTTTCGCGCACCTTTTTTTCCTCTTTTAGAAGGAGAGCACACTATGAACCTGAGCATCTGCGGTCGTCACCTCGACGTCACCCCGGCCATCCGGGAATATGTCATGAACAAACTGGCGCGAGTGCTGCGGCATTTCGATCACGTCATCGATACCCAGGTCATGCTCTCGGTAGAGCCCCTGCGGCATAGAGCCGAAATCACCATGCGTCTAAGCGGTAAAGACATTCATTGTGAAGCAACCGATGAAAACCTCTATGCAGCCATAGACCTTCTTGCTGACAAAGTCGACCGTCAGGTCATCAAGCACAAGGACAAGGTACGAAGTCACACGGCGGAGTCCGTGAAGCGGCAAGCGGCGAATCTAACGCCACCCCAGCAGTAACGCGCTTCATGAGCACTCGCACCGCGAGATTAGCGAAACAGCGATTCTAGAAATCCTGCCCGAGTCCCGGTGTCCCGCTAGACGCAACGTCCAGTTGGGGCATCGGCAAACTTCCCTCCCGTAGTCTCCCCCCGTCTTTGTCCCCCATTCCCGGTTCCGCCGGCGATTCCGTTTTCCCCGATTTCCGACGTTTCCCATGGCGCAGCCCCGCCGCCTGGCGCAAGAATGCCCACAATCCGCCGCTATCGGTCTATGCTGTCGCTCTTGCCGCCCCATGATGCGAGCGTGCCGAGCACGCGTCCCTGGGGCCGATTATTGCAGTGCATCATATAACCATATAATGATCCGATGAATCATTTGTCGCGCATCCTACCCGCCGGCAACGTCGTGCTCGATATGCTCGCAACGAGCAAGAAACGTGCGTTCGAACAGGCCGGCCTACTCTTTGAAAACAACCATGGCTTGGCGCGCGCGCTCGTGTTCGACAGCCTGTTCGCCCGGGAACGCCTGGGTTCCACCGCGCTCGGACAGGGCGTGGCGGTGCCGCATGGCCGGGTCAAGGGCCTGGAACAAGCCCTGGCGGCCTTCATCCGCCTGGCCCAACCCATCACCTTCGATGCGCCTGACGGGCAGCCCGTGTCGATGCTGCTCTGTTTGCTGGTGCCGGAAACGGCCACGCAGCAGCACCTGGACATCCTGGCCGAACTGGCGCAGCTCATGTCGAACAAGGCTTTGCGCGAAGCGCTGGCCACAGAGCCCGATCCGGCCGTCGTCCACAAGATGCTGACGACCGGCCAACTCTGAACCCCACGCGGAAACGCTGCCATGCTCACGGTGCAGGAACTCGTCGACGACAACGCCGACAAAATCCCCTTTAACTGGATTTCCGGCCAAGGCGCCGCCGACCGCGCGATTCCCGACGACGGCATGTCAGCCGCGGATCTCGTCGGCCACTTGAACCTGATCCACCCGTCGCGCATCCAGGTGTTCGGGCAGGAAGAGCTGGCGTACTACACCCGTTTCGATCTGCGCCGCCGCATGCACCACATGGACGAGCTGCTGATCGGCGGCGTGCCCGCGATCCTGCTGGCCGACGGCCTGACGCCGCCGCAAGACCTCATGGACCAGTGCGACCAGCATCAGGTGCCACTGCTCTCCACGCCGGTGGCGGCCGCGCAATTGATCGACCTGTTGCGCATCTACCTGGGCAAGAAGCTGGCGCCCACCACCACCGTGCATGGCGTATTTCTGGACGTGCTGGGCCTGGGCGTGCTGATCACCGGCGAATCGGGCCTGGGCAAGAGCGAACTGGCGCTGGAACTGATCTCGCGC
Organism: Achromobacter sp. SD115; assembly: GCF_017355315.1. Taxonomy (NCBI): domain Bacteria; kingdom Pseudomonadati; phylum Pseudomonadota; class Betaproteobacteria; order Burkholderiales; family Alcaligenaceae; genus Achromobacter; species Achromobacter sp. SD115. Next base: position 71,859 of record NZ_JADIJM010000015.1, on the reverse strand, counting down.
GGACACGGCCTGGTGGCCGACGATGCGGTGGAGTTCTCGCGCACCGCCCCCAACATGATCGAAGGCCACTGTCCGCAGTTGCTGCAGAACCTGCTGGAAGTGCGCGGCTTGGGCCTGCTCGATATCCGCACCATCTTTGGCGAGACCTCCGTGCGGCGCAAGATGCGCCTCAAGCTCATCGTCCATCTGGTGCGTGCCACCGCGCAGGACAAGTTCGAGCGCCTGCCGTTGCAGGACATCACACAGGACATGCTGGGTCTGCCTGTGCGCAAGGTCATGCTGCAAGTGGCAGCCGGCCGCAATCTGGCGGTGCTGGTGGAGGCCGCCGTGCGCAACACGATACTGAAGCTGCGCGGCATCGACACGCTGGGCGAATTCATGGAACGCCAGGCCATGGCGATCCTGCAAAGCAGCAAGTAGGCACGCGTCGGCCGGCGGCACCTTGAGCCTGTATGAAAACCTGGCCGCCGAGATCGCCCAGTCGATCCGCGACGGCGTGCTGCGCGCGGGCGACAAACTGCCCTCCGTGCGGGACGCATGCGCGGCGCGCGGGCTCAGCCCGTCGACGGTGTTCCAGGCGTACTACCTCCTGGAAGCGCGCGGCCTGATCCGGGCTCAGCCGCGTTCCGGTTATTACGTCAACGCGCCCGCCGCCTCCCTGCCCCCGGAGCCCGGCGCCTCCAACCCCGACGGCGAATCAACGGAACTCGCGATCAGCGAGCGCATCTTCGACATCCTGGGGTCCGTGCGCAACCGCGACGTGACCCCATTGGGCTCCGCCTTCCCTTCCCCGCTGCTGTTTCCGCTGCCGCGCCTGGCCCAGGCAATGGCCGCACACCTCAAGCGCCAGGACCCGCTGGACACGGTGGAAGATCTGGCCCCCGGCAATCCCAGCCTGCGCCGCCAGATCGCGTTGCGCTACCTGATCGGCGGCATCAACGTGCCGGCCAGCGACATCGTCGTCACCAACGGCGCGCTGGAAGCGCTGAACCTGTGCCTGCAGGCGGTCACGCAGCCCGGCGACACGGTCATGGTCGAAGCGCCGACGTTCTATGGCGCCCTGCAGGCGCTCGAACGCCAGGGGCTGAAGGCGCTGGAAATACCGACCCATCCGCGCACCGGCATCGACCTGGACGCGATGGAGACCGCCATCGGGCGCCACGCGCCCAAGGCCTGCTGGCTGATGACGCAGTTCCAGAACCCTCTCGGCAGCCTGATGCCGGATGAAAAAAAGCGGCAACTGGTCCAACTGCTCGCGCGCCACGGCATTCCGTTGATCGAGGACGATGTGTACGGCGAGCTGTATTTTGGTCCCGCGCGGCCCGTACCCGCCAAGGCCTATGACACCCAGGGGCTGGTGCTGCATTGCTCGTCGTTTTCGAAGTGCCTGGCGCCGGGCTACCGCATCGGCTGGGCCAGCGCCGGCCGCTACGCCCAGCGCGTGCAGCGCCTGAAGCTGTCGTCGACGCTGTCGGCGTCCGGCCCCGCCCAGGGCGCGGTCGCCGAGTACCTGGAACAGGGCGGCTATGACCGCCACCTGCGCCGCCTGCGCGAAACGCTGCAGACGCAGCAACAGCGCATGGCCGAGGCGATCGCCCAGGAATTTCCCGCCGGCACGCGCGTGACACGGCCGCAAGGCGGATTCTTCCTGTGGCTGGAGCTGCCAGCCGCCGTCGATGCGCTGGCGCTGCACCGGCAGGCGCTGGCGCGCGGCATCAGCGTGGCACCGGGTCCCATATTTTCGGCCAGCGGGCAGTTCGGCAGCGCGCTGCGCCTGAACTATGGGCATCCCTGGGACGCGGCCGCTCAGGCCGCCATCCGAGTGCTGGGCGAATTGGCGCGCGAGGCCTGCTCGCTGGCCTTGAAGGCGCGCTAGGGCCTGTGCAAGGCGCCTGTTGACTTGAACAGGCTTAGTTCAGCGTCGACGCGGCGCGCGCCCGCTTGACCTCCAGCGGCGTCACGCCGCCTGCCTCGTTGCCCCAACTATTGCGGATGTACGTCACCAGCATGGCGATATCGCTATCGTTGAGCAGTTGCCCGAAGGGCGGCATGCCGTGAGGGCGCGGGTTCGCCGCCGTGGCCGGCGCGTAGCCGCCGTCCAGCACCATGCGGATGGCGTTGACGGGCGAAGGCGCCGTCACGGTCGGGTTGCCGGCCAGCGCAGGCCAGGCCGTGCCACTGCCCTCGCCCCCCGGCTGATGGCATTGCGCGCATTGCTGGCGGTAGATCTTGCCGCCCAGCTCCATGGCCGCCGGCGCGACGGCTGGACGCGCGCGCTCCGTCGAAGCCGGCGTGGCCGGCAGGGACTTGATGTAGACGCCGATGGCCAGCGCGTCCGCGTCGGTCAGGTGCTGGGTGCTGCCCAGCACCACTTCGGCCATGGGTCCGCTGGCGCTGGAGTGCTTTGAAACGCCGGTCTTCAGCAAGGCGGCGATGTCCTCGGCCGACCAGCGGCCCATGCCCGTCTCCATGTCGTTGGTCAACGGCGGCGCGTACCAGTCCAGTACCGGGATCACGCCACCGGCCAATGGGTCGGCCGAACGCAACCCGCCCAGGCTGTTGCGCGGCGTATGGCAGGCGGCGCAATGCCCCAGTCCTTCAACCAGGTAACGGCCACGGTTCCACTGCACCGACTGGCCCGCATCGGCTTCCTGCACGCCCGGCTTGAAGTACAGCGCGCGCCAGCCGGCCAGCAGCGCCCGCTGGTCGTAGGGGAATTCCATCTCGGCCGGCCGGCTGGGCTGGTTCACGGGCGCCACGGTGCGCAGATAGGCGTACAGCGCGTCGGAATCGGCGCGCGTCACGCGCGTGTATTCCGTGTAGGGAAAGGCGGGATACAGCAGCGTGCCGTCGCGCGACTTGCCGTTGTGCAACGCCTGCCAGAAATCGTCGGCGCTCCACGCGCCTATGCCGGTCTTCTCGTCGGGCGTGATATTCGGGCCGTACACCGTACCGAACGGCGTGGGGATGGGCGTGCCGCCCGCCAGCGCCTTGCCGCCCCGGCTGGTGTGGCAGGCCATGCAATTGCCCGCCAAGGCCAGATAGCGGCCACGTTCGACCAGCGTCGCGGCGTCGTCGGCAGCCGCGGCGGGGCCGGTGCTGGCGTCGTCGCGCGTGCCCAACCAATAGAGACCGCCCATCGCGACAACCACGAGCAGCACCAGGACCGACAGGACTTTCTTCATGAGCGACATCCTGCCTCTCCCTTACCGTTGCGCCTGGCTGCCGCATTCCGCGGGCAGGCGTATCGAACCCGCGGCTTCAGGCGCATAGGGTTCCACCACGGGCTGCGAGGACAGCCACGCAGCCAGCGCGCCTATGTCCTCGGGAGTGAGTTTGTTGGAGATGTCGGCCATGCAGTCCGGCTCGGCCGCGCGGCGCAGGCCGTTCTTCCAGCTGCCGATCTGCGAGCCGATGTAGTCGCGCGGCAAGCCCAGCAGCCCAGGAATGGCAGGCAGCACGCCGCCCAAGGCGGCGCCATGACAGGCGGCACAGGCGGGCAGGCCGCGCGCGGCATCGCCGCTCAAGGCGAGCTTGCGCCCGGCTTCCAGCGTGGCCGCGGAGACCTCGGCGCGCGTTGGCGCCGGATACGGCACATGCTGCGTGGAGAAATACGCAGCCATTTCGCGCAGATAATCGTCAGGCAGTCCGGTCAGCAGGTGCGTCATGGGCCGGTACTGGCGCCGGTCGTCGCGAAAATTGAGCAATTGGTGGTACAGGTACTCCTGGGGCTTGCCGGCCAGGCGCGGATAGTAGCCGTCGGTGCCGGCCCGGCCCTGCGCGCCATGGCAGGCCGTACAGGCTGCGACGCGGGCGTCCATGGTGTCCGGGCGCAGGCTTTCCTGGGGTGCAGGCTGGGCCGGCGCGGGCGCTGCCAGAAAGGCGGCAGCGGCCCCTAACAGGGAAATTGCCCAAAAACGCGGCAGTGAAATACTACGAAAGGAAATGAAGGCTAACATCTAGGTCGAATTCCATTCCCCCGAAACGCATGACGGCGGGGCGCGTATGTGAATCTGTCAAGTATCCGGCCCCAAGCTTACGCCAGGGGATCCGAGCTGGTACAGGCGCAGATTGGCAGTTTACGGCCATATCAGATGTCATCCCGCCGGCATCGTCCTCGAAAAGCGTGCCACAATCATGTCCATGTTGAAAGTCGTCCTCGTCACCGGCATCTCAGGCTCAGGCAAGTCCGTCGCCCTGCGCATGCTCGAGGACGCCAGCTATACCTGCGTCGACAACCTGCCCGTGCGGTTCCTGACCGAGTTCATCGCCAACGCCCGGGACGACGGCATGGAGCGCGTCGCCGTCGCCATCGACGTCCGCTCGCCGGGCGAACTGGCCGAACTGCCCGATGTGGTGACCGCGCTGCGCGCCATGGGCACCAGCCTGCGCGTGGTCTTCCTGGACGCCAGCACCGCGACGCTGGTGCAGCGCTACTCCGAATCCCGCCGCCGCCATCCGCTGACCGACCGTCTGCAGCGCGGCGGCACGACCCCGTCGCTGACCGAGTGCATCGCGCTGGAACGCGAACTGCTCGCGCCGCTGCGCGAGCAGGAACACGTCATCGACACCTCGGACCTGACGCCGGGCCAGCTGCGCGTGTGGATCCGCGACCTGATCAAGGCCGACCGCGCGCCGCTGGTGCTGACCTTCGAGTCCTTCGCCTACAAGCGCGGCGTGCCGCGAGACGCGGATCTGGTGTTCGACGTGCGCTGCCTGCCCAATCCCTACTACGATCGCGACTTGCGGCCACTGACCGGCCGCGACGAGCCCGTCGCCGCGTGGCTGGCCGGCTTCGACCTGGTGGGGCAGATGATCGACGACATCGCCGGCTTCCTGAACCGCTGGTTGCCGCAATACACGCAAGACACCCGCAACTACCTCACGGTCGCCATCGGCTGCACCGGCGGCCAGCACCGTTCGGTGTATGTGGTCGAACAACTGGCGCTGCGCTTTGCCGACCACGATCCGCTGCTGGTGCGCCATCGCACCCAACTGCCTGACGAATCCGCATGACCCTGTCCCGCCCGACCCGCCTGTTCATGATGCTGCTGCTGGCCATTGCCGTGGCGGGCTGCTCCTCCACCGGCGGACGCAAGAAGGGCGGCGGATACTACAAGGACGACGGGCCGGACGCGAATCCGCCCTCGAACCTGGACCAGGTGCCCGACGCGGTGCCCAGGATCGAACCCTACGCCAGCGGCGCGAACCGGCCGTATGTGGTGTTCGGCCAGCGCTATGTGCCGGACACCAGCGGGCAGCCGTACAAGAAGCGCGGCACCGCCTCGTGGTACGGCAAGAAGTTCCACGGCAATTCCACGTCCATCGGCGAGTCCTACGACATGTACGCCATGACGGCCGCCCACACCACGCTGCCGCTGCCCAGCTACGCCCGCGTCACCAGCCTGGTCAACGGCAAGACGATCGTGGTGCGGGTGAATGACCGCGGACCGTTCCACAGCGACCGCATCATGGATCTGTCCTATGTCGCTGCGCACAAGCTCGGCATCATCGGCCCCGGCAGCGGCCAGGTGATCGTGGAAGCCATACCGCAGGATGAAATCCGGCGGCTGGCCTCGCAGGGCGCGCCCGCCGCGGTCGCGCCTGAACCTTCGTCGGCAACGGGCTCCTCGCCCGTGGTGGCGCCAGTCGCCGCCGTGCCGGTAGCGCTGGCGGCCGAACCCCTGCCTGGGCCCGCGCCCGGCTCGGCGCAGGTGCGCCAGCCGGCGGCGGGCGGCATCGGCAGCGTCTATCTGCAGGTGGGCGCGTTCAGCCAATCGGCCAACGCGCAGTCGCTGGTCAGCCGCATCAACACGCAGCTGGGCGCCGAAGGCGCGCCGCCCGCGTCGGTCGAACAGTCGAATAACCTCTACCGGGTCAAGATCGGCCCCTACCCCGACCGCCAGAGCGCCTTGAACGCCGTGCCGCTGGTGTCGGACCGCATCGGCATCCTGCCCAGCATCGCCTCGCAGTAAGCCCGGTCCTGAAGCAATAAGCCCGGCTCTCAGGCCGGGCCGGCCTGCCTACCAGGGCAGTTCGGCCTGCCCGTCGCAAACCCGGCGCGCGCTTGCGCTGCGGCTGCGGTAGAAATTGCCTTCGTGCGCCAGCAAGGCCTGCTTGCGCGGCAACCCGCCACCGAAGCCGGTCAGCGAGGTGTCCGCGCCGATGATCCGATGACACGGAATGATGATGCTGATCGGATTGCGTCCGACCGCCCCGCCGACCGCCTGGGCGCCCTTGGGCCGTCCCACGGTGCGCGCCAGGTCGCCGTAGCTCGTCAGCACGCCGAACTCCAGGTCGCACAAGGCATGCCAGACCTGATGCTGGAAAGTCGTACCCACGGGATCCAGCGCCACGTCGAAGACACGGCGCCGGCCGGCGAACCATTCGTCCAGTTCGCGGCGCGCCTGCTCCAGGATGGGATCGGAGTCCGTAAGGATCCAGCCATCCGCCGCAGGCAGCAGTTCCTGGTCGGTGAACCAGGCGCCGCGCAGGCCCTTGGGGCTGGCGACCAGGCGCATGTCGCCCAGCGGCGTGGGGATATCGCGGTAGACCAGGCGTTCGTCGGGATCCGCGGGCTTGTTGGACACGATTGTGGAATACACCATGCCTTACTCCGCCGATTTCTTGCGGGCCAGGGCCCGGTTGTACAGCACGTCCCGCGGCAGTCCGGAAACCTTGGCCGCCACGCGCGCCGCGTCGCGCAGCGACAACGACTCCAGCAGAGCGTCCAGCAGCGCATCGGCGCGCGGGTCAGCGTCTTCATCCACCTCCTGCTCGGCGGGCGCGTGCGCGATCAGCACGAATTCACCTTGCTCGCGGTGTGCGTCCGCGGCCAACCAGGCCGCGCCCTCGCCCATCGGAAAAGTAGCGATCTCTTCGAAGCGCTTGGTCAGTTCGCGCGCCACGGTCAGCAGGCGGTCCGGACCGCACACTTCCAGCAGGTCGGCCAGCGTGGCCGCAAGCCGGTGTGGCGATTCAAACATGACGACGGGCGCGGGCAAGGCGCACCAGGTGCGCAGCCAGCGCTGGCGCGCCACCGCCTTGGGCGGCGGAAAGCCCGCGAAGGCATAGCCAGGATTTTCGTCGGTGGTGACGCCGCTGCCCATCAGCGCGGCGATGACCGCGCTGGGCCCCGGCACCGGCACCACGCCGAAGCCGGCCTCGCGCACGGCACGCACAATGCGCGCGCCGGGATCGCTGACGGCGGGCGCGCCCGCATCGGACACCAGCGCCACGCGCTGGCCCTGCGCCAGACGCTCGCAGATGGCCTGCGCCGCGGCGGCTTCATTGTGCCGATGGGCAGCCATGAGCGGCGTACCCACGCCCCAGGCATCCAGCAGGGCGCGGCTGGCGCGCGTGTCTTCCGCCGCGATCACGTCGGCCCGCTGCAAGGCGTGCCAGGCGCGCAGCCCCAGGTCGCCCAGGTTGCCGATCGGCGTGGCCACGACATACAGCGTCGCAGCGGGCCAATGCTGCCCCGCCACGCGTTCGGCAACGCGGGACCAGGCATCTCCGGCAGGGGGAGGTGAGACATTTTGATTCATTGCAACCTACTGACACGGGAAACCATGTCAGTGTAGCCGCCTATGCCCCGCCACCTCTGGAGCGTTCATGACGGATGACACCTTGCGACTGGCCTGCGAACTGGCCCTGGCGGCCCGCCACCGCGCCGCCAGGCGCCGGCGCCGATCCGCACGCGCAGCGCCCGCCGATCGTCCGCCCCCGCGCCGCTCGCCCGCCCAGCGCAAAGGCGACCACCACGAGGACGCGGCCCTGCGCCTGTTGCAGTCGCGCGGCCTGGTCCTGCTGGCGCGCAATCTGCAGACCCGCGCGGGCGAAATCGACCTGGCCATGCGCGACGGCGACATCCTGGTGTTCGTCGAGGTCCGCTCCCGCGGCGCGAGCCGCTTTGGCGGCGCCGCGGCCAGCATCGGCCCGGACAAGCAGGCCCGGCTGGCCCGCGCCGCGGCCTTCTGGCTGCCCGAGCTGGCCCGGCGCCACTGGCGCGGCAGGCTGCCCGCGGCGCGCTTCGACGCTGTCGTGTTCGAAGCCGGCGACCCCCAATGGCTGCGCGGTGCGTTCTGGCAAACCTGAGGCCCGCCGCCCCGGTAACGACCTGCCTGATAGTCGTTACGCCTGGACAGAACCGGGCCACGGCCCCGTGAGATAATCGCGCCCATGGATATGACCTCTCGTATGACGTCGCACTTTCGCGACGCCATGGCTGCGTGCGAACAAAGTATGAACGTCCTGGCCGAGCCGCTGGCAGTGGCGGTGGACGTGCTGTTCGGCGCCCTGGCAAACAACGGCAAGATTCTGGCTTGCGGCAATGGCGGCTCGGCCGCTGACGCGCAGCATTTCATCGCCGAACTGGTGGGCCGCTTCGAACGCGAACGCCTGCCCCTGGCCGGCATCGCGCTCAATACCGACACCTCGATCCTCACCGCCGTCGGCAACGACTACGGTTTCGACGAGATCTACGAACGCCAGGTCAACGCCTTCGGCCAGGCCGGCGACGTGCTGGTGGCCATATCCACCAGCGGCAATTCCCCCAACGTGGTGCGCGCCATGGAAGCCGCCAGCGCCCGCGAAATGCACGTGCTTGCCCTGACCGGCAAGGGCGGCGGCGTCATGGGGGAACTCATTACGCCGATGGACGTCCATCTATGTGTTCCCAGCGATCGCACGATGCGCATCCAGGAAGTCCATATTCTGCTGCTGCACGCGCTGTGCGACGGCATTGACGCTCTTCTGCTTGGAGACACCGAATGATTTCTGACGTCCGTACCGCAGCCCGCCCCTTGATGCTCGCCGCGGCGCTATCCACCGCCGCCCTCTCGTTGACGGCCTGCGCGCCCCTGATCGTGGGCGGCGCGGCCGCCACCACCGCGGTCGTCGTGACGGACCGCCGCACCTCCGGCATCCAGCTCGAAGACCAAAACATGGCGTTCAAGGCGCAGAGCCAGATCTCGCAGAAGCTGGGCGACACCGCGCGCGTCAATGCCATGGCCTACGGCGGCCACCTGCTGCTGACCGGCGACGTGCCCACCGAGGAAGCCAAGAACCAGGCCACCGCCATCGCCCAGGGCGTGGAAAACGTCAAGCAGGTCATCAACCAGCTGAACGTGGGTCCCATCGCCTCGTTCGGCACGCGCTCCAACGACACCTGGCTGACTTCCAAGGTCAAGACCGCCCTGCTCAACACCAAGTACGTGCCCTCGGGCACCATCGCGGTCACGACCGACCACAGCGTCGTCTACCTGATGGGCAAGCTGACACAGGCCGAAGGCGAATATGCCGCCAACGCCACCGCCGACGTCGGCGGCGTGGCCAAGGTGGTTAAACTGTTCGAGACGATCAGCCGCGACGAAGCCATCCGGCTGTCGAACACCGGTTCCAAGTCCAACACTTCCACGGAAACCAAAGCGCCGATCGAAAGCGGCGCCGGCGCACCCAGCGACAACGCGGCCGGCACCAGCAGCGGCGTAGAGGCCATGCCCATCAAATGAAGAAAGCCATCATCGCACTGGCCGTCCTGGTGGCGGTCGGCATCGGCGCCTGGTTCGTCATGCGCCCCGCCCAGACCGCGCCCGACGTCACCTTCACCACGCTGGAAGGCAAGACCTTCTCGATGCAGGACCTGCGCGGCAAGGTCGTGCTGGTCAAGTTCTGGGCCACCAGCTGCGTCACCTGTGTGAAGCAGATGCCGGAAACCATCTCGGCCTACAACGAGTACGCGTCCAAGGGCTACGAGGCGATCGCGGTCGCCATGAACTACGACCCGCCCAACTTCGTGCTGAACTTCGCCGACACGCGCAAGCTGCCGTTCCCGGTGGCCCTGGACACCAAGGGCGACATCGCCCGCGCCTTCGGCGACATCCGCCTGACGCCCACGGCCTTCCTGATCGACAAGCAGGGCCGCATCATCAAGCGCTACCTGGGCGAATACGACGTGGCGGAATTCCACGCCACCGTGGAAAAAGCCCTGGCGGCAGGCTGAGCCCCGCCACGCGGCATCCGCGCCAGACCGCCCCTGACCGGGCGGTTTTTTTTCGCCTTGAGGGCCGGGCAGGCAGTCCCGCGCGCCCCAAAAGAAAAGCCGCCCGGGCTACGGGCGGCTTCCAGATCAGGCCAGGCGGATCGGGCTCAGAATGCCGGCACCACGGCGCCCTTGTACTTGTCCTGGATGAACTTCTTCACCTCGGGCGTGTGCAGGGCCTGGACCAGCTTCTTGATGCCCGGCGCGTCCTTGTTGTCCGAACGGGTCACCAGGATGTTGGCGTAGGGCGAATCCGAGCCTTCGATGAAGAGGGCGTCCTTGGTCGGGACCAGGCCCGCTTCCAGCGCGTAGTTGGTGTTGATCAGCGCCAGGTCCACGTCATCGAGCGAGCGCGGCAGCATGGCGGCTTCCAGTTCGCGGAACTTCAGCTTCTTGGGATTTTCGACCACGTCGGCGGCCGTCGCCAGGATGTTGGACGGATCCTTCAGCTTGATCACGCCCTGCTTCTGCAGCAGCACCAGGGCGCGGCCGCCGTTGGAGGGATCGTTCGGGATCGCGACCGTGGCGCCGTCCTTGAGCTCGGACAGGCTCTTGATCTTCTTGGAATAGCCGCCGAACGGCTCGACGTGCACCAGGGCCACCGGCACCAGCGTGGCCTTGCGGTCCTTGTTGAAGGAATCCAGGTAGGGCTTGTGCTGGAAGAAGTTGGCGTCCAACTGCTTGTCCGCCAGCTGCAGGTTGGGCTGCACGTAGTCGCTGAACACCTTGATGTCGAGCTCCACGCCTTCCTTGGCCAGTTGCGGCTTCACCACCTCCAGGATTTCGGCATGGGGGACCTGGGTCGCGCCCACCACGATTTTTTCGGCATGGGCGGCGTTCGCCGCCACCAGGAAGACCGACGCCGCCAGGGCGGACCGGACAAAGTTCAAACGCATGTGTTGCCTCTTTTGTGGGTAAAAAATCGGGGGCCGATGCCCCTGCCGGTGTGGCCCCGCCCCCTTTTGCGGGGCGCGCCGTTGCGAAATCGCCCCCAATTTACCTGAATGCCGGTTATTTGTCGGGCATATGAACATGGGTTTAAAGCATAAGAAACCTGTGGGTACTACAATCCGTCGTATGCTTGCGCTACCGCGTCCCGAACGCGTTTTTGTGCAGGCATTTTTTCTAACCACTCATACGTATATTTGCCGACTTAGCTGCCATGACCGACACCCCCGACCCTGCTGCCGTTTCGTCTCCTGCTGTCAAAGCCGCTGTGCTGTCTGAAGCACTGCCGTATATCCGACGATTTCACGGCAAGACCATCGTGGTCAAGTACGGCGGCAACGCCATGACGGAAGAGCGTCTGCAGCGCAGCTTCGCGCACGATGTCGTGCTGCTGAAGCTGGTGGGTCTGAACCCGGTGGTGGTGCACGGCGGCGGTCCGCAGATCGACGACGCGCTGCGCCGCATCGGCAAGCAGGGCACCTTCATCCAGGGCATGCGCGTCACCGACGCCGAGACCATGGAAGTGGTCGAATGGGTGCTGGGCGGCCAGGTCCAGCAGGACATCGTCATGATGATCAACGAGGTCGGCGGCAAGGCCGTGGGCCTGACCGGCAAGGACGGCGGACTGATCCAGGCCCAGAAGAAACTGATGGCCAACAAGGACAACCCCTCCGAACCCATCGACATCGGCTTCGTCGGCGACATCACCATGGTCGAGCCGGCCGTGGTCAAGGCGCTGCAGGACGACCAGTTCATCCCTGTCATCTCGCCCATCGGCTATGGCGAGGACGGCACGGCCTACAACATCAACGCCGACGTCGTCGCCGGCAAGATGGCGGAAGTGCTGGGCGCCGAAAAGCTGCTGATGCTGACCAACACCCCGGGCGTGCTGGACAAGGCCGGCAAGCTCTTGCGCAGCCTGTCGGCCCAGACCATCGACGAACTGTTCGCCGACGGCACGATCTCCGGCGGCATGCTGCCCAAGATCTCGTCCGCGCTGGACGCCGCCAAGAACGGCGTGAACTCGGTGCACATCGTCGACGGCCGCGTGCCGCACTGCCTGCTGCTGGAAATCCTGACCGACCAGGGCGTGGGCACGATGATCAGCTCGCACTGATGCGGGCACAGCGTTACCTGCTGCGGCCGGCGCTGCGCATGCGCCGCTCCCGCCGCACCGCCACGGGCGTTTCCGAACGCCTGTGGCTGTTCGACCTGGACAACACGCTCCACGACACCTCGCACGCCATCTTCCCCAGGATCGACCACGGCATGACCATGGCCGTGGCCGAGGCGCTGAATGTCGACATCGACACCGCCAACCGCTTGCGCTCGCAGTACTGGAAGCGCTACGGCGCCACGATGATAGGGATGGTCCGGCATCACGGCGTGGATCCCCATGAGTTCCTGCACCGCAGCCATGACTTCGATGTCGGCCCGCTGGTGCGTTCAGAAAAGGCGCTGGCCTACAAGCTGAGCCGGCTGCCGGGCCGCAAGGTGCTGCTGACCAACGCGCCGCTGCACTATGCCCGCGCCGTGCTCGCGCGCCTGGGCATCCTGCGGCAGTTCGACAGCCTCTGGGCCATCGAGCACATGCGGCTGCATGGCGAGTTCCGGCCCAAGCCTTCACCCACCCTGCTGCGCCACGTGCTGGCCCGCGAAGGCGTGCAGGCGCGCAACGCGGTCCTGGTGGAAGACACGCTGGCCAATCTGCGCGGCGCACGCCAGGCCGGCCTGCGTACCGTCCACGTGTATCACCCCGGCACGCCGTTCGCGCGCGGCCGCTCGCAGCGGCCGGCCTATGTCGACTTGCGGGTAAACTCCGTCAGTGATTTGCTGTTACGCCGACGCCCCCTGCGGGGATAGCGGCGCGCTCCTCCCTCCCCCTTCACCGTCAAGCCTGCGCGAGAGCAGACCCTTCCATGGCGAGCAAACCCGGCGAGCGCAAGACCCAGATTCTGCAAACCCTGGCCGAGATGCTGGAGCAGCCGCACGCCTCCCGCATCACCACGGCTGCGCTTGCCGCGCGCCTGGAAGTCTCCGAAGCCGCGCTGTACCGGCACTTCGCCAGCAAGGCGCAGATGTTCGAAGGGCTGATCGAGTTCATCGAAACCAGCATCTTCACGCTGGTGAACCAGATCGCCATCGCCGAACCCCATGGCCTGACCCAGGCGCACCAGACCGTCTCAATGCTGCTGACCTTCTCGGAACGCAACAAGGGCATGACGCGCGTGTTGACTGGCGACGCGCTGGTCACGGAAGACAACCGCCTGCAGGAACGCATCAACCACATCAACGACCGCATCGAGGCGTCGTTGAAGCAGTCGCTACGCATCGCCGTCACCGATGGCGGCCTGCCGCCGCAAGCCAATGTAGCGGCGCATGCCAGCCTGCTGACGCACCTGGTGCTGGGCCGCTGGCTGCGTTATGCGCAGAGCGGCTGGCGCGTCGCGCCCACCCTGCATCTGGATGAACAGCTGCGGCTGGCACTGGGTTGAGCGGCCGGTCGGGTCATCCGGCCGCAGTGCCGATTAGCATCGTGGCACGATCTAATTAATCCCCTGTTCGTCCGCTTCTTCGTCGATTAGCGTTGTTCTACGCAACAATCTTCGCTTGCCGACGGCGCGGGGCGACGAGCATAATGCCCGTCAGAGGTTTTCCACAAGCCCCAATCTCCACAGGCTTGATCTGTATCAATACGGGTTTTCCGCAATGCCGTCACGATCATGCTGTAGCGTCGACACACCGATTTGACCTATCCCGTTGCTCGCGGGGCGGTGTGTCGGCAGTTTGACCTCAACCGGAGATGGATATGACCGCGCAAGCCGCCGTCCCTGCCTCGCAAGCCCCAAAGAAAACCAAAATTCCAATCGGACTCATCGCCGGCGTCCTCGTGATGATCGGCGTGCTGATGATGCCGCTACCCGCCGACCTGCCCGTCGCGGGCCACCGGATGCTCGCCATCCTGGCATTCGCAGTGGTGGTCTGGATTACCGAAGCCGTGTCCTACGAAGCCAGCGCGATCATGATCACGACGCTGATGGCCTTCCTGCTGGGCACGGCTCCGACAATCAAAGACCCGCAAGTCATCTATGGCACCTCGGCCGCGATCAGCATGGCGCTGGCAGGCTTCTCGAACTCGGCGCTGGCGCTGGTCACCGGCGCCTTGTTCATTGCCGCGGCCATGACCTTCACCGGATTGGACCGGCGCATCGCGCTGGTGACCCTGGCCAGAGTGGGCACCAGCACGCGCCGCATCCTGATCGGATGTATCGCCGTGACCATCGTGCTGAGCCTGGTCGTGCCCAGCGCCACCGCGCGCAGCGCGGCCGTGGTGCCCATCATGATGGGCGTGATCGCTGCCTTCGGCGTGGACAAGCGCTCCAACATCGCCGCCGGCATCATGATCATCGTGGCCCAAGCCACCAGCATCTGGAACGTCGGCATCCAGACCGCCGCCGCGCAGAACCTGCTGACCGTCGGCTTCATGGAAAAGATGCTGGGCGAACGCGTGGCGTGGTCGGACTGGCTGATCGCCGGCGCCCCCTGGTCGCTGATCATGTCGGCCGTGCTGATCGCCGTCGTGCTCAAGCTGCTGCCGCCGGAAAGCGACAGCATCGCGGGAGGCAAGGAAGCCGTCGAGAAGTCGCTGCTTGAACTGGGTCCCATGACGGGCGCGCAGAAGCGCCTGATGGCCGTATCGCTCATGCTGCTGCTGTTCTGGTCGACCGAAGGCAAGCTGCACAAGTTCGATACCACCTCCACCACCTACTTCGGCCTGGTCCTGCTGCTGCTGCCGCGCTTTGGCGTGATGACCTGGAAAGACGTGCAATCGCGCATCCCATGGGGCACCGTGATCGTGTTCGGCGTCGGCATCAGCCTGGGCACCGCCCTGCTGACGACCCAGGCCGGCCAATGGCTGGGCAACCAGGTCGTAGCCCACACCGGCCTCGACCACCTCGGACCGCTGGCCATCTTCGCGATCCTGGCTGCCTTCCTCATCGTCATCCACCTGGGTTTCGCCAGCGCCACCGCGCTGACCTCGGCCATGCTGCCCATCCTGATCTCGGTGCTGGCCACGCTGCCGGGCGACTTCAGCCGACTGGGCATGACGATGCTGCTGGGCTTCGTGGTCAGCTACGGCTTCATCCTGCCCATCAACGCGCCGCAGAACATGGTGTGCCTGGGTACGGAAACCTTCAACGCCAAACAGTTCGCCAAGGTCGGCATCATCGTCACCATCGTCGGCTACCTGCTGATGCTGCTGATGGGCATGACCTACTGGCGCTGGCTGGGCTGGCTGTAAGGAGGCCGCATCATGAAGATTTCGATCGCCCAAGCCAATGAATACGGGCGCCGCGTGCTGATGGCCCAAGGCGTTCCCGAGGACATCGCGCGCGACGTGGCCGAGCACCTGGTCGAGTCCGACCGGGTCGGCTACACCAGCCACGGCCTGTCCATCCTGACCAACTACCGGCGCGTACTGTCCGAAGGCCTGGCCCAGGCCGACGGCCGGCCCGAACTGGTCAACGACCGCGGCGCGATGCTGGCCTACGATGGCCACCACGGGCTGGGCCAATATGTCGGCAAGGTCGTCATCGAGAAGGCCATCGAGCGCACGCAGGAACACGGCCAGTGCATCCTGACGCTGCGCCACAGCCACCACCTGGGTCGCATGGGCCACTACGGGGAAATGGTGGCGGCCAAGGGCCTGATCCTGCTGGCCTTCACCAACGTGATCAACCGCTCGCCGACCGTGGCGCCTTTCGGCGGCGCGCAGGCTTGCCTGACCACCAACCCGCTGTGCTTCGCCGGCCCGCTGCCGGGCGGCCGTCCGCCCTTCATCGTGGACATGGCCACCAGTTCCATCGCGGTCAACAAGGCGCGGGTGCTGGCGGCCAAGGGCGAGGAAGCGCCCGCGGGCTCGCTGATCGACGCCCAGGGCAACCCGACCACCGATCCCAATGCGCTGTTCACCGACCCGCCGGGCGCTCTGCTGCCATTCGGCGGCCACAAGGGCTACGCGCTGGGCCTGGTGGCCGAGCTGCTGGCCGGCGTGCTGTCGGGCGGCGGCACGATCCAGCCCGAGCATCCGCGCAACGGGGTGGCGACGAACAATATGTTCGCGCTGCTGTTGGACCCGCAGGTGGATTTCAATACGGACTGGCGGTCGATGGAGGTGGGCGCGTTCATCGACTACCTGCACGCCTGCAAGCCGCAACCGGGCGTCGAAGGCGTGCAGTATCCAGGCGAGTACGAAGCCCGCAACCGCGCGCTGAACGAGGATGCGCTGACATTCGACAGCCGGATCTGGGATGGTCTTACCAAGCTGGCCGTCGACCTTGGGGTGCCTGAGGCGTTGCCTGCTTGATGTCCTACGTGCTTGCGGGCGTCGGAGGTTCTTGAGACGCCCGTCACGTCGGTGCCTCGCCAGGCGCGGGGCAACGATTGCGGTCCGGAGCGTTCGCTCCGGACTTCCCCTTCGTCATCCTCGTTGCCGCCTGCGGCGGCTGCCTACGGATTCCCTCGGGCTTATCGACGCCCCGCGCCTGGCGAGGCACCGACGCGACGGGCTCATTCAGCTGCAATCTGGCGTCGGCTGGGACGAGCCGTGTGCTTGGCGTTCTGGCAACGAGTGGGGTATGGCGGATGATCTTGCGGGGCTCGCCTCGGGCCGGCCGCACGGGCGGCCTTCCGAGGCTTTCGCGGTGTCTTGCGGTTCAGGATGACGCTGCGCGCGCATGAAGCGCGGGTCAGCTTCAACGCTTCGAGGACGGCGGCTCATGACTGAACTTCACCAGGCCGTTGATCATTGACCGCCTCGGAAGACAGTGACCCATCACTGAACGTCGCCATGCCAAGCAATCATCACCGACGCTAAGGCACGGTGCTGGATGGGTGGCGCGCGCGAGAGAATCTTCAAGCGCAAACCGCTGCCTGCCGCGCGCCACCCATCACCGCCCCACCCCCAATGATGCGGGGCCACCAGAAAACCGCCCTCCGCCATCGCGCCAGCGACCATCACCACGACGCCCACAACCACGTATGTTGCCTACGGCCGCCCGCGCGGCCGTGGGCAACGGGCGACGCGAGACTCGCCACCGACCACGAATCTAGCAGCGCAGCAGGCCAAGACGTACGTAGCCCGTCGGCGCGGGCGCCATGGCGGCGAGCAACCTCGATGCGCCCGACGGAATCCGAAGGGAAGGCCGAAGGCCTGGACGAGGATGAGGATGGGGCAGTCCGGAGCGAAGGCTCCGGACCGCAATCGTGGGCGCTCGCCGCCATGGCGCCCGCGCCGACGGGCGACCTACGAAGTAGCCGCAGCCCACAGCAGGAACCAACCGTTCAAAAAAGCGACCAAGATCAAGTCTTAACCGACCGATGCCGACTAATACTCATCATGATCCCAAACGCAATCCCCATGGTGAACAAAGCCGTTCCCCCATAGCTCATGAACGGCAACGGCACCCCCACCACAGGCAGGATCCCCGTCACCATCCCCACGTTCACGAATACATAGATAAACAGCATCATCGTCAGCGCCCCCACCAGCAACCTGCCGAACTGCGACGATGCCCGTGATGCGATCGTCAGGCCGCGCGCCATCATCAGGCCGTACAGCACCAGGATGGCGATGCCGCCATACAGTCCGAACTCCTCGGCGTACACCGCGAAGATGAAGTCGGTGGTGCGCTCCGGGATGAAATCCAGGTGCGTCTGCGTGCCCTTCATGTAGCCCTTGCCGTAGACCCCGCCCGAGCCCACCGCGATCATCGACTGGATCGTGTGGAAGCCCTTGCCCAGCGGATCGGAGCTGGGATTGAGCAGCGTGCACACCCGGTGCTTCTGGTAGTCGTGCAGCACCACCCAGTCGACCTCGGGCTCGCAGAGCTGGTCCTCGTAGTAGACCAGTGTGCCGATGGCGATGATGCCGGCCAGCATCACCGGCACCAGCAGCTTGAACGACAGGCCCGCGAAGTAGATCACGAAGAAACCGGCGCCGAACACCAGCAGCGCCGTACCCAGGTCGGGCTGCAGCACGATCAGGCCGAAAGGCGCGGCCAGCATGGCGGCGGCGGCCAGGAAGTCGCGGATGCGGACCGCGCCCTCGTGGCGCTGGAAGTACCAGGCCAGCATCATGGGCACGCCGATCTTCATCATCTCGGAAGGCTGGATGCGGGTCACGCCCAGGTTCAGCCAGCGGGTCGCGCCCTTGCTGGTTTCGCCGAAAAACTCCACGCCCAGCAGCAGCACCACCCCCACCACATAGAAGGGCAAGGCCAGCTTCATCAGCCACTTGGGTGGAATCAACGCCATGACCCACATCGCGAAAAAGGCGATGATGAAATTGCGCGACTGTTCGGCGAAGCGCCAGTCGGTGCCGCCCACCGCCGAATGCATCACCGTCATGCCGAGCGCGGCGAACATCAGCAGGATCGCCAGCAGCGGCCAATCGAAGGCCGTGAACACGCGTAGCAGGATAAGGCCCAGGCGTTTCATTATCGGCGCACCACGTCGGAAGCGATTTCCTCGACCGAGGCCAAGGGGTCGGCGCGATCGGGCCGCACGATCTTGTCCTGGCGATCCTTGGCCAGCCAGTAGTCGAATACCTTGCGGGCGACCGGCGCGGCGACGCTGGCGCCCCAGCCGGCGTTCTCGACGATCAGCGCCACCGCGATGCGGGGGTGCTCAAGCGGCGCAAAACCCATGAACAGCGCGTGGTCACGCAGGCGTTCGTCGATGGCGCTGGCGCGGTAATGGCCGCCTCGCAAGCTGAACACTTGCGCGGTGCCGGTCTTGCCGGCCGCCTGGTAAGGCGTGTTGGCGAACGCGCGCCGCGCCGTGCCGGCCCGCACCACGTCCGCCATGGCGTTCTTGATCACGTCCACGTTGGCCTGCTTGAGAGGAATACGGTAATCGGGCGCGGACTCGGTGGGCTTGGCCACGCCGCTGCGCGGATCGCGCACCGCGTGCACCAGATGCGGGCGGCGGTACAGGCCGTTGTTGGCCAGCGTGGACGTGCCTTGCGCCAGCTGCAGCAGCGTGAAAGCGTTGTAGCCCTGCCCCACCGCCACGGAAATCGTCTCGCCCGCGTACCAGCGCTGGCGATCCTTGTCCTTGTAGGCCGAGCGCTTCCAGTCGGTCGAGGGCAGCACGCCGCGCTTTTCGCCTTCCAGGTCGATGCCTGTGATCTGGCCGAAGCCGAATTGCTTGGTGAAGTCATGCAGCGCGTTCACGCCGATCTCGGGGCCCAGCGAATAGAAGTAGGTGTCGGACGACACCACGATGGCCTTGTGCATGTCCGTCATGCCGTAGGCCGCGCCGCCGGCGTTGCGGAATTTCTGGCCGCCGAATTCGTAGTAGCCGGGATCGGAGATGCGGTCGGTGGCGCGGCGCTTGCCCAGTTCCAGCGCGGCCAGGGCCACGAAAGGCTTGTAGGTCGAACCGATGGGATAGGTGCCGTACAGCGGCCGGTTGATCAGCGGATGATCCGGCGATTCGTTCAGCATGCGCCAGTTGTCCACGTCGATGCCGTCCACGAACAGATTGGGATCGAACGAGGGCTGCGAGACGAAGGCCAGCACCTCGCCGGTATCGGGATCGATGGCGACCAGCGCCCCGCGCTGCCCCTCGAACGCCGCTTCGGCCACCTTCTGCAAGCCCAGGTCAATGGATAGCATGATGTCGGAGCCAGGCACGGGATCGATCCGGCGCAGCGTGCGCATGGGCCGACCGCCCGCGGTCACTTCGACCTCTTCCAGGCCGGTGCGGCCGTGCAGCTGCTCTTCCCAGGTCTTCTCGATGCCCTTCTTGCCGATGACATCGGTACCGCGGTAGTTGCCCAACTGGCCGGCGCGCTCCAGCTCTTCGTTGTCGCCCTCCGCGATGCGGCCGATATAGCCGACCACGTGGCCCGCCGAGGCGCCCTGCGGATACTCGCGCACCCAGCGCGCGCGCAGCTCCACGCCCGGAAACTGGAAGGAATGCGCGGCGAACCAGGCAGCCTCGGTTTCGTTGAGATTGTTGCGCAGCTGCAGGCTGGCGTAGCGGCTCGACTCGGCGGCGCGGCGCTTGAAACGGCGCTGATCGGCCGGGCTGATGTACACGACCTCGGTCAGGCGTTCGAACAGCTCGCTCAGATTGCCGGCGTGGGCCGGCACGACTTCGAGCGTGTAAGTGCGGTAGTTGCGCGCCAGCACCTCGCCATTGCGGTCCAGGATCTCGCCGCGCCGCGGCGGGATCGGCACGACCGCGATGCGGTTGCGGTCGGCGCGCTCGGACAGGCCCTCGTAGCGGTCGACCTGCAGGTACCAGAACCGGCCGATCAGCACGCCGAAGCAGGCCAGCGCGAACAGGCCGCCCACCCAGGCGCGCAGGCGGAAACGCTGCTTCTGCTGCTGGCCGGTTTTCTTGAACTCGAACATGACGCGGCGCCGCCGTCAGGCGGAGGAAGATTCGGCGTCGTCGACACCGCGCTGCGGCAAGTGCAGAACCCAGCCCGCCAGCGGCCACAAGGCGGCGGTCAGGAGCACGCTGATGCCCCAGTCCCAGCCCGGCCATTTACCCGCCAGCCATGCATGGATGATCTGGGTCACGAAGCGGGCAATGAAGAACACAGGCAGCATGTGCATGGCCTGGCTCCAGAGGTCGAACCGCTGCAGGCGGCGATGCAACACCACGGCGCCGTAGGCGACCAGCGTGTACGACAGCGCGTGTTCGCCCAGCAGGCCGGCGTCGTGCACGTCCATCAGCAGGCCGAAGAAGAAGGCGGTGAACAGGCCGATGCGGCGCGGCTCGTGCACGCACCAGAAGGCGATGATCAGCAGCAGGATGTCGGGCGCGCCCTGCCACAGGCGCCACGGCAGCAGCGACACCAGCCACGCCACCAGCACCGTGGCCCAGACGAACACGCCGTGCGCAGGACCGGAGAGCCGGTCGGGCTGCACATTGCTGGGGGTGCCGAGGCGGCGCGTGGCCTGCCCCGAGGATTGCTTAGTCCGATCCACCGGAATCGACCTCCTGACGGTTGGACTCGGCGCGTTCCACATCGACCTGCAGAACCAGGAAGTGACGGTAGCGTTCGGGATGGGCCAGCGGCTCGCACACGGCACGCGCAAAGCCGGAGGCGGTATCGCGTTCGACCGAGGTCACCTTGGCCACCGGCAGGCCGGCGGGGAACAGTCCGCCGACGCCGCTGGTAACGATAGTATCGCCTTCCTTGATGTCGGCATTGGCGGCAAGGTAACGGACTTCCATCTTGCCGGGCGAGTTGCCGCCGAACGCGATCAGGCGCAGGCCATTGCGCAGCAGCTGCACGGGGATGGAGACCTGCTCGTCGGTGACCAGCGCCGCCTCGGCGGTCATCGGCGTAACGCGCACGATCTGTCCGACCACGCCGCCTTCGTCGATCACCGGCATGCCCGGGGCCAGGCCGGCCTTGCTGCCCTTGTTGAACACCAGGCGCTGCGTGAACGCGTTGGTGGGTTCGTACATGACCTCGACCACCACCGCGGATTGCGCCACGGTGTCGGTCACGCCCAGCAGCCGGCGCAACTGCGAATTTTCCGCGGCCAGTTGGGCGCCATGCGTGGTCACCTGGGCCAGCTCGATGCGCTGGCGTTGCAGGGCTTCGTTTTCGCTACGGATGAGGTTGGCCGCGTTGACCCATTCGTTCACTTGCTGGACGAGGTCGCGCGGCGCCATGACGGCGCGCTGGAAGGGGTACAGCGCCACGGATATCGTCCGGCGCGCCGGTTCCAGCATGCGCCATTGCGAATCCATGACGATCAGGGCCAAAGCAAGGACGACCAGAACGACCAGCCGCACCTCCGCGGGTGGGCCGCGCCTGAATAGGGGAGGAGTCCCTTGTCGTTGCATGAATCTCAGCCCGGACGCCCGCGCCCGTCGCTCCGGCAGCGGCCGGAGCCGTGAAAAAGCGGGGCTCCGGGCTGGCGGGCAAAATTAGTCGTTGATGAAGATGGCGCCCAGTTTCTCAAGGTGTTCCAGCGCCTCGCCGCAACCGCGCACGACGCAGGTCAGCGGATCGTCCGCCACCACGACGGGCAGGCCGGTCTCTTCCTGCAGCAGGCGGTCCAGATCGCGCAGCAGCGCGCCGCCGCCGGTCAGGGCAATGCCCTTGTCGGTGATGTCGGCGCCCAGTTCGGGCGGGGTCTGTTCCAGCGCGATCTTCACGGCGGACACGATCTGGTTCAGCGGGTCCGTCAGCGATTCCAGGATCTCGTTGGACGAGACCGTGAAACTGCGCGGCACGCCTTCAGCCAGATTGCGGCCCTTGACCTCGATCTCGCGGACTTCGGAGCCGGGGAAGGCCGAGCCGATTTCCTTCTTGATCAGTTCGGCGGTGGGTTCGCCGATCAGCATGCCGTAGTTGCGGCGGATATAGTTGACGATAGCTTCGTCGAACTTGTCGCCGCCGACGCGTACCGAGCCCTTGTAGACCATGCCGCCCAGCGAGATGACCGCCACTTCGGTGGTGCCGCCGCCGATGTCGACGACCATGGAGCCGCTGGCGTCGGACACGGCCAGGCCGGCGCCGATGGCGGCGGCCATGGGTTCTTCGATCAGGAAGACGTGGGACGCGCCCGCGCCCAGGGCCGATTCACGGATGGCGCGGCGTTCAACCTGGGTGGAGCCGCAGGGCACGCAGACGATAATGCGCGGGCTGGGCGCCAGCATGTTGCGCGGGTGCACCATGCGGATGAACTGCTTGAGCATCTGCTCGGTGACCGTGAAGTCGGCGATGACGCCGTCCTTCATGGGCCGGATGGCCTCTATATTGCCGGGAACGCGGCCAAGCATCTGCTTGGCTTCGTGCCCGACGGCCTGGATGATCTTCTTGCCGTGAGGCCCGCCTTCATGACGGATTGCGACCACGGACGGTTCATCGAGCACGATGCCCTTGCCGCGGACGTAGATCAGCGTATTGGCGGTACCGAGGTCAATCGCCATATCGCTGGAAAAATAACTGCGCAGGAATCCGAACATGGGAGCTCAGCTAAATTCTGGGGGGAATGAGGTACATGCCGCGGGGCGTAGGGCCCGTAAAACAACGGGTCCGCCTGTCATCACGGCGATTAAACCGTGAATCATAACTTATAATTTCCCCGGAAATAGCGCATAAATGCAGGCTATTCAAGCTTTGTAACGGGTTCGGCGTATGCATACTGCCCTCTCCCGCCCCTCGGCCTTCGCTTATCGATTTGCAATCCCCCATGGCGCTCAATGACACAGATGTGGCCCGCATTGCCCGGCTGGCCAGAATCGAACTGACCCCCGACCAGCGCACCCTCGCGCAGGCCGAACTCAACGGCATCCTCCACCTGATCGAACGGCTCCAGTCCGTCGACACCCAGGGGGTCGAACCCCTGGCCCACCCGCTGTCCGCCCACGAAGACATCGTGCTGCGCCTGCGTGAAGATGCCGTGACCGAACCCAGCTCGGAGGCCCGCCGCGAAGAGCTGCTGGCCAACGCCCCCGACGCCCAGGAAGGCCTGTTCCTGGTTCCCAAGGTCCTGGATTAAGTCATGACGAAACCCGCTCTGCACACCCAATTCAAGGGGATCGCCGCCCTGCGCGCGGCCCTTGCGCAACGCCAGGTCAGCGCCGTCGAGCTCGCCCAAAGCGCCTTGGCGGCCGCCGAAACGGCCAGCGGCCTGAATTGCTTTTTACATATTGACGCCGAATTGACGCTGGCCCAGGCCCGCGCCGCCGATGCCGCCCTGGCTGCCGGCTCGGCCGGCCCGCTGGCTGGCATCCCGATCGCCCACAAGGACGCCTTCGTCACCCGCGGCTGGCGCACCACCGCCGGCAGCAAGATGCTCGAGGGCTACGTCAGCCCGTTCGACGCCACCGTCGTCGAGCGCCTGGGCGAGGCCGGCGCCGTGTCGCTCGGCAAGCTGAACTGCGACGAATTCGCCATGGGTTCCGGCAACGAGAACTCCGCCTACGGCGCCGTGAAGAACCCCTGGGACCACGCCGCCGTGCCCGGCGGCTCCTCGGGCGGTTCGGCCGCCGCCGTGGCCGCCCGCCTGGTGGCCGCCGCCACCGGCACCGACACCGGCGGCTCGGTGCGCCAGCCCGCTGCCCTGTGCGGCGTCAGCGGCATCAAGCCCACCTACGGCACCGTGTCCCGTTACGGCATGGTGGCCTTCGGCTCCAGCCTGGACCAGGCCGGCCCGCTGGCTGAAAGCGCCCGCGACCTGCTCGAACTGCTGGACGTCATCAGCGGCTTCGACCCGCGCGACGCCACCAGCCTGGAAAAATGCGATGCCGCCGTCAACGAGCCCGGCCGCGTCCGGCGCGACTTCGAGGCGGCCCAGGGCCGTTTCGACGCCGCCGGCAGCCAGCCGTTGAAGGGCTTGCGCATCGGCGTGCCCGCCGAATACTTCGGCGCCGGCCTGGCGCCTGACGTGGCCGCCGCGGTCGAGGCCGCGCTGACCCAATTCGAGGCGCTGGGCGCCGTGCGCGTGCCGGTGTCGCTGCCGCGCACCGAGCTGGCCATTCCCGCCTATTACGTCATCGCCCCCGCAGAAGCGTCCAGCAACCTGGCGCGCTACGACGGCGTGCGCTACGGCCATCGCGCCGCCCAGTACGGCGACCTGAACGAAATGATCAGCCGCTCGCGCGCCGAAGGCTTCGGCGACGAGGTCAAGCGCCGCATCCTGATCGGCACCTACGTGCTGTCCCACGGCTACTACGACGCCTACTACCTGCAGGCGCAGCGCCTGCGCCGCCTGATCGCGCAGGACTTCCAGCGCGCCTATGCGGACCAGTGCGACGTGATCATGGGTCCGGTGACGCCCACCGTGGCCAAGAACATCGGCGACAACCGCGACGATCCCACCGCCGACTGGCTGGCGGACGTCTACACGCTGGGCGTGAGCCTGGCCGGGCTGCCTGCGATGTCGATTCCCTGCGGCTTTGGAGGCGCGGGCGGAACTCGCCCGGTGGGTCTCCAGATCATCGGCAACTACTTCGACGAAGGCCGCCTGCTGGCCATCGCCGACCGCTACCAACAAGTGACGGACTGGCACACGCGTGCCCCGGTCCAGCAAGGCTGACAACATGAACTGGGAAATCGTCATCGGCCTGGAAACGCACACCCAGCTTTCCACCGACTCCAAGATTTTTTCGGGTAGCAGCACCCAATTCGGCGCCGCGCCCAATACCCACGCCAACGTGGTCGATCTGGCCCTGCCGGGCAGCCTGCCGGTCATGAACCGCGGCGCCGCCGAACGCGCCATCCGCTTCGGCCTGGCCGTGGGCGCCACCATCGCGCCGCGCTCGGTGTTCGCGCGCAAGAACTACTTCTACCCCGACCTGCCCAAGGGCTACCAGATCAGCCAGTACGAACTGCCGGTGGTGGTGGGCGGTTCGCTGTCGTTCTTCGTGGGCGAGGAAGAGAAAACCGTCAACCTGACGCGCGCCCACCTGGAAGAAGACGCCGGCAAGTCGCTGCACGACGACTTCAACCTGGCCAACGGCGCGCCCGCCAGCGGCATCGACCTGAACCGCGCCGGCACGCCGCTGCTGGAAATTGTGACAGAGCCGGAAATGCGCTCGGCCGCCGAGGCAGTGTCCTATGCCCGCGCCTTGCACAGCCTGGTGGTGTGGCTGGGCATCTGCGACGGCAACATGCAGGAAGGCTCGTTCCGCTGCGACGCCAACGTGTCCGTCCGCCCCGTGGGCCAGAAGGAATTCGGCACCCGCACCGAGATCAAGAACGTCAACTCGTTCCGCTTCCTGGAGCGCGCCATCGTCTATGAAGCGCGGCGCCAGATCGAGCTGATCGAAGACGGCGGCACGGTGGTCCAGGAAACCCGCCTGTACGACGCCGACCGCGACGAGACGCGCAGCATGCGCAGCAAGGAAGACGCGCACGACTACCGCTACTTCCCCGACCCCGACCTGCCCACGCTGGTGATTTCCAGCGCCTGGGTCGACGAAGTCCGCGCCGCCATGCCCGAACTGCCGGCCGCCCAGCGCGCGCGCTTCGAATCCGAGTACGGCCTGCCCGCCTACGACGCCGCCCAGCTGACCGTCAGCCGCGACCTCGCCGCCTACTTCGAGGCCGTGGCGCACGCGCTGCCGGCCGGCCAGGCCAAGCTGGCCGCCAACTGGGTCATGGGTGAAGTCTCCGCCGCCCTGAACAAGGACGAAAAGAGCATCGCCGACTCCCCGGTGCAGGCGCCGGCGCTGGCCGCCCTGATCGGCCGCATCATCGACGGCACCATCTCCAACAAGATCGCCCGCGAAGTCTTCGGTGCCATGTGGGCCGGCGAAAACGGCGGCCAGGCCGATGCCATCATCGACGCCCGCGGCCTCAAGCAGATCAGCGACACCGGCGCCATCGGCGCCATGATCGACGAGGTGCTGGCCGCCAACCCGGCCATCGTGGAAGAGTACCGGGCCGGCAAGCAGAAGGCGTTCAACTCGCTGGTGGGCCAGATCATGAAGGCCGCCCGCGGCAAGGCCAACCCGCAGCAGGTGAACGATCTGTTGAAGCAGAAGCTGGATAGCTGATCCTGTGCCGGGCGCGGCTCGCAACGGCCCCGCTCAGGAAGTATCAGACGAAACGAAGGGCCGCGGCATCTTGCCGCGGCCCTTCGTTTATCCAAGAATGATCTGGTCGATTTTTGACCGGAGACTTGGACATGAATTACCTGGAAATCAGCAGCAGCGACCTGCTGCATCGGTTTGCCGACCACCTGCAAGCGGTGCGCCAAGGACAGCATTTCATCATTTCACTGGATGGCGTGTTGTGCGCCAGGCTGACCCCAGCCCTGCCCACAACTTCGCTGGACGCACATGATGCGCTTGAGGCAATGAAATGCTTCACGCCAGCGCCGGCCGTCCCGCACGAAGTCATCCGTTCCTGGATCGAAGAGGGCCGGGCATGAATCCGATCCGCTTGATACCGGACGCCTCGCTTGCCCTGGCGTGGCTGATCGACCGCGCGGACGCCCACGAAGCACGGATGGCCCGGCATCTGCTGGAAACTGCTCACGAGTCTGAAAACACGGTGCCCCCCATCTGGCACACGGAAGTCGCGAACGGCATGTTGCGCGCCGAGCGCGGCCAACGAGCATCGGCGGGTCAGCTGTTCTCGTTCAGACAGCTTCTCGAACGCCTGCCCATACTTCCAGATCCGGCCGCCCCATCTTCCGGCGTAACCCGCAGCTATCTGCTGGCTCGAACGCACGGCTTGACCGTCTACGACGCCAGTTATCTCGAACTGGCCCAAAGAACCAACGGCTGTCTGGCCACCTTTGACCGCAAGCTGGCGGATGCCGCCCGAGCGAGCGGCGTCGCCGTCTTCGGCCAGCCCCATGGGGTCGCTGAGCCAGCGGCAAGCTATGGATAAAAGGGCGGCACCTGGCCGCCCCACTACCTGCACTCGCTGAGGACAGGGTTTACTTCACCCCGTACTTCGTCCGATACGCCAACACCGCCTCTCGGTGCTCAGCGAACGACGCGTCATCCTGCAGCAAGGCCAGGATGTCCGACAGCGAGGCAATCGCCACCACCGGAATGCCGTAGGTCTTGGCCACGTCCTGCACGGCGGAATGCGCCGACAGGGCGTCGTCCGGACCCGCGCGCTCCATGCGGTCCATGGCGATGAGCACGGCGGCCGGCTCGGCGCCGGCGGCGCGGATGATCTCCACCGATTCGCGCACCGAGGTGCCCGCGGTGATCACGTCGTCAATGATGACGACCTTGCCCTTGAGCGGCGCGCCCACCAGGGTGCCGCCCTCGCCGTGATCCTTGGCTTCCTTGCGGTTGTACGCGAAAGGCACGTCGCCACCCTTCATGCCGGAGTGGCCCGCCAGCGCGATGGCAGTCGCCGTGCCCAGCGGGATGCCCTTGTAGGCCGGACCGAACAGCATGTCGAATTCCACGCCCGAATCCAGCAGCGCCTGGGCGTAGAACTGCGCCAGCTTGCCGACCGAGCGCCCGCTATTGAACAGTCCGGCATTGAAGAAATAGGGACTGATACGGCCCGATTTGACCTTGAAGCTGCCGAAGCGCAGCACGCCCTCGTTCAAGGCGAAGCGGACGAAATCCAGGGCGGTGGCGGAAGAATGGGCGGCGGGCATGCGTAAAGGTCCGGTAGATGGCAAACGCTGGCATTTTATCCGCTGTCGGGGCTATTCCCGGGTGGCCGCGCCGAGTCGGTTAAATTGCTGGCATTGTCCCGGCCCTCGCGGCCGCCCAACAGGAGTTTCGCTTTGCTGCGCATTACGTCGATCAATCTCAATGGCATCCGGTCCGCCTTCCGCAAGGGCCTGCAACCCTGGATGGAAAAACACGCCGCCGACGTGCTCTGCCTGCAGGAGATCAAGGTATCCCACGAGGACCTGACCGACGACCTGCGCCACCCGCCTGGTTATACCGGCCACTTCCACCATGCAGTGAAGAAGGGCTATAGCGGCGTGGGCATCTACCTGCGCGACGCGGCCGAACGCGTCAACACCGGCCTGGACTGCGAAGAATTCGACCCCGAAGGCCGCATCATCCGCGCCGACTGGAAAAACCTGTCGGTCATCAGCGCCTACCTGCCCTCTGGCTCCAGCGGCGACGAGCGCCAGCAGGCCAAGTACCGCTTCCTGGACCGCTTCGGCCCCTGGATCGACGCCCTGATGCACGAGCACAAGACCACCGGCCGCGAGTTCATCATCTGCGGCGACTGGAACATCGCCCACAAGGAAATCGACCTGAAGAACTGGAAGGGCAACCTGAAGAATTCGGGCTTCCTGCCCGAAGAGCGCGCCTGGCTGACCGACGTGTTCGACAAGCGCGGCTTCGTCGACGTGTTCCGCACCATCGACGACCGCCCGGACCAGTACACCTGGTGGAGCAACCGCGGCCAGGCCTGGGCTAAGAACGTGGGGTGGCGCATCGACTACCAGATCGCAACGCCGGGCATCGCCGCCCGCGCCCGCAACGTGGCCATCTACAAGGACGAGCGCTTCTCGGACCACGCCCCCCTGACGATCGACTACGACGCCACGCTCTGAGCGGCATCCGTCGCCTCGCCCGCCGCGTCCCGTAGCGACGCGGCGGCCTCGCGGCGCAACCATTCCAGAAAGGCTTGCGCGCGCGGATCTTCCGCGCAAGGCCGCAGCGACAGCAGCACATAAGCCGAGCCATCCCGGGTAAAGCCGCAAGGCGCCTCAAGCCGGCGGTCCCGCAAAGCGTCGCACACCATCAGCGCGGAACCTATCGCCACCCCCAGGCCGGCGGCAGCCGCCTGCAGACTCAGATAGAAATGCTCGTAGGCCGGCCCGGCCCGGCGCGGGGGCTTCACACCCGCCGCACGCGACCAGTGCCGCCAGGCCAGCGGGCGCGTCGCGCTGCCGAGCGCCGGCGCGCCGCCCCAGCCATCCGCGGCCGGGTCTGCTGCGGCAGCGCCCGCCAGTGCCGGGCGGCACACCGGCCCCGTCCATTCCTCGCACACCTGCTCGGCATGCAAGGCGGTATCCCAATCAAAGTCATTGCGGCGCAACGCCACGTCCACGCCCTGGGCGACGAAATCCACGGGACCGCCTGCCGCATACAGGTGCACCTGCACGCCGGGATGGGCGCGCTGGAAGTCCGGCAGCCGCGGGATGAGCCACATCATGGCGATGGTGGGCTCGCAGGACAGCACCAGCGGCGCATCCGCCGCCGGCTGGCGCAGCTTGGCCAGGCCCGCCGCCAACTGCTCGAACAGGGCGCGCGTCACCTCGAACAGCTGCCTGCCCGCATCGGTCAAAAAAACAGCCCGATTGCGGCGTTCGAACAGCGCCAGGCCCAGCGCGTCCTCGAGCAGCCGGATCTGCCGGCTGACGGCGCCATGGGTCACGTGCAGCTCTTCGGCCGCCTTGCCAAACGCCAGGTGGCGGGCAGCGGCATCGAACACGCGCAAAGTATTGAGCGGCGGCAGCTTCATGGCAAAAGGTGATTTTTTCTCACAGATATCCGACATTAGAAATCGTTTTTCCGGCGCGCGCCAGCGTCCCACAATGCCGGCTCCGTTTAGCAACCTGCTGCCGCCATGACCGAACTGATCGCCGTCGCTCTCATCACCCTGCTTGCCGTCATCAGCCCCGGCCCAGACTTCGCCATGGTCACGCGCAACAGCTATCTGTTCGGCCGGCGCACCGGCCTGATCTGCGCGCTGGGCATCGCGCTGGGTGTGCAGGTGCACGTGTTCTACACAATGTTCGGGGTCAGCCTGCTGGCGCACTACGCGCAGCCCGTGCTGCAGGGCATCAAACTGGCGGGCGCCTGCTATCTGGTCTACATGGGCTGGAAGACCTTCTTCAACCGCACCCAGGTCAGCCGCGATCTTTCGGAGCGCCCCCCTATCTCGGGCTGGCAGGCGCTATACAGCGGCTTTCTGACCAATGCGCTGAATCCCAAGACGACGTTGTTCGTGGTCAGCACCTATACCCAGGTGGTGTCGCCCGGCACGCCGCTGGCCTGGCAGTTCGGCTATGGCCTGTTCATGTCGTTGGCGCACTGGATCTGGTTCGGCGCGGTGGCGTGGTCGGTGTCCTCGCCCTTCCTGCGGCGGATGCTGCTGGATCATCAACTTGCGGCCGACCGCGTGGTGGGAGCCGTCTTGATGGCGCTGGGCGCGGCGCTGGCCGTCGTACAACTGTAATCCCGTAGAGGGGACGTGATTTTGCTCAAACAATTAATGGGGACATATTAAACTGGTATCGTTCCTTCAGCCCGCCCAAAGCTGCCCGAACGTGTCTTCCTTTCCTCCCCAACAATTCGGGAGGCCCTATGATCTCTCTATGAAAATAAATGGGGACATATTAAATTCTCTAGGAAATTCAATATTCTTCGTTGAGAACCTACGATTTAAGGCGACTCTACCCTGATTTCCCACTTTAATACGTCCCCAATAAATTAAAAGAAAAAGTGCTTTGATATCAAGGTGATGGCACCATTTTTGGGCTTTGCGCAGGGCAGCAATTTACCCCTACAATTCCGCACCATACAGGTGCGCCCATGCACCAAAAAAGAATTTTCGCGCCCCAATCCGGCGCAGTCCGCACCTATTCGAAGCACCCCCAAGGAGATCATGTTGAAAGTGCAGAGTCTGGACGACTTCCTGCGTGGCGTCGCCGCGCGCGACCCGCAGCAGCCTGAGTTCATGCAAGCCGTCCAGGAGGTGATGCTGAGCCTGTGGCCTTTCATCGAAAAGCACCCCCACTACGCCGAGCACGCCGTGCTCGAGCGCCTGGTGGAGCCGGAACGCGTGATCCAGTTCCGCGTGTGCTGGACCGATGACCGCGGCCAGGCCCAGGTCAACCGCGCTTTCCGCATCCAGCACAGCTCGGCCATCGGCCCCTTCAAGGGCGGCATGCGTTTCCACCCCTCGGTGAACCTGTCCATCCTGAAGTTCCTGGCTTTCGAGCAGACCCTCAAGAACTCGCTCACCACGCTGCCCATGGGCGGCGGCAAGGGCGGCTCCGACTTCGATCCCAAGGGCAAGTCCGACGCTGAAGTCATGCGCTTCTGCCAAGCCCTGATGATCGAGCTGTACCGCCACCTGGGTCCGGACACCGACGTGCCGGCTGGCGACATCGGCGTGGGCGCGCGCGAAGTCGGCTTCATGGCCGGCATGATGAAAAAGCTGTCCAACTCGACCGCCAGCGTGTTCACCGGCAAGGGCCTGACCTTCGGCGGCAGCCTGATCCGCCCCGAAGCCACCGGCTACGGCACCGTGTACTTCGCTGAAGAAATGCTCAAGCGCGTGGGCAAGTCCTTCGACGGCCTGCGCGTGTCCGTATCGGGCTCGGGCAACGTCGCCCAGTACGCGATCGAAAAGGCCATGGCGCTGGGCGCCAAGGTCGTGACGATTTCGGATTCGAACGGCACGGTGGTCGACGAAGCCGGCTTCACGCACGAGAAGCTGGTCGCGCTGATGCACATCAAAAACGACTTGCGCGGCCGCCTGGACACGTATGCCCGCCAGTTCGGCCTGGTCTATGAAGCCGGCAAGCGCCCGTGGCACGTGCCGGTGGACGTGGCCCTGCCCTGCGCCACGCAGAACGAACTGGAACTGGCCGATGCGCAAACGCTGATCAAGAACGGCGTGCTGTGCGTCGCCGAAGGCGCCAACATGCCGGCCACGCTGGAAGCCGCCAAGGCCTTCATCGCCGCCCGCGTGCTGTACGCGCCCGGCAAGGCCAGCAACGCCGGCGGCGTGGCCGTATCCGGCCTGGAAATGGCCCAGAACTCGGCCCGCCTGGCCTGGACGCGCGAGGAAGTCGACGCGCGCCTGCACGCCATCATGCGCGACATCCATGAGAACTGCGTGCGCCACGGCCACAGCGAGCGCGAGTACGTGAATTACCTGGACGGCGCCAACATTGCTGGCTTCGTGAAGGTG
This sequence comes from Achromobacter sp. SD115, assembly GCF_017355315.1. Lineage (NCBI taxonomy): Bacteria > Pseudomonadati > Pseudomonadota > Betaproteobacteria > Burkholderiales > Alcaligenaceae > Achromobacter > Achromobacter sp. SD115. The sequence goes on along the minus strand of NZ_JADIJM010000015.1, from coordinate 39,457 downwards.
GCTGACGCGATGCGTCAGCAAGGGCTGTATTAAGCCCCCCCCCGAAGCGCTGCGCGCTTCCCCCCAGGGGGCGCCGCAGCGGACCGGCAGAGCCCGGCTCCGCGCGGCCCCGATTGGGGGAGACCTGTTGTGTCGGGGCGGACCTGCCTCGTTGACAGGAATCCACCTGAGCCGGCCCATGGGCCGGCTTAGTTTTTCAGGTGCGGGCAGCGCCTGGCGCTTAGTGCTTCATCGTGCCGTGGTTCATGCTGCCGTGGTCCATGCCGGGATTGTGCGAGGCCGGCTTGACCTTGAAGTGCACGGCGACTTCGCCGGCTTTTTCGAACTTCAGCGTGGCCGGGACCGTGCCGCCTTCGGCGAACGGGGCCTTCAGCTTGATGAACATGACGTGGTAGCCGCCCGGGCTGAGCTTGACCTCGGTATCGGCCGGCAGCGCGATGCCGCCTTCCACCTGACGCATCTTCGAGACGCCGTTCTCGGTCTGCACCGTGTGCAGTTCGACGCGCTCCGCCGCGTCCGACGACACCGACAGCAGGCGGTCAGCAGCCTTGGCGTCGTTGTCGATGTCCATATACCCCGCGCCATTGGACTGGCCGGGCGCGGACGCGCGCACCCAGAGGTCGTCGACCTCGATCTGGCCAACCTTGTAGTCCTTAGCCCAAGCCGAGCCGGCCGTGCACAGGCCCAGGGCGGCGATGACAGCGAACTTGCGGATGTTCATGGGTTGTTCTCCTAGGGGGTTAACGCCGCCTGACCAGGCTGCGGGCAGCTGACAGGACCGAATCCGTCAGGGCTTCCATCGCTTCGGAGTTTACCCGCCAATGCTGCCAATACAGCGGCACGTCCTCCCAGGCGCGGCCCCGAAGCAGCATCAGCTGACCTGCATCAAGGTGTTCCTGCACCAGCGGCAGCGGATTCATGGTCCAGCCCAGGCCGCCCAGCGTGGCCTGCACGAACGCGCGGGTGGAAGGCACCCACCAGACCGGCGGTTGCCAGGGCGCGGGATCCGCGATCTTGTGCGCGAAGCGGGCCTGCAGCGCGTCCTTGCGGTTGAACACCAGCACCGGCGCCTGCGCCAGCGTCTGGGCGTTGACGCCCTGCGAGAAGTAGCGCTTGTGAAATTCGGGCGTGCAGGTCGCGACATAACGCATGCTGCCCAGCGCATGGATGCGGCAGCCCTGGACCGGCTCGGCCAGGGCGGTCACGGCGCCCAGCACCGAGCCATTGCGCAGCAGCGTCGCCGTGTGGTCCTGGTCTTCGGACTGCATGTCCAGCGTAGCCCGGGTGCGCGCCGCGAACTGCACGGCCGCGTCGACGAACCAGGTCTCCAGGCTGTCGTGATTGACCGCGACCGGAATGCTGGCATAGGGCACATCGTCGTCCGCCACGCCCAGGCGGTCGAGCGCGTCGTGCTCCAGCAGCGCCGTCTGCTCGGCCAGCCGCACCAGCACCTGGCCGTCCGCCGTGGCCACCGCCGGCACGGTGCGCTGGACCAACAGCCGGCCCATGCGGTCCTCCAGGGCCTTGATCCGTTGCGACACTGCCGACGGGGTGACGCTCAACGACAGCGCCGCCCGCTCGAAGCTGCCTTCCCGCACTACCGCTGCCAGGGCGCGCAGGTTGCCGTGATCGATTTTCATAAGATTAGTTTTGCTTAAGATAGTGAAGGAAAATTAGCTTTATTTCATATCCGCCGCAAGCGAAAATGGCCTTGTTACCGGAGCGCCACGCGCGTCCGGCGTTGTCATCCAAACGCCGCCACAGGCGTAGCAGCACAGGTGCAGGTCATGTTCGCCACGTTGTCATCCCCCCTTTTCTTCACTGCCTGGGCCAGCGGCACGGCCACCGGGCTGGGCCTGTTCGCGGTCGTGGGCGCGCAAAGCGCGTTCATCCTGCGCCAGGGCCTGATGCGCGCGCACCTCGTGAGCGTGGTCGCCATTTGCGCGCTGATCGATGCTATCTTCATCTTCGCCAGCGTCTCCGGCCTGCAGGCCCTGACCTCCTGGTTCCCTTGGCTGACGACCGCCGTGCTGTGGTTCGGCGTGGCCTTCCTGTCGTGGTACGCGCTGCAGTCGGCGCGCCGCGCCTGGACCGCCACGGGCGGACTGGCCGCCGCCCGCGACGTGGTGCCGTCGCGCCGCGCCGCCATCCTGGGCGCGCTGGGCTTTTCGCTGCTGAATCCGCACTTCTGGCTGGACATGGTGGTGGTCGGCTCGCTGGCGCACGGCTTCGAGGACGCGCGCATGGCCTTCGCCGCCGGCGCCTTCACCGCCAGCCTGCTGTGGCTCGCCGTGCTCGGCATCGGCTCGCGCCTGTTCGCCCCGTTCTTCGCCAGCGCCTCGGCTTGGCGCGTGCTGGACGGACTTATCGCGGTGGTCATGGCCGCGCTGGCGGTCAGCCTGGCGCTCAAGGGCGTGTAAGGGCCTCCCAAGGCGTTTAAGCTACGCCTCCCGCAGTTCGCCCGAACGGCCGCCCGGACCTCCCGGCGGCCGATTTGCTTGCGCCCCCAGCCACGCCCGGAGTCCCACCATGTACAGCTCCACCTTCATCTTCGCCACGAAGCAATTCGACGATGATTTCCATCGCCTGGACCAGGCCATCGCCGCCGCCGCCCGAGCCATTCCGGGCTACCTGGGCGAAGAGAGCTGGGAAGATGCCGCGCGCGGCCTGATCTCCAACGTCTACTACTGGGAATCGCTGGAGGCGCTGGAGCAATTGATCCGGCACCCGGCGCACCAGCAGGCCAAGGCCGCGCAATCGCGTTGGCTCGACGGCTACCGCGTGGAAATCTCCCAGGTGCTCAGGCGCTACGGCGAGGGACTGACGCCGCCGTCCTTATAATCTGCCGGTTGCCATTCTTTCGTCGGGCGCAACACCGGCCCGCCAGACGATCATGCGCGGTCCCTCCCCCTCCAAAGATGTGCGCCTGCCGCCCCTGGCAGCCATTCAGGCCTTCGAAGCGGCCGCCCGCCTGGGCTCCTTCGAGCGCGCCAGCGAGGAACTCTTCGTCACCGCCAGCGCCATCGGCAAGCGCATTGCCGCGCTCGAGGCCATGCTGGACGTCACCCTTTTCATCCGCAGCAGCCGCGGCGCGACGCTGAGCTCTGCCGGGCGCGAGTACCTGGACCAGGTGCGCACCGCGCTGGATCTACTGTCGGACGCGTCGCTGCATAAGCGCGGCGAACCGAAGCTCGAACCCCTGCGGGTCGTCTCCACTCCCACCTTCGCCCGCCAGGTGCTGATCCCCGCCCTGCCCGGCTTCACCGCGGCCCATCCCGAGGTGGAACTGGAAATCATGCTGTCCATCCCCTACCTGGACATCATGCCGCCCAATGCCGACGTCTGGGTGCGCTTCGGCAGCGGCAAGTACCCCGGCCTGAACGCGCGCCAGCTGACGGCGGATCCGGTATTCGCGGTCTGCGCGCCAGGCTACCGCGACCAGCATGGCCCCTTCGAGCGGCCCGCGGACCTGGCGCGGGCGCAACTGCTGCGCTGTCCGATGGAGCCTTGGCGGCCGTGGCTGGCCGCCGCCGGACTGGACTGGCCCGAACCCGCGCGCGGCGTGTGGCTGGTGGACCTGGGCATCATGCTGGCGGCGGCGCGCGCCGGCCAAGGCCTTGCGCTCACGCGGCGCGCGCTGGCCGCGGAATGGCTGGACGAAGGCAAGCTGGTGCGCGTCCTGGACATCGAAATCCCCGGCGAAGCCCAGTATTACCTGTGCACCGAAACCGCGCGGCCGCCGGGCAAGGCGGTCCAAGCGTTTTCCCTATGGCTGGAAGGCGTGTGCAAACAGGTCTCCCAATGGCCACGCGGCCTGCCAGCCCGTCAGGAATAAATTTCCAGGCAGGGGCGGAACGAAATTCCGCGCAGCCCGTCGCCGCGCTGGCTAGGATGCGGCCAATGCAATGTCCCGTCCATGCCCGCCACGGCACGCAGCCTACTTCCCCCTTCCACACCCCAGGCAGCGCCGCAGCGCATGACAGGAACCCTCGTGCGTCCGTACTAGGTATTTACGCGGAAAAACCCCGTCGGGTCAGTTTCGCGTAAGTGATTAGGCAGACAGTCACGACACGCCACACAGGAGAGCGCCGCAGCAACTGATTTCCGCCGCCTGGCGCCGGCACACGGTTTTCCACGCAGTTCTACCAATTACAACGGAGACATCAATGGATTTTCGTTTGAAGCTGCTCGCAGGAACCCTTGCATTTGCCGCAACGGCCGCGGCCCACGCCGCCGACCCCATCAAGATCGGCGTGGCCGGCCCCTACACCGGTGGTTCGTCGTCCATGGGCGTCAGCATGCGCGACGGCGTGCGCCTGGCGATTGAAGAAATCAACAAGAACGGCGGCGTCATGGGACGCCAGCTGATCGCCGTCGAACGCGACGACGAGGCCAAGAACGAGCGCGGCGTGCAGATCGCGCAAGAACTGATCAATAAAGAGCAAGTGGCAGCCACCGTCGGCTACATCAATACCGGCGTGGCGCTGGCCTCCCAGCGCTTCTACCAGGACGCCAAGATCCCGGTGTTCAACAACGTGGCCACGGGCAGCGTCATCACGCACCAGTTCAAGGCGCCGGAATACCCGAACAATTACGTGTTCCGCAACGCGGCGCACGACAGCATCCAGGCCCCGATGATCGTGGAAGAAGCGGTGACCCGCCGCGGCTTCAAGAAGGTGGCGATCCTGGCCGACTCCACCAACTACGGCCAGCTCGGCCGCGAGGACCTGGAAAAGGCCCTGGACGCCAAGGGCATCAAGCCCGTGGCCGTCGAGAAGTTCAACATCAAGGACGTCGACATGACGGCCCAGCTGCTGAAGGCCAAGGCCGCCGGCGCCGAAGCCGTGCTGACCTACGGCATCGGCCCCGAACTGGCGCAGGTCGCCAACGGCATGACCAAGCTGGGCTGGAAGGTGCCGATCATCGGCAGCTGGACCCTGTCCATGGCCAACTACATCGACAACTCCGGTACCAACGGCGAAGGCGCGCGCATGCCGCAGACCTTCATCCAGGACCCGGACACGCCCAAGCGCAAGGCCTTCATCGACGCCTACCTGACCAAGTTCAAGCCCAAGAACAACCGCATCGACTCGCCGGTGTCGGCCGCCCAGGGCTATGACTCCATCTATCTGCTGGCCGCGGCCTTCAAGCAGGCCAACTCCACCGAAGGCCCGAAGGTCCGCGAGGCCCTCGAAAACCTGCAGACGCCTGTCGAGGGCGTGGTGATGACCTACAACAAGCCCTTCAGCGCAGACAACCACGACGCGATCACCGTCAAGGAAGTGGTCATCGGCGAGGTCAAGGGCGGCCGCGTGATCAAGGCCAACTAAGGTCCCGCAGCACATCCGGCGGCGGCTGCCCGGCCGCCGCCATCCGCGCCCTGCCTGCCAGGGCGCGGGTCTGCCGCCGCCTGAAAACCGCGTTCTGCCCAAGGGGGTTGGGACGGAACCACAGCGCTACACGACACACACCATGATTCTTCTACAGCTCATCTATAGCGGTATCGCGCTGGGCATGATCTATGCCGTCATCGCGTTCGGATACCAGCTCACGTTCGCCACGTCGGGCACCCTGAACTTCGGCCAGGGCGAAGCCCTGATGCTGGGCGCACTGGTCGGCCTGACGCTGGTCGGCCTGGGCGTGAACTACTGGGTGATGATACCCATCGTCTGCATCTTCGGATTCGCGCAAGGCGCGCTGGTCGAGCGCGTGGGCGTCAGGCCCGCCATCAAGACCCGCTCGGAGTTCGGCTGGATCATGGCCACCATCGCGCTGGGCATCATCTTCAAGAACGTGGCCGAGAACATCTGGGGCCGCGACGACCTGCGCTTCCCCTCGCCGCTGCCGGAAGCGCCGATCCAGGTACTGGGCGCCAATGTGCTGCCCATGGAATTGCTGGTGGTGTTCGGCGCACTGGCGATGATGCTGCTGGTGGAAGTCTTCAACCGCAAGTCCATCTACGGCAAGGCCTTCGTCGCCACCTCCAACGACCGCGACGCCGCCGGCCTGATGGGCATCAACACGGGCATGGTGATCACGTTTTCCTACGCGCTGTCTTCGCTGACGGCGGCGTTCGCCGGCGTGCTGGTCGCACCGCTGACCCTGACCGGCGCCACCATGGGCGCAGTGCTGGGCCTGAAGGCCTTCGCCGTCGCCATCATCGGCGGCCTGTCCAGCGGAATGGGCGTGGTGGTGGGCGGGCTGATCCTGGGGATCGCCGAAACGACCACCGGTTTCTATCTTTCGACGGGGTACAAAGACGTGCCGGGATTGGTGTTGCTGCTGCTCGTACTGACCTTCAAGCCCGCCGGCCTGTTCGGCAAGACCGCGATCAAGAAGGTGTAAGCGATGAAACCCTTGCACCTCCTGCTATCCATCGTGGCGGTGGCCTGCCTGGCCGCCGTGCCGCTGGGCGTGACCAACACGTACTATCTGCACCTGATCGAAACCATCATGATCTATTCGATCCTGCTGTTCGGGCTCGATATCGTGGTGGGCTATACCGGCCAGGTCTCGCTGGGCCACGCCGGCTTGTTCGGCATCGGCTCGTATGTCGCCGGCGTGCTGTTCTTCCACCTGCAGATGCCGATCTGGGTCATCCTGCCCGCCGCCATCCTGATCGCGGCGGCCTTCGGCGCGGTGCTGGCGCTGCCGGCGCTGCGGGTCACGGGGCCATACCTGGCCATGGTGACGCTGGCCTTCGGCACCATCATCCAGATCCTGATCAACGAGATGACCTTCATGACCGAAGGGCCCTTGGGCATCAAGATCCCCAAGCCGTCCATCGCCGGGCACGTGCTGAACAAGAGCGAGTACTTCTGGCTGGTCGCCGCATTGCTGGTGCTGTCGCTGATCGTGGTGCACCGTATCCTCAAATCGCACCTCGGCCGCTCGTTCGAGGCCCTGCGCGACAGCCCGATCGCGTCCGACTGCATGGGCGTGTCGGTCTACCGGCACAAGGTGTTCGCCTTCGTCATCAGCGCCGGCTTCGCCGGCCTGGCCGGCGCGCTGTACTCGTATTCGGAACAGTACATCTCGCCCAATACCTATAACTTCGAACTGACCATCCTGTTCCTGCTGGCCATCATCATGGGCGGCCGCAAGAGCCGCACGGGCGCGCTGCTGGGCGCTTCCATCATCGTGCTGCTGCCCAAGATGCTGGACGACATCTCGACCTTCCGCCTGATCGCGCTGGGCGTGGCGGTCCTGGTCACTGTCGGCAGCGTGATCGCTATCTCCAAGGGCCGCACCGAACCACGCCGCGTCGTCGTGCCGGTTGCCGGCACCATCCTGCTGGCGGTCTTCTCGTTCTGGCTGGAGGTGGTGACCGACTGGCGCCTGACGATCTTCGGCGCCATGATCCTGTTCGTCGTCTACTACCTGCCCGACGGCATCGTGGGCTTCGTGCGCAACCTGTTCTTCTCCAACCGCCGCGCCGCGCTCTCGGTCAAATCGGACCTGGTGAAAGAGCAGGAAGCCGTGCCCGATGCGGCCAAGGGCAAGGGCGACACGCTACTGGCGGCCAAGGGCGTGCTGATGCAGTTCGGCGGCCTGAAGGCGCTGAATCAGGTCGACCTGACCGTCAAGCGCGGCACCATCCATGGCCTGATCGGACCCAACGGCTCCGGCAAGAGCACCATGATGAACGTGCTGACGGGCATCTACGTGCCGACCGCCGGCGCGGTGGAATTCTCGGGCAAGTCACTGGTCGGCATGACCCCGGCCGACATCGCCGAGACCGGCATCGCGCGCACCTTCCAGAACGTGCAGCTGTTCGGCGAAATGACGGCGCTGGAGAACGTGCTGGTCGGCCTGCATCACACCTTCACCACGGGCCTGGCCGGCATCGCGCTGCGCACGTCCAAATGGAAGGGAGAGGAACAGGGCGCCCGCGCCCGCGCCATGGCGCTGCTGGAATTCGTGGGCCTGGAATCGCTGGCCAGCGAGGAAGCGCGCAACCTGCCCTACGGCAAGCAGCGCCTGCTGGAAATCGCCCGCGCCCTGGCGCTGGACCCGCAACTGCTGCTGCTGGATGAACCCGCGGCCGGCCTGACCGCGCCCGACATCGTCGAACTGCTGGCCATCATCCGCAAGGTGCGCGACCACGGCATCACGCTGATCCTCATCGAACACCACATGGACGTGGTGATGGGAGTCTGCGACACCGTGTCGGTGCTGGACTTCGGCCAGAAGATCGCCGAGGGCCTGCCCAACGAAGTGCAAAGCAACGCCAAGGTCATCGAGGCGTATCTGGGCGGCGCGCCCGCCTGACGCCAAGGGGACAACAAGATGCTATCGATCAAGAATCTGGAAGCGGGCTACGGCAAGGTGAAGGTGCTGCATGGCATCAGCATGGAAGTGCCGAAGGCCAAGGTGGTGACGCTGATCGGCTCGAACGGCGCCGGCAAGACCACCACGATGCGGGCGCTGTCCGGCATGATCCGCCCCACCGCGGGCGAGGTCACGCTGAGCGGCAAGCGCATCGACGGCCTGGAGTCCCACCGCATCGCGCGGCTGGGCCTGGCGCACTCGCCCGAAGGGCGGCGGGTGTTCCCGACGCTGTCGGTCACCGACAACCTGCTGTTGGGCGCTTTTCCGCGCCTGACGGGCAGCCGTCCGAAGGGCGACGTGCAGTCCGACCTGGGCCGCGCCATGGACCTGTTTCCGCGCTTGAAGGAGCGGCGCGATCAGCTGGCGGGCACGCTGTCTGGCGGCGAGCAGCAGATGCTGGCCATGGCGCGCGCGGTGATGCTGAATCCGGAACTGGTGCTGCTGGACGAGCCTTCAATGGGGCTGGCGCCGATCCTGGTGGAAGAGGTGTTCCGGATCATCGCGCGGCTCAAGGATGAAGGCGTGACGATGCTGTTGGTGGAGCAGTTTGCTGCTGCTGCATTGAATGTGGCGGATTATGGGTATGTGTTGGAGAACGGGCGGATTTCTGTGCATGGGAGCGCGGATAAGTTGAAGCATGATCCGGCTGTTGTTGCGGCTTATTTGGGTGGATCGCATTGAGGGCTTCAGTGTTGAGTTCTTGAGACGCCTGCCACGTCGGGGACTCGCGTAGGGCGGGGCAACGATTGCGGTCCGGAGCGTTCGCTCCGGACTTCCCCTTCGTCATCCTCGTTGTCGCCTCCGGCGACTGCCTTCGGATTCCCTCGGGCTTATCGACGCCCCGCCCTACGCGAGTCCCCGACGCGGCAGGCTGTGCTGCTTGAATCTTTACGGACGCTGGGGCGGTCTGTGTGCTTGGCGTTTTTTTCCGCATTGGGGTGTGGTGGCGTGTCTTGCGGGGCCCGCCCCAGGCCGGCCGCGCAGGCGGCCTTTTGGGGCTTACGCGGTGTCTTGCGTCGGCTGATGGCGCTGCGCGCAGTGGCTGCGGTATCACGTTTGCTCAGCCCAGCATCTGCAATTCAACTCCGATGCCGGATGGGCAGCGCGCGCGAGACACTCTGCATGCGCAAGCCACTGCCCATCGCGCGCCGCCCATCACCGCCCCACCCCCAGGACGGCGATGCCATCAGAAAGCAGCTGCCTGCATTCGCGCCAGCGACTACCATCGAAATCTAAAAAATTGCGTATGTCCTTTACGGCCGCCCGCGCGGCCGTAAAGGACCGGCAGATCAAGACTCGGCACTGACCGCAGCTCTAGCAGCGCGGCGACCCAAGACGTACGTAGCCCGTCGTTGCGTGCGGCGTGGCGGCTCGCAACCTCGATGCGCCCGAGGGAATCCGAAGGGAAGGCCGAAGGCCTGGACGAGGATGACAACGGGGAAGTCCGGAGCGAACGCTCCGGACCGCGATCGTGGGCGCGAGCCGCCACGCCGCACGCGACGACGGGCGGCCTACAAACAAGGCCGCCCGCCACTAGAACATCAAGCAACGGTCAGATAATCGTCAACGTCACGTCAATATTCCCACGCGTAGCATTCGAATAAGGGCAAACGATATGCGCCGCAGCCACCAGCTTCTCAGCCTCGGCCCGCTCCATCCCCGGCAACGAAATCTTCAATTCGACTTCGATCCCGAACCCCGTAGGAATAGGACCGATGCCAACAGCGCCGTCGATCGTCGCATTCGACGGCATGGCGATCTTGTCGCGGCCGGCGACGAATTTCATGGCGCCCATGAAGCATGCCGAGTAGCCCACTGCAAACAGCTGTTCCGGATTGGTGCCGGCCGCGCCCGCGCCGCCCAGTTCCTTCGGGGTCGTCAGTTTGACGTTCAGGTTGCCGTCGTCCGTGGCTCCCGTGCCTTCACGGCCGCCGGTAACGTGCGCATGAGCGCGATAGAGCACTTTTTCGATAGACATGATGCGTTTCCTTTTATGGAAATGGAGGTTGGACTGCCAGGCCCGGCGGGAACATCCCGTCATCGCCCTTACTAATTAAATAGTGCACTATTAAATAGCGCACTATTTATTAAATTTGACGATGGCGGGCATTGCCCGCCACTTCAAAGACTTGCGGTCAGCTTCTGCCGCAGCGCATGCAGCGTTTTCATCATACCTTGCGCCTCTTCCAACGAACACTGCGCGGCGTCCGCGATGGAATGCGGCACCGCCTCGGCCTGAGCGCGCAACTCGCGGCCCTGGCGCGTCAGGCCGACGATCACCTGGCGCTCGTCTTCGACCGCGCGCTGGCGCGTCACCAGGCCCGCCGCTTCCAGCCGCTTGAGCAGCGGCGTCAAGGTCGCGGAATCCAGGAACAGGCGCTCGCCGATATCCGTCACCGTGATCTCGTCGCCCTCCCACAGCACCAGCATCACCAGGTACTGCGGATAAGTCAGGTCCAGCCCGCGCAACAGCTTGCGGTACACCTTGTTCATCGCCAGCGAGGTCGAATACAGGGCGAAACACAACTGGCTGTCCAGCAGCAGCGGATTGAATGCCGCCTTGGGTTTGGATCGTGATTTCATTGCGCAATATTAAATAGCGCGCTATTTATCGTCAAGCTTTTTTTTCGTACGGCCTGTGCACTAGGCCGGTTCTCCTTCGACCGCCGCACGATCCGACCCGTATTGCTTCAGGCCGTCCAGGTCCAGCACCCGGACCGCGCCGTACTCCACATTCAACAGGCCGGCCTCTTCCAGCTTGCGCAGCGCCTGGTTGGCGCGCTGGCGCGACACCCGGGCCAGATAGCCTACCTCTTCCTGCGTAATCGCCAGGCGCATCCCCATGCCGGGGTACAGCAAAGGGTTGAAGAGCTCGGCCAGGCAGCGGGCCACGCGCGCGTCCGGATCCAGCAGGCGGTCGTACTCCGCCTTGCCGATGAACTGCGCCACGCGTTCGTTCAATTGGTGGAGCAGATAGCGGTTGAACGGAATGCTGCTGTCCAGCAGCCAGTCGAAGGTGGCGGCCGGCAGGCGCGCCACCACCGAATCCCGCAGCGCAACGATGTCGTACTTGCGGATCTCGCGCTTGAGCAGCGAGCCTTCGCCTATCCAGCCGCCGGCCGGCACGCCGGTCAGCGAAGCCACCTTGCCTTCGGCGTTGCCCACCGAAACCTTGACCAGTCCCGCCAGCACGCCTATCCAAGCCTGTGCGAGTTCACCTTTGCGCTCTATGATCGACCCGGCAACCACCTGCTGCACGGTCAGGTCCCGCTCGACGCGTTCTTGCTGATCGCGGCTGAGCACGCGAAACCAGGCGGCGGCGAGTTGCAGGGAGTCGGCTAGCTGCATCGGGAATACCCTAAAAGTTCCTTGAATGTCGCGATGGTGACAGTTGGTAGCAACCCAACCTTATACCTTAACTCCTGCCGTAAATCTAAAACCAACTGGTCAAGCGCTTCATCGCCACCGCCGCTCTCGCGGACTCCTGGCCCGATGCGCCCAAACCGGAGGAGACATCGTGGCACATACACCGCCCGCATCTGCACGGATGCCGGCTGCGCTGGATACCTTTCCGGCGCTGCTGTTCACGCATGCCAGCGTTCGCGGGTCGCGGCCCGCCATACGCGAAAAAGATCTGGGGATCTGGCAAACCCTTACGTGGTCCGAAGTGGCGGAGCATGTCCGGCACGTCGCGCATGGCTTGGCCGCACTGGGCATCAAGCCCGGCATGCATGTGGCGGTCATCGGCGAGAACCGCCCGCGCCTGTACATGGCCATGATGGCCGCGCAGTCGCTGGGCGCGATCCCCGTGCCGCTCTACCAGGACGCCGTCGCCCAGGAAATGGTCTACGTGCTGCAGGACGCCGAGATCAGCGTCGCCATCGTCGAAGACCAGGAACAGGTCGACAAGATGCTGGAGGTCCTCGAGCAATGCCCCGCGCTCAAGCACGTGGTGTACGACGATCCGCGCGGCCTGCGCCACTACTCCGACCCCATGCTGCGCTCGTATGAACAGCTGGAAGAACTGGGCCGCGAATACGCCACGCAGCATCCTGATTTCTTCGAGCAGGCGGTAGCCACCGTGCAGCCGCAAGATCCGGCCGCCATGTTCTATACCTCTGGCACCACCGGCAAGCCCAAAGGCGTGGTGCTCACGCACCATGCGCTGATCGACCGCGCGCGCGCCGTGTCCGAGATGGAAAAGCTGACCGACCAGGAAGACGTGCTGGCCTACCTGCCGCCCGCCTGGATCGGCCAGAACATGTTCTCGTACACGCAGTTGCTGGTCACGGGCTTTACGGTGAACCATCCCGAATCGCCCGATACTGTATCGATCGACATGCGCGACATCGGGCCGACCTACTACTTCGCGCCGCCGCGCGTGCTGGAAGGCCTGTTGACGCATGTGATGATCCGCATGGAAGACGCGGGGCTGATCAAGCGCAAGCTGTTCGCGGCCTGCATGAAGCTTGCGCGCCGCGTGGGTACCCGGATCCTGGATGGCGAACAGGTCAGCGCCTGGGACCGCCTGCGCTACGCGCTGGGCAACGTGATGATCTATGGCCCGCTGCGCAACGCGCTGGGCATGAGCCGGGTGCGCGTGGCCTACACCGCGGGCGAGGCCATCGGCCCCGACCTGTTCGTGTTCTACCGCTCCATCGGCATCAACCTCAAGCAGCTCTACGGCTCCACCGAAACCTCGGTCTTCGTCTGCGTGCAGCCCGATGGCCAGGTACGTGACGACACCGTCGGCCCGCCCGTCGACGGCGTGGAAATCCGCGTGGCCGACAACGGCGAGATCCTGGTCAAGAGCCCGGGCCTGTTCAAGGAGTACTACCGGAACCCCGAAGCGACCGCCGAAGCGCGCAGCGCCGACGGCTGGTTTCACACGGGCGACGCAGGCTATCTGGACACCGACGGCCAACTGAAGATCATCGACCGCGCCAAGGACGTGGGCAAACTCGCCAACGGCAGCCTGTTCGCGCCCAAGTACATCGAGAACAAGCTCAAGTTCTTCCAGCACATCAAGGAAGCGGTGGCCTTCGGCGCCAACCGCGAAGACGTGTGCGCCTTCATCAACATCGACCTGGAAGCCGTGGGCAACTGGGCCGAACGCCGCGGCATGCCCTATGCCGGCTACACCGACCTGGCGTCCAAGGACGAGGTCTACCAGCTGATCGCGGAATGCGTGGAGCAGGTGAACGCCGACCTGGCCACCGACCCCAAGCTGTCGGCCTCGCAGATCAGCCGCTTCCTCATCCTGCACAAGGAACTGGATCCGGACGACGACGAGCTGACCCGCACGCGCAAGGTGCGCCGCGCCTTCATCGCGCAGAAGTACGGCGTGCTGATCGACGCGCTGTTCGGCGGCAAGCAGTCGCAGTTCATCGAGACCGAAGTGAAATTCGAAGACGGACGCACCGGCAAGATTTCGGCGGACTTGAAGATCCGCCCGGTCAAGACCTTCCCCGCCATCACCGCCAAGGCCGCGTAGAGATCATGAGCAACAACGACCGCGACCAGCGCATCGGCGACGTCATGCTGGACATGCAGAATATCTCGCTGTCCTTCGGCGGCGTGAAGGCGCTGACGGACATTTCCTTCAATGTGCGCGAACACGAGATCCGCGCCATCATCGGCCCCAACGGCGCCGGCAAGAGCTCGATGCTCAACGTCATCAACGGCGTCTACACGCCGCAGCAGGGCGGCATCGAGTTCCGCGGAGAGCGCTTCTCGCGCATGAATCCGCGCCGCGCCGCCGAAATGGGCATCGCCCGCACCTTCCAGAACCTGGCGCTGTTCAAGGGCATGAGCGTGTTGGACAACATCATGACCGGCCGCAATCTGCGCATGAAGTGCGGGCTGCTGGCGCAGGCCTTCCGCCTGGGCCCGGCCGAGCGCGAAGAGATCAAGCACCGCGAGTTCGTCGAGAACATCGTCGACTTCCTGGAAATCCAGGCCTACCGCAAGACGCCCGTCGGCCGCCTGCCCTATGGCCTGCAAAAGCGCGTGGACCTGGGCCGCGCGCTGGCGATGGAACCGCGCCTGCTGTTGCTGGACGAGCCGATGGCCGGCATGAACATCGAAGAGAAGCAGGACATGAGCCGCTTCATCCTGGACGTAAACGACGAGTTCGGCACCACCATCGTGCTGATCGAGCACGACATGGGCGTGGTGATGGACATCTCGGATCGCGTCGTGGTGCTGGACTACGGCAAGAAGATCGGCGACGGCAAGCCGGACGAGGTCCGCGCAAACGAAGACGTGATCCGCGCCTACCTCGGCGTGTCGCACTAAGGCGGACAGACATGGGATTTTTTCTAGAGACCTTATTCGGCGGCCTGATGAGCGGCATGCTGTATGCGCTGATCGGCCTGGGCTTCGTGCTGATCTTCAAGGCATCCGGCGTCTTCAACTTTGCGCAGGGCGCGATGGTGCTGGTCGCCGCGCTGTCCATGGCGCGCTTCTCGGAGTGGCTGCCGCGCTGGTTCGGCTTTGACAACATGATCCTGGCCAACGTGCTGGCCTTCATCGTCAGCGCCATCGTGATGTTCCTGCTGGCGGTCGCCATCGAACGCTTCGTGCTGCGCCACCTGGTCAACCAGGAAGCCACCACCCTGCTGATGGCGACGCTGGGCATCAGCTACTTCCTGGATGGCCTGGGCCAGATCACCTTCGGCAGTTCGGTGTATTCCATCAACGTGGGCATGCCCAAGGATCCGCTGATGATCCTGGATTCGGTCTTCGAGGGCGGCTTGTTGATCAACCTGGAAGACCTGACGGCGGCGGTGATCGCTGCCCTGCTGGTGGCCGCGCTGGCGCTGTTCTTCCAGTACACCTCGACCGGCCGCGCCCTGCGCGCGGTGGCCGACGACCACCAGGCCGCGCAGTCCATCGGCATTCCGCTGAACCGCATCTGGGTGATCGTCTGGAGCGTGGCGGGGCTGGTGGCACTGGTGGCCGGGATCATCTGGGGCTCGAAGTTCGGCGTGCAGTTCACGCTGTCCACCGCGGCGCTGCGGGCGCTGCCGGTGGTGATTCTGGGCGGGCTGACCTCGGTGCCGGGCGCCATCCTGGGCGGCCTGATCATCGGCGTGGGCGAAAAGCTGTCCGAGGTCTATCTGGGGTCGCTGGTAGGCGGCGGTATCGAAATCTGGTTCGCCTATGTGCTGGCGCTGGTGTTCCTGCTGTTCCGTCCGCAAGGGCTGTTCGGCGAGAAGATCATCGACCGTGTCTGAGCCCACAGGCCCTCTAGGATAAAAACATGTTCTATCGCGAAAACGGCCAATTCAAGACCAGCTATCGCGCTGACCAGCAGATCTTCCCGATCCGCCAGGACCGCATCTTCATCTGGCTGCTGCTGGCGGTGGCGTTCGTCGCCATCCCGGCGATGGCCAGCGACTACCTGCTGCGCGCCATCCTGATTCCGTTCCTGATCCTGGCGCTGGCCGCCGTGGGCCTGAACATCCTGGTGGGCTATTGCGGCCAGATCTCGCTGGGCACCGGCGCCTTCATGGCGGTGGGCGCCTACGCGGCCTGGAACTTCGGCGTGCGCTTTCCCGGCATGCCGCTGGTCATCCAGATCCTGCTGGGCGGCTTCTTCGCCACCATTGTGGGCGTGATCTTCGGCATACCCAGCCTGCGCATCCGCGGCCTGTACCTGGCGGTGGCGACGCTGGCCGCGCAGTTCTTCGTGGATTGGGCGTTCCTGCGCATCCCCTTCTTCACCAACTACTCGTCGTCCGGCAACGTCTCGGTGCCGCCGCTGACCGCCTTCGGCCTGCCGGTGCAGAGCGCGCTGGAGAAGTACCTGTTCGTGTTGATCCTGGTGGTGGTGTTCAGCCTGCTGGCCAAGAACCTGGTGCGCGGCGCCATCGGCCGGCAGTGGATGGCGATCCGCGACATGGACGTGGCGGCCTCCGTCATCGGCATCCGCCCCATGTACGCCAAGCTCACGGCCTTCGCGGTCAGCTCGTTCATCGTCGGCGTGGCCGGGGCCTTGTGGGGCTACATCCACCTGGGTTCCTGGGAGCCGCTGGCGTTCGACCTGACGCGTTCGTTCCAACTTCTGTTCATGGTCATCATCGGCGGACTGGGTTCGATCATCGGCAGCTTCTTCGGCGCGGCTTTCATCGTGCTGGTGCCGGTGGCGCTGTCCAATATTCCGCACATGCTGGGCATTCCGCTGTCGGTGGACACGGCGGCGCACATCGAACACATGGTGTTCGGTGCGCTGATCGTGTTCTTCCTGATCGCCGAGCCGCACGGGCTGGCAAGGCTGTGGAGCATCGGCAAAGAGAAGCTGCGCATTTGGCCCTTCCCTCACTGATTTCGCATTGATTTCCGCGGTCCGGAGCGGCACAAGCGCCCCGGACCCGCCCTGAATACCCGGCTCAAGACCGGGCCAATCCCGGTGTCCCAGGGTTTACTGACCCAAGCACCACGCAGGAGGTAAATGGAGATGAAGCGTCTTAACCTGAAGTTGGCGGCAGCTTTGATGGCCGCAGCCGGCGCCGCAGGCGCCGTGGCCACGCCGGCAATGGCGGCGGAAGAGCAGTTCGTTCCGTTGCTGGTGTATCGCACCGGGTCCTTCGCACCCCTGGGCATTCCCTGGGCCGACGGCAAGCTGGACTATCTGAAGCTGGTCAACGAACGCGATGGCGGCGTCAACGGCGTCAAGATCACGTACGAAGAGTGCGAAACCGCCTACGCCACCGACCGCGGCGTGGAATGCTACGAACGCCTGAAGGGCAAGGGCACCGGCGCATCGGGCTTCGACACGCAGTCCACCGGCATCACCTTCGCCGTCAGCGACAAGGCCATGGTCGACAAGGTGCCGGTCGAAACGATGGGCTACGGCCTGTCGCAGTCGGTCGACGGCAGCGTGTTCGAGTGGAACTTCCCGCTGCTCGGCACCTACTGGACCGCGGCCGACGTGATGATCCAGGACATCGCCAAGAAAGAAGGCGGCATGGACAAGCTCAAGGGCAAGAAGATCGCCCTGGTCTACCACGACTCGCCGTATGGCAAGGAGCCAATCCCCCTGCTGCAGAAACGCGCGGCCAAGGAAGGCTTCGAACTGGTGCTCTATCCCGTGACCGCCCCCGGCGTGGAACAGAAGTCCACCTGGCTGCAGATCCGCCAGGCGCGTCCCAACTACGTGCTGCTGTGGAGCGCCGGCATCATGACGCCGACCGCCATCCGCGAAGCCCAGGCCAGCGGCTATCCGCGGGACAAGATGTACGCGATCTGGTGGGCCGGCTCTGAAGGCGACGTGAAGGACCTGGGCGATGTCGCCAAGGGCTACAACGCCATCACCATCCACAACAGCGGCGCCGAGCACGACAAGGTCTACGACGATCTGAAGAAGTTCGTCTACGACAAGGGCCAGGGCTCGGACAAGACCGGCAAGACCACGCTGGGCACCATCGCCCATACCCGCGGCATGATGATCTCGATGCTGCAGGTGGAAGCGATCCGCACCGCGCAGGAGAAGTACGGCAAGGGCAAGGCGCTGACGCCCGAGCAGGTGCGCTGGGGCTTCGAGAACCTGAACCTGACGCAGGAAAAGCTGGACAAGCTGGGCTTCGGCCAGATCATGCGTCCGGTCAAGACCTCGTGCAGCAACCACAAGGGCGACGACTGGGCTCGCATCGTGCAGTGGGACGGCGCGAAGTTCAAGGTGGTCTCCGATTGGTATCAGTCGGACAAGACCATCCTGGATCCCATGGTGAAGGAAGGCGCCGCCAAGTACGCGAAGGAAAAGAACATCACGCCCCGCACTTGCGAGAACTGATGTGAACCGGCCGCGGGCCCTGGATGACAGGGCCGGCGGCCACCAAGCCGCAGGAACAGCCATGACCGCTGCAACGACTTCCGCAGTACCCGCAGACACCCCCAAGGTGCTGCTCGACGTGAACGGCATCGAGGTGATCTACAACCACGTGATCCTGGTGCTCAAGGGTGTTTCCCTGCAAGTGCCGGAAGGCAAGATCGTGGCCTTGCTCGGCGCCAACGGCGCGGGCAAGACCACCACCTTGCGCGCCATCTCGAACCTGCTCAAGGGCGAGCGCGGCGACGTCACCAAGGGCCATATCCAGTACCGCGACCAGCGTATCGAAAAGCTGTCGCCGGCGGAGCTGGTCAAGCGCGGCGTGGTGCAGGTGATGGAAGGCCGGCACTGCTTTGCCCACCTGACCATCGAGGAAAACCTGCTGACAGGCGCCTATACGCGCAGCATGAGCCGCGGCGACACCGCGGCGGCGCTGGAGCGCGTCTACCAGTACTTCCCGCGCCTGAAGCAGCGCCGCACCAGCCAGTCCGGCTACACCTCGGGCGGCGAGCAGCAGATGACCGCCATCGGCCGCGCGCTGATGGCCAACCCCAACATGATTTTGCTGGACGAGCCCTCCATGGGCCTGGCGCCGCAGATCGTCGAAGAGATCTTCGAGATCGTGCGCGACCTGAACCAGCGCGAGCGCGTCAGCTTCCTGCTGGCCGAGCAGAACACCAATATCGCGCTGCGCTATGCCGACTACGGCTACATCCTTGAAAACGGCCGCGTGATGATGGACGGCGCCGCCGCCGACCTGGCCCAGAACGAGGACGTGAAGGAGTTCTACCTGGGCATATCCAGCGGCGAACGCAAGAGTTTCCGCGACAACAAGTTCTACCGCCGGCGCAAGCGCTGGCTGGCGTGATTCCTGGCATACGAGAGGGTGCGATCCCATGTCCGAGTTTTTCGATGTTCTGGAAACCAGAGCGCCCGAGCAACGCGAGCGCGAGCTGATGGCCGCCCTGCCCGCTGCGATCGCCCGGGCCATTGCGCGTGCGCCTGCCATCGCCGAGCAGTTGCGCGGCATCGACCCCGCCACGATCACGTCGCGCGCGGCCCTGGCCAGCCTGCCGGTGCTGCGCAAGCACGAACTGCTGGAGCGCCAGCAGCACAGCCGCGATGACGCGGCGGCGCCTGCCGGGCCGCAGAAAGCCTTCGGCGGCTTTTCCGCCATCGGCTGGGGCGAGGCAATGCGCGTGTTCGCGTCGCCCGGCCCCATCTATGAACCGGAGAGCGCGCGCGGCGACTACTGGCGCTTTGCCCGCGCCCTGCACGCGGCGGGATTCCGCGCGGGCGAACTGGCCTACAACTGCTTTTCCTACCATTTCACACCCGCCGGTTCCATGATGGAAACCGCGGCGCACGCCGTGGGCTGCACCGTATTTCCGGGCGGCACCGGACAGACCGAACAGCAGGTGCGCGCAATTCAGGACCTGGCGCCCACCGGCTACACCGGCACGCCCAGCTTCCTCAAGATCATCCTGGAGAAGGCCGACGAACTGGGCGTGAAGCTGGACTCGCTGCGCCGCGCTCTGGTGTCCGGCGAAGCCTTTCCGCCATCCCTGCGCGACTGGCTGGCCGCGCGCGGCATCGACGGCTACCAGGCCTACGGCAGCGCCGACCTGGGCATGGTCGCCTTTGAAACGCCGGCGCGCGAAGGCCTGGTGCTGGGCGAGGACATCATCGTCGAAATCGTGCGCCCCGGCACCGGCGAACCTGTGCCTGATGGCGAAGTCGGCGAGGTCGTGGTCACGACCTTGAACCCGGACTATCCGCTGGTGCGCTTCGGCACCGGCGACCTGTCCGCCGTCATGCCCGGCATCTCGCCTTGCGGCCGCACCAATACCCGCATCAAGGGCTGGATGGGACGCGCGGACCAGACCACCAAGGTGCGCGGCATGTTCGTGCATCCGTCGCAGGTCGCCGACGTGGCGCGCCGCCACCCCGAAATCCTGCGCGCGCGGCTGGTGATCAGCGGCAGCACGGGGTCCGACCGCATGGTGCTCAAAGTGGAGTCCCGGGTGCGCAGCGAAGAGCTGGGCAAACGCATCGCGGAGTCGGTGCGCGATGTGACCAAGCTGCGCAGCGACGTGGAATGGGTGGACGCGGACGGCCTGCCGAACGACGGCAAGGTCATCGACGACATCCGGACCTACGAGTAAACGGCGCTGCTGGCGACCTCACGCGGCCGCCAGCAGCGCCAGCATGCCCTTGACCAGCATCGCCACGGCCACCGCGCCCGCGAACAGCGCAAAGCTTTGCTGCAGGCGCCGCGGCGGAAAGCGGTCGGCCACCTTGCGGCCGGCCAACATGCCCAGCACCGCAGCCGCCGTGAACGGCGCCGCGATGCGCCAATCCAGATGCCCGCCCGCTGCCGCGGCCACGACGCCGCTGGCGGACACCAGCGCGATCACCGCCAGCGAGGTGCCGACGATGGCCTGCATGGTCAGGTCCGTGGCGCGCCGCAGCGCGGGCACGATGACGAAGCCGCCGCCCACGCCCAGCAATCCGGACAGAAAGCCCGCGACCAGGCCCGCGCCCGTCAAGGCGCGCGCGCAGGGCGCGGTCCAGCGCAACCGGCCGGTGCTGGCGTTGAGTTGGCAGGGCGGGGTGCGCGGCGCGGCCTGGACCGCTGCCGCGGGCCTGACGCCCTGGTTCCACATGCGCCACGCCACCATGCCCAGCACGCCGGCGAAGATGATGGCCAACGGCGCGTTGGGCAGGCGCCGCGCCGCCCACAAACCCAGCGGCGAAACCAGTATGCCGGTGACGGCCATGAAGCCCGCCGCGCGATAGCGGACCTGCCCCTTGCGCAGGCCCAGCACCGCGCCCAGCGCGGCGGACAGGCCCACTGCCAGCAAGGCGATGGGCGCGGCCTGCGACACCTGCAAGTGCAGGCCGAAGACCAGCAGCGGCACCGCCATGATGGCGCCGCCGGCGCCGGTCAGCCCGAGTATCAGGCCCACGCACGCCCCCAGCGCCGCGCTGACGGCCAACACCGTATCGATCATGGCGGCGCTCAGTTGCCCAGCGGGCGGGCCAGCCATTCACGGCCCTTGAGCATGCCATTCCAGTAGATCCAGGGCAGCAAGGTCGCCTTGAGGAACCAGGCGCTCTTGCGCGGCACCGTCGGATCCAGCGGGAAGGTGGGCAACAGCTTGCCGCCATAGCCGAACTCGGCCAGCACGATGCGGCCGCGCTCCACTGTCAGCGGGCAGGAGCCGTAGCCGTCGTACTTGACCGGCATGGCGTGGCCTTCGCGCAGCGCCAGCAGGTTCTCGGCCACCGTCACGATCTGCTTGCGCGCGGCCGCGGCGGTCTTGGCATTGCTGGTGCAAATGCCGTCGCCCAGCCCGAACACGTTGCCATGGCGCACGTGCAGCAGCGTGGACGGATCCACTTCGCACCAGCCGGCGGCGTCCGCCAGCGGGCTGTTCTTCAGGAAGTCATGCGGAACCTGCGGCGGCACCGCATGCAGCATGTCGAAAGACTTCTCGACCCGCGTCACCGCGCCGTCGGCGTTCTTGAGGTCGAACCAGGCCTTGCGCGCCGCGCCGTCCACCGCCACCAGCGCCGAATTGAAGGCCAGCGCAATGCCGTAGCTTTCCACATAGCGCATCAGCGGCGGCACGAAAGTCGGTACGCCGAACAGCGCCGCGCCCGCCAGGTCGAACTCCACGTCGATGCGGTCCAGCACGCCGGTGCGCTTCCAGTGGTCGCAAGCCAGGTACATGGCTTTCTGCGGCGCGCCGGCGCATTTGATGGGCATGGCCGGCTGCGTGAACAGCGCCTGCCCGCCCTTCAGCCCGCGCACCAGTTCCCAGGTATAGGGCGCCAGGTCGTAGCGGTAGTTGGAGCTGACGCCGTTCTTGCCCAGCGTATCGGCCAGGCCCTCGACCTTGTCCCACGCCAGGCGCAGGCCGGGGCAGACGATCAATTGCTGGTAGCTCACGGTGCTGCCGTCCGCCAGCCGCACGCGGTTGGCTTCGGGCTCGAAGCCTGCGGCGGCGGCCTGCAGCCAGGTGGCGCGTTTGGGCATGACGGCGCCGGTTGGGCGCACGGTCTTGGCGACGTCGAAGGCGCCGCCGCCCACCAGCGTCCAGGCCGGCTGGTAGTAGTGCTTGTCGCTAGGCTCGATGACGCCGATGCGCAAGTCCGGACGGCGGCGCAGCAGGCTGGCCGTGACGCCTATGCCCGCCGATCCGCCGCCCACCACCACCACATCGAAATCGCGCTGCGCCTCTGCTGTCGGCATGCTTGTCTCCTCGCCGGTCTACCGGCTTTTGAATTTTTCCAGGACTGAAAATATCGCCATGCCTGCCACCATGGCGGCCACGAAAATCAACGCCTCGGTTACGCCGGCCACCGCGGCCACCAGCGCCGGTCCCGGGCAGAAACCGGCCAGCCCCCAGCCCGCACCAAACGCCATGCTGCCGACGGCCAGGCGCAAGTCCACGCGGGTGGCCGTCGGCCAACGCATGGGTTCGCCCGACAGGCTGACGCGGCGGCGGCGCAAGAGCGCGAAGCCCGCGGCGGTCACCAGCACGGCGCCGCCCATCACGAAAGCCAGCGACGGATCCCAGGCGCCGGCAAGGTCCAGGAAGCCCAGCACCTTGGCCGGATTGGCCATGCCGGAGATGATGAGGCCCAGGCCGAACACCAGGCCTGATGTGAACGCGATCAGCGCAACCATGTCAGAGCACTCCCAGATGACGGGTGGCGTAGACCACGGCAAAGCCGGCGGCCATGAACAAAGCCGTGGCGGTGAGCGAGCGGCGCGATGCGCGCGACACGCCGCAGACGCCATGGCCGCTGGTGCAGCCCGAGGCGTAGCGCGTGCCGATGCCGACCAGCAAGCCCGCCACGATCAGGCGCGTGGTGCTGGCCTCCACCACCACGGGCGGCAAGGCGCTGCCCAGGCGGTACAGCCAGGGCGAAGCGAACAGGCCCAGCAGAAAAGCCAGCCGCCACATGCCGCCGCGCCCGTCCTGCAACAGACCGCCCAGAATGCCGCTGATGCCCGCAATGCGTCCCGCGCCGGCCATCAGCAGCACGGCGGCGGCGCCGATGAGCAGACCGCCCGCGCCCGCGGACCAGGGAGTGAAGGCGGACCAGTCCAGGCTCACTTGAGTGACTCCATGGCGCGGCCGCAGTACAAACTCGATAGTGTCTTCATGACCTGGCTGACTTCGAAACTGGCCATCTGGTAGTAGACGTACTTGCCCTCGCGCCGCGTGGCGACCAGTCCTTCATCGCGCAGCACGCCCAGTTGCTGGGACAGCGTGGGCTGATGAATGCCGGTCAGCGATTCGAGTTCGCTCACGTTGCGTTCGTTCTGGACCAGCTGGCACAGCAGCAGCAAGCGGTCTTCGTTGGCCAGCGCCTTGAGCAGCGCGCAGGCCTGGGAGGCGGATTCGCGCAAGACGGCGACTTCGCACTCGGTCAGGGCTTCATTCATTTGATGCGTATCAATTGGCGTGAGGGAGTTTGATCATTATATTTACCAATATAATATTCAACAATATTATTGAAATACATATAGTGTTTCATCGTGCAGCGACTCGCTGCGATGCGAGCGTCCATGTCTCCCCAGATCCAGGCCTTTTTCGATCCCGTCACCGCCACCGTCACCTACGTCGTGCATGAACCCGCGCCGGGCGACGCCTGCGCCATCATCGACTCGGTGCTGGACTACGACCCCAAGTCCGGACGCTGCAGCACCGCCAGCGCCGACCGGGTGGCGGACTACGTGCGCCAGCACGGCCTGAAGACCGAATGGCTGCTGGAAACCCACGCCCATGCCGATCACCTGTCGGCGGCGCCCTATCTGCAGCGGCAGCTCGGCGGCGTCATCGCCATCGGCCAGAGCATCCAGACCGTGCAGGGCGTGTTCAAGAAAATCTTCAACCTGGAACCCGAATTCCAGTTGGACGGCTCGCAGTTCGGCCATCTGTTCGCCGACGGCGAAACCTTCCGCATCGGCGCGCTGACGGCGCAAGCCATCCACGTGCCCGGCCACACCCCGGCCGACATGGCCTACCTGATCGGCGACGCCGCTTTCGTCGGCGACACGCTGTTCATGCCGGACGTGGGCACGGCGCGCTGCGACTTCCCCGGCGGCGACGCCCATCAGCTCTACCGTTCCATCCAGCGGCTGCTGAGCCTGCCCGCCGGGACGCGGCTGCACATGTGCCACGACTACCCGCCCTCCGGACGCGACGTCTCCTGGCAGACCACGGTGGCCGAACAGCGCCGCGCCAACATCCACGTGCGCGATGGCGTCAGCGAAGATGAATTCGTGACCATGCGCACGCGGCGTGATGCCACGCTTTCCATGCCCACCCTCATCCTGCCCGCCATCCAGGTGAACATCCGCGCCGGCCACTTCCCGCCGCCCGAGGACAACGGCGTGCGCTATCTGAAAATACCCGTCGACGCGCTCTGACGGCGGCGGCAGGCGCCGCCATCCGGGCTTGCGCGCTCCGGGCTTATCCCGCAAGATCGTCCGATCGCAGAATTGCCGATCAGACGGATCCCCCATGTTTGCAGAAGCCGAAGCCGACCCCAGCCTGTCCAAGGAAGAGTTCAAGCCGCTGGAGGCGAAGCTGCGCGTCGCCTTGCTGAACGCGCAGTACCAACGCCTGCAGAAGGCCGACAAGACGCTGCTGATCGTGATCGCGGGCATAGACGGCGCCGGCAAGGGCGCCACGGTCAACCTGCTGAACGAGTGGATGGATCCGCGCCACATCAAGACGCTGGCCTACGGGCCGCGTGAAGGCGCCGCGCTGCAGCGTCCGCCGTTCTGGCGCTACTGGAACGACCTGCCGCCCAAAGGCAGCACCGGCATCGTGTTCGGATCCTGGTACGCCCCGCTGCTGCTCGAGGCCACGCGCAAGAAGCCTGACCAGAACAGCATCGAGGCGCAGGCCGCGGCCATCCGCCACTTCGAGGCCATGCTTGCCGCCGAAGGCGTGCAGATCGTCAAGCTCTGGTTCCATTTGTCGGCCAAGGCACAGAAGGCCCGCGCCGAACGCCTGCTGGCCAGCCCCGAGACCTCCTGGCAGGTCAGCCCGATCGACCTTAAGGTCTACAAGAAATATGACCGCATCCGCAACGCCGGCCAGGTGGTGCTGAACCGCACGGACAGCGGCCACGCGCCCTGGGTCGTGATCCCTAGCGCGGACGAGGACATCCGCGCCGCGCGCACCGCCGAAGCGGTGCTGGCCGCCATGCGCCAGCGCGGCGTGCCGCGCATCCCGCCCGCTTTCGTGGCGCACGCCCGGACCACCCGCGTCGTCGACCGCCTGGGCGAACTGGACTACGAGGCCAAGACCGACAAGGACGATTACGAATCCGAACTGGGCCTGCTGCAAGGCCGGCTGGCGCGGGCGGCGCGCTCAAAGAAATTCCAGGAACGCTCGCTGGTGCTGGTATTCGAAGGCCAGGACGCGGCTGGCAAGGGCGGCGCGATCCGCCGTGTGACGCATGCGCTGGACGCGCGGCAGTTCGATATCACGCCCGTATCCGCGCCCAACAGCGAGGAACAGGCCAGGCCCTATCTGTGGCGCTTCTGGCGTCACGTGCCGCGCCATGGGCGCATCGCCATCTTCGACCGGTCCTGGTATGGCCGCGTGCTGGTCGAGCGCGTCGAAAAACTGACCGCGCCCGCCAACTGGCGCCGCGCCTACGCCGAGATCAACGACTTCGAGGGGCAACTGGCTGCCAGCGGCGCGCTGGTGCTGAAGTTCTGGCTGGCCGTGACGCCGGACGTGCAGCTGGAGCGCTTCAAGGAGCGCGAGAATTCCCCCTTCAAGAATTTCAAAATCACGGCCGACGACTGGCGCAACCGCGACAAATGGAAGGACTACGCGGCCGCGGCCAACGAGATGCTGGCGCGCACCGACCTCGCGCACGCGCCGTGGCATCTGGTGTCGGCCAACGACAAGCGCTACGCTCGATTGCAAGTGCTGCGACACATCGTCGAAGCCATGGAAGACCAACTCTGAATCCCGCCTGGAGGCCGCAAGCCATGAGTACCGCAGAAATCCGTCCCGTCGTCGCCGCCGACTTCGAAGCCTGGCTGCCGCTATGGAAGGGCTACCAGGACTTCTATCGCGTCAACATCGACGACGCGGTCACGCGCAACACCTGGGCGCGCTTCCTGGACCCTGCCGAACCCATGCACGCGGCGCTGGCCTATGAAAGCGGCCGGGCCGTCGGCATGGTGCACTGGATCTTCCACCGTTCCACCTGGACTTCGGGCGACTACTGCTATCTGCAAGACCTGTACGTGGACCCGGACGTGCGCGGCACCGGCGCCGGCCGCAAGCTGATCGAGCACGTGTACGCGCAGGCCGCCGCCGCCAACTGCTCGCGCGTGTACTGGCTGACGCACGAGACCAACGCCACCGCCATCCAGCTCTACGACCGCATCGCCGACCGCTCCGGCTTCATCCAGTATCGCAAGGTGATGCCGTGAGCGCACGCGATCCCAACTGTCCGCTGTGCCAGGAAGACGGCGGCACGCTGCTGTGGCGCGGGCCGCACCTGCGCATCATCGAGGTGGACGACCCCGACTATCCGGGTTTCACGCGGGTGGTCTGGAACGGCCACCTGGCCGAGATGACCAGCCTGTCCACCCACGGCCGCGACCTGTTGATGCGGGCCGTGTACGTGGTGGAAGAAGCGCAGCAATCGGTCCTGGCGCCCGACAAGATCAACCTGGCCTCGCTGGGCAACATGGTGCCGCATCTGCATTGGCACGTGATCCCGCGCTGGCGCGGCGACCGCCATTTCCCCGATCCGATCTGGGCGGCGCCGCGCGTCGCCGCCGGCGCGGAATCCGTGGAATGGCAGGAGCGCCAGGCGCGCGTGCAGGCGCTGCTGCCACGCTACCGCGACCGGCTGGTAGAAGCCATGAACGCCCTGCTCTGGCACTGAGCCGCCGCCCGCCTCAGGCGGCGCGCGCCGCCCCCCGCAATTCCGCCAGCCAACCGGCGTAGGCCTGTTCCACCAGGGCCGCCGTGCGTTCGGCGGAGAACTGGCCCTGGCCCCGGATCAGCTCCCGGCCCGCATCGCCCATGCGGCGGCGCAGCGCGGGATCGGCCAACAGGCTTGCCAGCGCGCCCGCCAATGCCGCCGGATCGCCAGGCGGCACCAGCAGACCGGTCACGCCGGCCTGCATGGTTTCCGGCACGCCGCCCACATTGGTGCCCACCACCGGCAGCCCCATGGCCGCCGCCTCAATGAAGACGGTACCCAGGGCCTCGCGCAACGTCGGCAGGGCGAACACGTCGAAGGCAGTCAGGACATTGCCGATGTCGTCGCGCCGGCCAGTGAAATGCACGCGTTGGGCCAGGCCTAACGCCTCCGCCTGCGCCCGCAGCTGCCCGCCCATGGGCTGGCCTTCGCCCACCAGCACCAGATGGGCATTCGGGAACGTGGCGGAAATGCGATGGAAAGCGTCGATCAGATCGCAATGGCCCTTGTCCGCCCGCATCACGGCCACGCAACCGATCACCAGCGTGTCCTCCGGCAGGCCCAGTTCGCGCCTGACGCAGACGCCGCTTTGCACCTGGGGCAGCACCACTGGCGAATGGATGGTGGCGATGGCCTCCGGCCGCGCTCCCCCGTCCAGCAACTGCCCGCGCACGTAGCGGCTGACGGCGATGACGCGATGCGCCAGCCAGGTATAGGCGTAAAGGGAATTGATGGGCTTGGCCAGATGGCGCGTGCGCACGATGAGCCTCGTGCCGGCCAGGCGGCCTGCGATGGCGCCCAGCACGGTATCGCGGCGGCTGTGCGTATTGATCACGTCAAAACGCCCGCAACGCAACAGGCGGCGCACGAGAGCGACGCAGCGCACGAAATTGAGCGGGCCGTCCATGGGAACGAGATGCACCGTGAAGCCGGCCTCGCGCAAGCGCCTGCCCAGTTCCGCATCGGGTTGGCAGACCGCTTCCAGATGATGGCCGCGCTCGCGCATGGCGATCATCTCCTTGTAGATGCAGAATTCCTGCCCGCCGAACGAGGTGGCGGCTTCCGTATGCAAGATGCGCAGACGCGCGTCGGGGCCGGGGCGGGACTGGAACGATTCGTTGGGATCCGGCATGATCAGGAATGGCCGCCTTGAGAGGTGTCCGCGTCGCTCCAGCGGCGGCCTTGCGACAGCAGGTAGGCCTCCAGGTAAGAGATGTCTTCCTGGTCCAGCGCCGCCGCACCCGCGCTGGCGCAATCGCGCGGGCACTCGGAAGCCTGCAGCCGGTTTTCGGACCAGACGCGGGCCGCGCCAGTGCGGGACAGTTCGAAGCGCGCACCCGCGCGCGCCCAGCCCAGCAGGCGTGCGCTGGGGACCAGTTGCCGGGTCTGGTAGATGCCGTGCGAACTCGGAGCCGCGGGCGCTGTCAGTGTGTCACCGACATCCACCAGACGGCTCGCGGCGCCGGGCTTGCCGGGCGTATAGGTCAATACCGTAAGAGGGCGTAGTGGCATTTAGCTAGCAAGAGTCGCCAGGCGGCCTTGCAAGCCACATACTGGTCGGGATTCAACGAAAGGGTTCGGTCGCCGAGCAAGCAACGCCAAGAATTCGACGCTGATTGGCTGTTTTTTCAAATAAATGAAAGACGTTCGACGAAATAGAAGAGTCCCGAAATACCAATTCAGGTAAAATTCAGGAATGAAACGCGCATCTTATCAAAACGTAAGCAAAGCCGGTACTGCATGAATTCACAGCCCGTGCCTCCCCACAAACCGGTCTCGTTCCTGCAAGCGTTCCTCCGTTCCGAAGCGCTGGGCGGTTATGTCCTGATGCTGGCCGCGCTGGTCGCGCTGGTGGTCGCCAACAGCCCGGCCGCGCCCGCCTATTTCAGCGTGCTGGAAACCAAGCTGGGCTTCCACATCGGTCCGGTCCTGCTCAAGGAAACCGTGCTGCACTGGATCAACGACGGCCTGATGGCCGTGTTCTTCCTGCTGGTCGGCCTGGAGATCAAGCGCGAGGTCCTGGACGGCCAGCTGCGCGGCGCCGCCCGCATCGTGCTGCCAGGCATCGCCGCCCTGGGCGGCATGGCGGTGCCGGCGCTGATCTATGTGCTGATCAACTTCGGCAGTCCCGACACCTTGCGCGGCTGGGCCATCCCCGCCGCGACCGACATCGCCTTCGCGCTCGGCATCCTGGCGCTGCTGGGCAGCCGCGTGCCGACTTCGCTGAAAATTTTCCTGACGGCGCTGGCCATCCTGGACGACCTGGGCGCCATCGTCATCATCGCCCTGTTCTATACCGCCGAACTGAATGTATTCGCGCTGAGCATGGCGGGCGCCCTGCTGGCCTGCCTGTTCTGCCTGAACCGAGCCGGCGTGCTGCGGCTGACGCCCTACCTGCTGATCGGCGCGGTGCTGTGGTACTTCGTCCTGAAGTCCGGCGTGCATGCCACGCTGGCCGGCGTGGCGCTGGCGCTGACCATTCCGCTGCGCCCGCAAAACCAGGGCCATCCCGGCGCGCATTCGCCCCTGCATGTACTGGAGCACGCGCTGCACAAGCCGGTGGCGCTGCTGATCGTGCCGATTTTCGGTTTCGCCAACGCCGGCGTGTCGTTCGCCGGCATGGGCCTGGGCAGCCTGGCGCAGCCCGTGCCCCTGGGCGTGGCGCTGGGCCTGTTCCTGGGCAAGCAGCTGGGCGTGTTCGGCTTTGCCTGGCTGGCCATCAAGAGCGGCATTGCCACCCTGCCGCGCCACGCCAGCTTCACGCAGCTATATGGTGTGTCGCTGCTGTGCGGCATCGGCTTCACCATGAGCCTGTTCATCGGCGCCCTGGCGTTCACCGATCCGGCCGCCATCGACGCCACCAAGATCGGCGTGCTGACGGGCTCGCTGGCGTCCGCCGTGGTGGGCTTCCTGCTGCTGCGCGCCTGCGGGCCGCGCGCCGGCACCGCCGAAAATCGTTGAGCAGGGTTTGAGTACGGACGGCGGGCGCTAAAGTAGCGGGATCCGAAACCATTCCAGGAGCCGCCATGAAGCCGTCCGCCATCACCGTGCAACGCGTCTACGAGGGTTTGGGTCCGGAAGGCAGCTACCGGGCGCTGGTGGACCGCATGTGGCCGCGCGGGCTGCGCAAGGCGGACCTGCACCTGGACGAATGGGCCCGCGACATCGCGCCCACCCTAGAACTGTGCAAATGGTTCAGCCACATCGAGGAACGCTGGGAAGAATTCCGCCAGCGTTACCAGGCCGAACTGGCGGAACCCGAGCAGCAGACCCGCATGGCCGCCTTGCTGGACGCGGCCGGCGACCGTCCGCTGACCCTGCTGTACGGCGCCCGCAACACCGAACACAACCAGGCCGTCGTGCTGCACGACGTCCTGCAGGACTATGTCCGCCATCACGGCAAGCGCAAGAAGGCCTGAACCAGCACCCGCTTGCGCGTTCAGCCTGCTCTAATCCTGGCGCGCTACCATCAAGCCATGCTCCCCGCATCCGTGGGCGACAGGGCGTGGCCCGGCCCACCGGCAATCCCAACCCGGAGGTTCCAGCATGCATAACCTGAATGGAAAAGTCGCCGTCGTCACCGGCGCAGCCAGCGGCATCGGCAAGGAAATCGCCCTCACGCTCGCGCGCGCCGGCGCGGCAGTCGCCATCGCGGACCTGAACCAGGCAGGCGCCGACGCCGTCGCCCGCGAAATCGAACAGGCGGGCGGCAAGGCCATGGGCGTCGCCATGGACGTCACCAGCGAAGACGCCGTGAACCAGGGAATCGACCGCGTCGCCGCCGCCTACGGCAGCATCGACATCCTGATCTCGAACGCGGGCATCCAGATCGTCAATCCCATCGAGAACTTCGCATTCTCGGACTGGAAGAAGATGCAGGCCATCCACGTGGACGGCGCATTCCTCACAACCAAGGCCGCGCTCAAGCACATGTACAAGGGCGACCGCGGCGGCGTGGTCATCTACATGGGCTCGGTCCATTCGCACGAAGCCTCGCCGCTGAAGTCCGCCTACGTGGCCGCCAAGCACGCCTTGCTGGGCCTGGCGCGCGTGCTGGCCAAGGAAGGCGCGGCGCACAATGTGCGCTCGCACGTCATCTGCCCGGGTTTCGTGCGCACGCCGCTGGTGGAAAAGCAGATCCCCGAACAGGCCAAAGAATTGGGCATCAGCGAAGAGGACGTGGTCAAGAAGGTCATGCTGGGCGACACGGTCGATGGCGTGTTCACGACGGTCGAGGACGTGGCGCAGACCGCCCTGTTCCTGGCCGCCTTCCCCAGCGCCGCCTTCACGGGCCAATCCTTCGTGGTCAGCCACGGCTGGTACATGCAGTGATTCGGCCCGCGCCGCCTTTTACCGCGCGGTCTTTGATACCCTAGCCCTCTTTGTGGACCGGCGCGCAATCGCGCGCCGGCAGCCTGTCTTGAGGAACCCCATGTCTTTCAGCTCCGATGCCTGGGCGCGCAACGCCGCGCTGTACGAAACCACGCGCGACATGCCGTTCAACCAGGAGCTGGCCAGCGGCCAGCTCGACGAGAACGCATTCAAGCACTACATGATCCAGGACGCGCACTACCTGGTGGCGTTCGGACGCGCACTGGCCATCGCTTCGGCCAAGGCGGACGATGCCGACGGCGTGGTGCAATTCGCGGATGCGGCCAAGGGCGCGGTCGTCGCCGAACGCACGCTGCACGCGGGCTTTCTGAAGCAGTTCGGCATCGACGACGCCACCTTCGAAGCCACGCCGCTCACCCCGGCCTGCCACCACTACACCAGCTACCTGATCGCCACTGCCTGGAGCGCGCCGTACCCGGTGGCGCTGGCGGCCCTGCTGCCGTGCTTCTGGATCTACGCCGAAATCGGCCGCGAGATCCACGCGCGGGCGGCCCAGCCCAATCCCTATGCGGCCTGGATCGAGGCCTATGCCTGCGAGGACTTCCACGCTCTGGTGCGCCGGGTCATCGCCACGGTCGACCGCGTTGCCGAGAAAGCGTCCGCCGAAACGCTGGCGCAGATGCACGCGGCGTACACGCGCGCCGCGCAGCTGGAATGGATGTTCTGGGACTCCGCGTATCGGCAAGACGGCTGGCCGGTCTGAACGCCGGCGCAGCCGCCGGGCGCGCGTGTTCGTACGCGCACCCGGCCGCCGTTAGAACTGATAGCGCGTGCTCAGCAGGAAACTGCGAGGCGTGCCGTAATAGTTGCCGCCGTTGTTGCCTGCCAGCGTATCGAAATAGCGCTTGTCGAAGAGGTTGTTCACGTTCAACTGGAAGTCCAGTTGGCGATTCACCCGATAGCCCGCCACCAGATCGACCACCGCGTAGGGCGATTGCTTGATCACATACCCGGCGCTGCTGGTCAGAGACTGCGTCGTGATCTTGCTTTGCGCGCGTACCGCTCCGCCCACCCGCCACTGCTCCAACTTTCCTGGCAAGTGATACATCGCCGACACCTTGAACTGGTGCTGCGGAACATAGCTGGCATAAGGTTGACCGGATGCGCCATCCACGCCCCCGCTTGAGACCTTGGCCCGGGTGTAGGAATAGCCAATGCCCACATTCAGGCGCGGCAGCAATTCGCCATTGATGTCGATCTCCACGCCCTCGCTCTTCACCTCGCCGACGGCGCGGTAGCAATTGGTGGCCACGAAGCACGATGGGATGTCCGTGACGGCTTGCGGCAGGTTGGTCTGCGTGGTCGAGAACAGCGCAATGGCGGCGTTGACGCGTTCGTCCAGGTAGCTGCCCTTCAAGCCGATTTCGTAATTGGTGCCTTCCACCGGCTTGAGCACGGTGCCGGACGTGTCCAGGTAGTACTGCGGCTTGAAGATGCTGGAATAGCTGGCGTAGACCGAATGGTTGTCGTTCAGGTCATAGATCAGCGCGGCGTAAGGCGTGAAGTGGGCATCTTCGCCGAACTTGCGGTGGCTGCTCCAGCTGCCTTGGGTCTGCTTGTTATCGAAGTCGTACCAATCCATCCGGGCGCCTAGAATCATGCTCAACGGATCGGCCAGGCGGAAGCGGCCCGTGGCATAGAACGACGTCAACTCGGAGCGTTGGTCGCGCCGCCACATCGTGTCTTTGGCGAAGTCCTGGCGGCGCATGGAATCCGGGTCCCAGGTGGAGGGGTCGACGCCGGACACCATCAGGTAGCCACCGGGCTCATCCAGGTAGCTATAGCCGTTGTCCAGCCAATGGTCATTGCGGTAGCTCGCGCCCACCGCAATATCGTGCTCGCGACCGAACAGCGAGATCGGGCCTTGTGCGGACAAGTCGAAGCTGCGCTGCTTCTTGTCGTAGTCATAGCGACCTCCCATCACGTCATATACGGTGCTGCTCTGGCCGCCGTCGCTGGCGACGAAGTACGCGCCGTCGAGTGACGATTTGCCATTGACGCCCCGGGCCGCCGCGCGCGCGATCCAACCGTTGTCGAAGGTGTGCTGCAGCTCGGCGAACAGACTGTATTCGCTCTTGTCCCAATAACTCCATGACGGCGAAAAGCGGCGCGACCGCCTGATATCCAGCGGAGTACCATTCACCGCGGTGGGCACGCCCATCCATTCGGAGCCGGGGTTGTCTTCGCGGTTGGAATGCCCGCCCAGCGTCAGGACGGTGTTAGCCGTCAGATCGATGTCCACCACGCCGTAGTACAGCTGCCTGCGGCTGCTATAGCCGTCGGTGAAATAGTCCCGCGACTGCTGCGAGGTGACGAAGCGCCCGCGCACCGAGCCGCTGTCGTTCAGCGGCCCGCTGGCGTCGAATTCGCCCGAGAAGTTGTTCCATGAGCCCGCGCGCGCCGTAGCAATGAATTGCGCGGCGTCGGTCGGCTGCTTGCGCACGAAGTTGATGGTGCCGGAAGGGTCGCCCATGCCGGTCATCAGGCCAGTGGGGCCGCGCACGACTTCCACGTGGTCGTACATGGCCGTGGTGCTGTAGGTGGAGGTGTCCGTCTCGTACGACACGGGCAGGCCATCCATCAGGAAAGTGTTGATGGTGAAGCCGCGTGAGAAATAGCGCGACCGGTCATTGCTCCAATGGTTGACCGTGACGCCGGTGGTGCTGTTGGCCACGTCGTCGATGGTCTGCATGGCGAAGTCGTCCAGCTTCTGCCGGGTCACCACGCTGACGGATTGCGGCGTTTCCTGGATGGTCAGCGGCAGCTTGGTCGCCGTGCTCATGGCGCCGGTGGTGTAGGAACCGGTGTCCTCGGTGATCGAGTTGCCCTTGCCCACGACGGTGATGGTGTTCATCACCACGCTGTTGGCGTCCTCTACGCGCGACACCGACACATTGCTGCCCGACCGTTCAAACGCCAGCCCGGACCCTGCCAGCAGCGCCCGCAGGGCCTGGTCCGGCGTCAGATTGCCCGCCACGGCGGGCGCCTGCAGCCCCCGCACCGTATCGGGCGCATACGCCAATTCCAGCGACGCCTGCGTCGCCAATTGCGTCAAGGCGCCTTCCAGCGATTGCGCGGGGATATTCACGGCCAGCGGCGCTTCTTGCGCGTGGACCTCACGCTGCGGCATGGCCAGCGCCAGCATCAAGGACAGGGCCAGCACGGTCAGCCCGCGCGTCGGCTCGGCAAGGCGCGATGTGGGTCCAGAGGGTTTACGGTTCACGAGACTAGCGTTCCTGGAAGGGTCTTGAGACAAGGCGCGCCAGTCAGCCCATGACGGAGGATGCTGGCGCAGCCGCGGCATCGGATCGATGCCCTTGGGAGACAAGACGCCTGTCGCGGACAAATCCCTGATGGAGAAACGCGATTGAATAGTAACCATTCGTAATTAGGCGGACCGGCGGGATGGCCGCGAGAAGCTAGCGGCGCACGATCAGCGCCGAGCCATCCGCGCCGCTTTGCACGCGCACCGGCGCGATCGCGGGCAGCAAATCCAGGAAGGCCTTGGGATTGTCGACGCTGAACACGCCCGAAATCCGCATCGCCGCCACATCATCACCCGACACGCGGATCGGCGCGTGACCGTAGCGGTTCATTTCGGAAACGGCTTCAGACAGCGGCACGTCGCGGAATACCGCGCGGCCGCGCTGCCAGGCCAGCAGAGTCGCCACGTCCAGTTTTTCGGACGGCGACAAGCGTCCATCCTGCGCCGTGCGCGTGCCCTGGCCCGCCGTCAGCAGCACCTGGCTGCGGTTCCACCAATGGCCAGACTGGACCGCCACCGTGCCCGATTCCACGGCCACGCGCACAACATCGGCGTCGCGCCGGACATTGAAGCGCGTGCCCGTCACGCGGATGGTCACGCCGCCGGCCTCAACATAGAACGGCCGGCTGGCGTCCGGCGTCACCGAAAACGTCGCCTCGCCCGTTTTCAACTCCGCCACCCGGCGATCCGCATGCAGCGCTACCGACAATTGCGTGGCGGTGTTCAGGTCGACGATGGACGCATCGGGCAGCGACACTTGCTGGCGTTGCCCCAACTGCGTTGCGTATTGCGCGGCGTAGCCGGGATCGCCCTCGCCCCATCGCGGCAACGCCACGGCCGCAATCACGGCGGCGACGCCTGCAAGGACCAGCCCCGCCACCAGGCGACGACGCGGCGGCGCGCGGCGGCTGGATGCGGCTAGCGGCTCCTGCGTCAGCGCGCGCAACCGCTCTTCCCCCAACTGCGCGCTGGCATTCCAGATGCCGCGCGCGCGGCGGAACTCCAGGTCGTGCGAGGGATGCGCCCGCCGCCACGTTTCGAACTGCAGACGCTCGGCCTGGCTCATCTGTTCCGAATGCGCACGGGCGAACCAATAGGCGGCCGCATCGCGGGGATCGGTCAGGGTGTCGGGGTCGATGGGGTCGGTCATTGCGCGGCGGATCAATCCGGGCAGAAGTGTTTCAGCTGTTCGCGGACTTCTCGCGTGGCGTCCATGATATAGCGCTCGACGGTATTGAGCGCCAGGCCCATCCGCGCCGCGACTTCGGGCTGCGAATAGCCTTCGAGCCGGCACCACACATAGGCTTGCCGCTTCTTTAGCGGCAAGCTGGCCAGGGCGCATTCCAGAGCGTCAGCCAACTGGCGAGCGCGGGCGCTGGACTCCGGGTCATGCCACTGGGCAGGGTCATCGGCGGCCCAGGCTTCCAGCGATACCTCATCGTGCCGCGCCTGCCGCCGCATCTCGCTGATCAGCCGATTCTGCGCCGCCCGGCGCAAATAAGATTTGCCATTGGATGCGCTGCGGCTGCCGCCGCTCAGCAGGCCGGCCATCACATCCTGCGCCGCATCCTCCGCGTCGCAGGGCCTTGAATTGCGCTTGGCCCACGCGCCCACCAACTCGCCGTAGTGGGCGAGCCAACCTTTCAGGCTGCTGGGAGGACTGGACATGGCGGCAATCGCGGCGAATGCAGGAAGGCCGCAATATTAACAATGATTCTCAATTCGAATACAACAGCATGTCCACGCTACGGGGCCACCTCACCCGCTATGCCAAAATCGCGCCCATGCCTACCGATAATCGCCTCGTCCCCAACGCCCTGGGCACCCAGACCGCGCAACTCCCCGGCGCCTGGGCCGCCGCCTTTACACCTGGCGCCGTCGCCGACGCGCTGGCCGCCGTGACCGCTCACGTGGAAAAGCGTCTGGGCGAAGGCGCGACCGTCTATCCCGCGACGCCCTTCCGGGCCTTGCACGGCCTGGAGCCGTCGGACGTGCGCGTGGTGATCCTGGGACAGGATCCGTACCATGGCCCCGGCCAGGCCCAGGGCCTGGCCTTCTCGGTGCCGGACGACTGCAAGCGGCCGCCCAGCCTGCGCAACATCTTCAATGAGATCGCCCAGGAGTATCCAGGCAGCGGCGTTCCTGCCGGCAACGACCTGAGCGACTGGGCCGATCAGGGCGTACTGCTGCTTAATACCGCGCTGACCGTGGAAGACGGACAGCCTGCGTCCCATGCCAAGCGCGGCTGGGAAACGGTGACGGATGCATTGATCGCCCTGGTCGCCAGAGATCCCTCCCCGAAGGTTTTCATGCTCTGGGGCGCTCATGCCCAAGCCAAGCGGGCGTTGCTCCCGGACAACAGCGGCCACCTGGTCTTGATGTCCAACCATCCTTCGCCGCTTTCCGCCAGAAGGCCCCCCGTGCCCTTCCTGGGCTGTGGCCATTTCTTGGCGACCAATCAGTGGCTGACCAACCAAGGGAAAAACCCTATTGATTGGGGGCTGGACAAAAAAATAATTCCCATGCAGGGCGAATTCGGGTTATGATCGCCGCACTGCACAAAACGAGTTCGGCATTTACCGCCTTGATTTAGCGGAAGTTTTCGCAGTTCGCCGGGTAACAGCCCCGGCCCCATGCCGAACTATCATCGATTCCTGACCCCTTTCCTTTCGCCCTGCGTTCCACTCAGTACACGAGAACGCGCCACGCGCATGGTTGATCCGGTCGGCACGATGCTCCATCAACCGTCGCCTGGATCCGGCCGCCTAATCCCCTGGCCCGACCAAGCACTGCGTCGCATTGATTGCGGCAAGGGAAAGTAATGTCTTTCGAAACCCTGGGTCTTGCGCCCGCTCTGTTGTCGGCCGTCCAAGAAGCTGGCTTCTCCACCCCCACCCCCGTCCAAGCCTCCGCCATTCCCCAAGCGCTGGCCGGCCACGACCTGATGGTGTCCTCGCAAACGGGTAGCGGCAAGACCGCGGCCTTCATGCTGCCGGCCCTGCACCGTATTGCCCAGATGCCCGCCAACAAGGGCGTCGGCGTGCAAGTGCTGGTGCTGACCCCGACCCGCGAACTGGCCCTGCAAGTCACCGACGCCACCGCCACCTACGGCCGCAAGCTGGCCGACCTGCGCACTGCCACCGTCGTGGGCGGCATGCCCTATGGCGCGCAGCTGAAGGCGCTGTCGCGCCGCGTGGACGTGCTGGTCGCCACCCCCGGCCGCCTGATCGATCACCTGAACTCGGGCCGCGTCAAGCTGAACACCGTGCACACGCTGGTGCTGGACGAAGCCGACCGCATGCTGGACATGGGCTTCATCGAAGATATCGAGACCATCGTCGGCCGCCTGCCGGAAGACCGTCAGACGCTGCTGTTCTCGGCCACGCTGGACGGCACCATCGCCAAGCTGGCGGCGCGCATGATGCGCGATCCGCAGCGCATCGAAATGGCCGGCGCCAAGGAAAAGCACACCAACATCACGCAAAGCCTGCTGTACGCGGACGATGCCAGCCACAAGATGCAACTGCTGGACCACGTGCTGCGCGACGCCGCTCTGGACCAGGCCATCGTCTTCACGTCGACCAAGCGCGGCGCTGACGACCTGGCCGACCGCCTGGCCGACCAAGGCTTTGCCGCCGCCGCCCTGCACGGCGACATGAACCAGCGCCAGCGCACCCGTACGCTGTCGCAACTGCAACGCGGCCAACTGCGCATCCTGGTTGCCACCGACGTGGCCGCCCGCGGCATCGACGTGCAAGGCATCAGCCACGCCGTCAACTTCGACCTGCCGATGCAGGCCGAAGACTACGTGCACCGTATCGGCCGTACTGGCCGCGCCGGCCGCAGCGGCCTGGCCTTCACGCTGGCCACGCACTCCGAGCGCCACAAGGTCCGCCGCATCGAGCACTACATTGGCCAATCGATCACGCCTGAAGTGATCGCCGGCCTGGAACCCAAGCGCACCCCGCGTCCCTCGACTGGCGGCGGCGGTGGCGGCAAGCCGTACGGCAAGCGTCCCGGCGGCGGCTACCAGGGCAACCGCGAAGGCCGTTCCTTCGGCGGCCCGCGTGGCGAATTCAAGCCGCGTGAAGGCGGTTACCAGGGCAATCGCGACAGCGCCCCGCGTGAAGGCGGCTACCAAGGCAATCGTCCGTTCGGCGACCGCCCGGCCCGTTCCTTCAGCGATCGCCCCAGCTTCGGCGACCGTCCGCAGCGCGAAGGCGGCTACCAGGGCAACCGTCCCTTCGGTGACCGTCCCCAGCGCGAAGGCGGCTTCCGCGGCGGCGACCGCGATTCGCGCCCCAGCTTCGGCGATCGTCCCAGCTATGGCGACCGCCCCCAGCGCGATGCCCGCCCGTTCAGCGAGCGCGGCCCGCGTGAAGGCGGTTTCCGCGGCGGCGACCGTGACTCGCGCCCCAGCTTCAGCGATCGTCCGAGCTTCGGCGACCGCCCCAGCTTCGGCGACCGTCCGCAGCGTGAAGGCGGCTTCCGCGGCGGCGACCGCCCGGAAGGCGGTTTCCGTGGCAAGCCCACGTTCGACAAGCGCCCCGGCGGCCCCGCCAAGCGCTTCGCCAAGCCGGCTGATCGCCGCGGCTGATCGCCCCGCTTGAGCCCATAACAAACCCCGCGCCTGTCGCGGGGTTTGTTTTTTGGGA